>CAZUAH010000082.1:0-37061 GCA_964617665.1 uncultured Pirellulaceae bacterium
TGGAGTCCCTCAAAATGATCCCCAATCGTGAAGAGAATCTGGGCCGCCGGAACAGTAGCCTCGAAGACAGTTCCGATCGCATTGGCAATGCGACGAACGGCGGTTGAATCTCGTGAGAACAAACCAATTAGACGATTGTGAATTGACAGGGATTGCGATTCGCCTTTAGTGGAGTGCGAACTATGGCAGAATTCAAACGAAAACGACTGTTTGTCGATTCTCATGTGCAAGGCGCCATTCTCGCGCGGGTATTCATCTACTGGGCGTGCTGCGTGGGGTTTGGCATACTTGGGCTGGCGCTCGTGCAGACATTCCTTGATCCAAACCACTTCTTCATCCAGCGCGTTGGCTCCGTCTGCAGCGAGCACTGGCCGATCCTGGCAATGCTGGTTGTCTTGTTGCCATTCGTACTTTATGACACGCTAAGAGTAACTCATCGATTCGCCGGCCCCATCTATCGCCTACGTACCGACCTGCGGCGCCTGGCTCGCGGCGAATCCGTCGAATCGATACGTTTTCGCACTGGCGACCACTGGCAAGACTTGGCAGACCAGATCAACGATTTGCTGAAACGCTTGGACGCTGCGGAAGGTAGCGTGACGGAACAGAGCACTCTGGAAGCCGTCGAGGCGGGGAAGTAGCAGACTTGCCCCCGGGCGGGTCTTGACGCGTTAGAGCCCCGTCTTTCGGGTATCCCAATTCTTCTGGTGCGTCGCGAGTTTCAACGCATTCGCTTGCGGCGTGTTTTCTGCAACGCATGGTTGAAAAAGTCGCATTTCGGTGCCGGTGCAGCGGGCAGTCTCCCATTACCTTCTGAACTACGGAACGAGTGAGCGATGAGTCCCGAAAAGAAAACGCAATGCCGTCGCAGAGACGAAAACAACAACCAACAGTCGCCGATGATGATGTCCAGGCGTTCGATGCTTACATTGTCATTCAAGAGAACCAAAGGGTTCCTCGTGAGCGAAGCTGGGCCGACCGCCGTCGAATACGCTGTCATGCTCGCTCTGATCGTTGGCGTGTGCCTTCAGGCGGTTACGCGGCTCGGCAAGAGATCGAGAAGAACCTATCGCAAGGTCAAGAAAGCACTCAAGAAGGCTAATAAGTAGTTCAGCCTGCGTCAACTATTCAGATTTGCGGCCACTCCTGCCACATCTCATTATCGCAGTTCCACTCCGGTCCATCACGAGTAGCGTGCAGCGATAATTGTCAGCTAGATTCCAGCTCTTCGAGCGCCTTCTGCGCGGCCGAGTGGCCCCGTGATGCGGCTTGACGGTACCATTCGGCAGCCGCATCGTGATCTTCAGTGCCGGCGAGACCGTGGTTGTAGGACAAGCCGAGTATGTACTGCGAATCCGGATTCCCCTGTCGCGCCGCCTTTTCATGCCAATTCAGGGCTTCTTCATAGTTCTGGGGAACGTGCATCCCGTAGGCATAGCACTCGCCCATCATGTGCTCAGCGTCGGCATGTCCCTGGATCGCTGCTTTTTCGCACCACCCAAATGCCTCTGCGAAGTCTTGCGGCACGCCGCGTCCCGCCTCAAAGCATTTGGCCAACGCGTATTGCGCGGTTGCATCGCCCTGTTCGGCCGCTGCCCGGTAGCTCTCGGCCGAGTCCGACGGACTCGTTTTAGCAGGCGCCGACGAATCCGATTGAAACGATGCCAGTGCCGATGACTCGTCATCGCGAATTTCGATGAACGTATCGAGTTGAAGGGTCCTGAAGATCAATCCCAGTTCATCACCAACATCGCAAAGCCTGAGTGCGACATCTTTCGCGTCGCACACTTTCTTCATGAGTACGAGTTGACCAAACATCAACGAGCTCATGAACAACACACCATCGAAGCTGATCAATATTTTCTTACCCGGCGCGTTCGATGCCAGTTCCTCCAACTCCGAACCGATCTCCTTGATGCGCATGTCATCGTTCAACTCGGGATCGGCGAAATGCACAACCAAAACGCCATCGCGGTCTTCCGTCTTCAGCTCTGCCATTTGTTCCTCCTCGAACGACTTCACGTTGTGGCCCGGCGGCGATTCCCGCGGCGGCAGACTTGCAGCAGCCTGCCTGCTTGCCTCGGCATTATATCCTCTGGCAGCACGCCCCCATAGACCACGAAGAAGGTGGGAAACACGGTGCATGGCCAAGACCGCTGGCGTGGCCTCTCCGTAGCGCACGATACCGACTGAGTCGTATTTTCCCGTCCACCGTCCTCAGGGCATTTTGGGGCTCCGTCTGTTCTTCAGGAGAATTCCCGGCTTGCCGACGGGCGATTTTGTTGCAATCGAGCCTCCAGTGTGCTACCGTTGGTCTATTCACTTATCTGCCCGCGTCAGCGAGGAAGGCACACCTCTCGCTGATGCGGGCTTTTTTCAAGGATTACCGCAATGGCCAGTGGGTTCCCGATCTGGCTGCTAGTTCTCGCCGGCTTGGCTGTATTCGCGATCGCAGCCATTGTCGCGGTAGTCCTTTCGACCACGAAACGCAAGTGACGTGGCCCCGCTCGTTTTCTTTATAAAGCGACCATTGCTGCTTCGCCGATACTCATAAAGTCAATCTCCTTCAGTGGCCGTCGCAGGCCCACCATCCTGCGGCGGCCTTTTCTGTTTCCATCAAGCCAGCCCACGACGGTTGCCGATACATATTCATACGGCCCGGCTACCGAACAACAAGAAAACTTTTTGACTGTAATGCGGTGCTGGGCCTTTTTTCCCCTTCTATCCTCAGCGTGCCTTGTCCTTGGTCACGCCCCTCGAACTTCACAAGTGTCTTCACGTGTGGTTCCTCTTGAGTTGTCCTTAGATGGACATTTCAACCCAGGCACCAACGCAGTCGGCTATCGACCGCTCCCGGTATCCACCATTCGCCGAGCAAGCCTGCAGCCCAACGTTTTCCATTTGCTGGGGCACACTCGTCGTGTTCAGGTCCGTGCTCACATCAGCCCAGCTCTACGCCTCAAAAGGGTCATGGGCTCGTAACGAATTCGACGCATTTCCCTGTATGCGTGCGACCCTAGAATTATATTGGCCGACCTCCCATTGGCTCCTGGAGTTGGGGGCGGCCAAGGGCCGCACGAGCAACTGTTTCGTTTGACGATCGTGCGGCCCGCCTTTTCTCTTCCAGCAGCCTTGATCGTTGACGGTCGTTTCTCTCCGACTACGGATTGCTGCGTTTGCCAGGAGGCACCAGGGCCATGCGGTACGTGATCTGCGCCAAATCGCCGGACACTTCGCCCTACCGGCCTGAAGGCCGATGGGTGGTGGAGGCCGCCAGCCAGGAAGAGGCAATCAGGCTAATGGAGAAGCAAATCAACGCGTGGCCGATAGGTTCGACGTGGACAATCAAGCCGTGGGCTCCCAACGGCACGAAAACCCCACAGCGACGCAGGCACGATGCAAACAATCCGTTCCCGAGTCAGGTTCCACCACTCATCGGATGTGTGAGCACGGGATGGCATCGCGAATCCTATTGGCCGTCAGAAGAGCGGAAAGCAAACTCAATGCCCTGCGCCCCAATCGATCGGTCGGCTTGACACGGCGGCCCTTCTGCACGAAAACGGGCACCAGCATGTGTTGGGGCTCCTTGCAGGATGACTCGGGGCCGATTTTAAGTGCAACGCGAAGAGGAGAATGGCCATATGGAAAAGATGCAATGGGAAGACAGTCTGTCAGTTGGCATAGAATCGATCGATGATCAACACAAGACCTGGTTCGATCGTTTCAATAGCGTCGTCGAGGCAATTGAATCCGGACACCCTTCTTCGCAAATTGCCAACACACTCGACTTCCTTGCCGACTACACGGAGTTTCACTTCTCGACCGAAGAGAAGAGTATGTCAGCGAACGCCTATCCTGGCCTGGAAGAACACAAGGCGGAACATGAAGAGTTGACGCGCGCGCTGAACAATCTCGTACAGGATTTCGAAGAAGAGGGCGTAACTCGCCCACTGACCGATTCCATAAATACCCTCTTGGCCAACTGGCTTGTCAAACACATCAAAAGTGCGGACACGCAGTTCGGTGCGTTTCTGAAGGAGAAGGGAATCGCCCTGACCGAGGAATAACGAGCATAGAACGTGCTTGCCTGGCAACTTACCGCGAGTGCATACGCCGCGGAACGCGTGCGAGCACTGATCGGGCTCAGTTCGCTCATCCCCCCAAGCATTGCACCTTTCTTGTCTCCCACAACCGGCAGGGCCGGTAGCTTAACGGAATGAAGAGTAGTCCCCAGCGGCTGGTACGCCATTTCCATCGCTCGCCTCCACCCTGCCCACTCGCGTCAAGGTGATCAACTCGACGGGCTCACGCGTCCAGTCGACGAAGTGCTCCCGGCAGATGATCCGCCAGGTCGCTTGCTATCATGGAGACTTGGCCCAGCTTTTCGGCGGCCAAGTCGCCGGCCCGACCGTGAATGTGGACGCCGAGCTGCGCCGCCTCGAACGGCGACAAGCCTTGGCACACGAGCGCCGCGATCAGTCCTGTCAGAACGTCACCGGAGCCGCCTGTGGCCATGCCGGCATTGCCGGTAGTGTTGTAGGTCACGCGATCGCCATCGGTAACCAGTGTGCGGTGGCCTTTCAGAACCACCACCACACCGTGCTCACCAGCCATCTGGATGGCTTGGTCTCGCAGTGACTCCACGGAAAACTTGGATGCTTCATCTCTGATCAGTCGGCGAAATTCTCCGGGATGGGGCGTCAGGATTCGGGGGCCGCCGGGCGAAGACAAGCCCGCGGATCTGGACGAAAGTGCATTCAAGGCATCGGCGTCGAAGACGATCGGCTGTGTAGCGTTTTCGTAGAGCGCGCCGACCAGCTCGGTTAACTCATCAGACCGGCCAAGTCCCGGACCGCAAGCGAGACAAGTGGCGCCGGCTGACAACTGGGCGATGACGTCATTTGCCGCCAAGGCGGTTCTACCCGCATCATCGCTGGGCAACGGAGTCGTCATGTACGACGGTTCGAACGATGCGACAACGTCCAGGCAAACGTCCGGCACAGCCAGCGTCACCAGTCCCGCACCACCTCGCAACGCGGCGATGCCCGCCAGTCCAATGGCACCGCTCATGCCTCGCGAACCGCCAACCAGCAGCGCGCGCCCGAAATCACCTTTGTGACTCTCCGGTCGTCTGGCCGGCAGTTGGGCCAACGGCAGCGTCGGAAGCGTCATTATGGATATACGACGGGAGGATAGTAGGTAACGACCGGCGCCGGTCGGTAACGCACCGTGACGGGCGCTGGCGCCACAACAACGGGTGCAGGCGCATAGTATGTGGTCACCGGAACGGACGGCACACGATATGTCGTTACCGCTGCAGAAGGTGCGTAATACGTCGTCACGGGTGCCGGTGCGACGACCACCGGAGGTGGTGCGGGTACGGCCGACACGACCGGAGCGGCATACGAGAGCGCCGGGCGATAGACGACCCTTTGGCCGAACAGACCACGCCGTTCCGGAAAGTACGATACTACCGGCTGTGGTGGATAGTACGCGGTGACCGCTATCGGCCGTTGGGCCTGCGCACTGTCGGCCGCCAGAAAGAACACCAGACCGCTGGCGAGCAACGCCAAAGCAATACGATTGATCAGTTTCAACATGGATTTCTCTCCTGGAAAGGGTCGGAGGCGATTCAAACGAGACGCCGGCCGATCGAAACCATCCATGTTGTGACCAAGCCTTACACGCTATTCTAACCTTCCACCCCCATCTCGGCTAGTCAAAGGCAATGCCGAGCGGTCGGCCTCCAACTATCAGCGGTCAGGCACATGCATCAGTCGGATTGGGGAATCTGGGGCAGAAAGCTGACCGCTGATGGCTGACCGTTTTTACTTCGTGTTACTGTTGCGAATTGTGGCGGTAGACGAGGACCTCCACCTTCTCCATCGTCACGAGCCCTTCGCCGATCATGTCGTCCAGGTCCGGCAGGAACGCGTTAATCTTCTCTTCTTCATCGACGATCTCGACGACCATCGGCAGGTCTTCTGATAGACGCAGAATCTTTGCCGTATGGATGCGACTGCTGGCGCCGAACCCGACCGTGCCGTGAAGCACGGTGGCCCCTGCTAAACCGCGGTGGCGGGCCTCTTGGACAATCGCCTCGTACAAGGGGCGGCCTTTGTACTTGTCGCTTTCACCAACGAAAATCCGAAGAAGTTTGGCCTCTCGGGGAAGCTTCATGTCTCGATCCTCATTGAATGGCAATCAAAGCAAGCGACCGGTAGCCAATCCGAGCACCACACAACACAAACCGATCAGGTTATGGGCCGCCAGATTCGCCACCGCCAAGGTCCATTGCGAATCATTGATGTATTTGCTGGTCTCGAACGCGAACGTCGAGAACGTGGTGAACGACCCCATGAAACCTGCCAGCACGATGATGCGTGTCTGCCCACTGATGATCATACGATCCTCGGCCAGCGCCCAGACGACGCCAAACAAAAAGCACCCGATGGCATTGACCGCCAGCGTCCCCCATTGGAATCTCTCTCCGCACATGTTCTGGACAGCGCCCGACAGCCCGTATCGGGCAACCGCACCTGCGGCGCCCGCCAATGCCAGCAGAACCAACTCTTTTAGCACTTCAAAGCCTCGCGCGACGTTGGAGATTGGATGATCGCCGTTCACGGCCCCACTACAGCAGAATGGTGAACGGTATTGAACCTCGTCGCTCGCTGTGAAGTCAACAGGGGCTTGAGCCGCTTGCAGCGTTGGATTGCAGAGGAACGGCGACCGCAGGACCGTCGATGCAGTGTCATTCGGTCAGAAAGGCCAGCATCGGCAGGAGCCCAAGAAAAGGCCAGACCCAGCGACCATAGATGTGCGGCCGCTGGGTCTGGCATGTGCGAACCCGGAATATGTTCGCGATAAATGAATGAAAATAGGTTCTATGAAGAAGAATCTGTCGAAGTGGCTTTGATTTCAGCCGACGAACGGCGGCGCCGACGCTTGATTGGGGCTCTCACCCAGTCTTTGGTCATCGACTCGAAAACGTCCGGCGACTCGTATCGGGCAATACCTTTTCCGTCCGGGATCGGACCGACCAGCCCGCGGAATACCGGTTTGCCTCGCAGCCCAAGATCGGTGCTACAGTCGTCGATGCCAACTTTCACATGCATCCTCAGAAGCTGTTCCTCGGAATCAAAGTCGCGAATTCGGATCGATCCGTCGCTTTCCCGTGTGACAACTCGGTACGTGTTCTTAGCCATAGACATCCACCCTTCGAATCTTGTACTTCCCGCTTCCCGCTCTCGACAGGTGCATGTATCGTCCAGTGGACAAGGCAGATAGCACACAAAACAAGTTGGCCTGCACAGCAATTGGATTCGTCCAAACCCGCACATCGCGAGTTTCTGGTTCTTGCTGCTCCCAGACTAGTTGGGCTGGGCGGGCGGGAGGTGTCCTGCGAAGCTACTACAGAGTGTGAGGGCGTCCGATTGAAACGGTGTTGCCGAATCAACATGCCGTCCGGACACGTCGCGTCGGTTGTGCGAATGGCATCGGTTGCGCCACGTGCGTGCAGATTCTTGTGTGGGGCCCAGCGAACATGCCTACTGGGATGCACTTCGGCTTCCATCGGGGGATCCGCCGATCGGATGGCCTTCAGGCATCGGTCGGCCAGCGGCCAGGAACCCTAGTCGGAACAGGTCTTCCTTTAGCGTACGAAACTGGCCAAAACTGCTGGGGTACACCCACACGGTCACTGTGGTGCGATCAGGATCGTGACGGCTGAGAACGGAACGGAACTGGGAATGCTCTTGCAGTGCAGCTTCGAGCGGCTCACCCAAGTCCTCGCGCACCGGAATTAGCATGAAGCGATCGAGCTCAATACGCTGCTGCATGGCCACAGCGCCGCCGCCGATCGGCCGTACTTGCTTCCCATGCCGCAGTGTGTACTTCATTCGAAAGCCTCGCACCGGCCCAATGGTCTCGGTGACTCGCGGCGAGTCTTTCAGTTTCCAAACGATCTGGGGAGCCTCTTGTTTGAGCTTCCCGACCAACTCGTCCCAGGGCACATAAGTCACGCGTCCGTTGTCGAGTCGAAAATGTACCTCCGTGCCAAACACCGTCTTGGCCATTGGCGTGGGTAAGTGCTTGATCACGTTTTGCGGCGGCACGGAGTTCTCGAGCGACTGGCGGAATGCCTTCATATCCTCCAATTCGTTCCGTGCGACCATGACGTTCCGCCCCGCCTCCAGACGTTGGCGTTGGGTTTCGTCCAGCACTTCTCGCTGCCGATTCAAATCCGCCTCGACCGCCCCAATTACCTCAAGGATCTTGTCCCGTTCTTTGCGACGATAGTCGATTTCGAATTGCTGGCGTTTGATTTTGGCATCGACTTGATGGATGTCGCTTTCCACCGCGTTGGCCGCGGCTTGGGCAGCCGCGATGTCGATGCCGGGATCGTCTTCCGCCTCCGCGTCGGCGGGCGTCGCTTCGACCATTGCGTCCGTGGCGCGTGCGCCGATCACTATGATCAAAATGATCAAGATACCGACCAGATTGGCAACGATGTCCAAAAAGGAATCCTGGCCGGGTGCGTCGTCGTGTTGTCGGGCTTCTCGTCTCATCAAAGACTATTTTCTTTCCACTTCCATGCCGCTGTCTTTCAACAGAATCTCCAACTCTCGAAAGCGGTCATCTGCGCCGGGTGCTACCGAGATTTTTAGCACTGGTTTCCAGTATCCGCCGGCAACCGCCATCCCCCAACCGTCCATGTGCGTCCAAACGGTTGAAACGAACTGCTCGATCGACCCTCGCACGGAACCAACCACGGGGATGACTTGCGGTTGCTCGTGATCGCCTCGATCGGGCAAAATCACGAGCCGGTCGTAATAACACTGGATAGCGATGGGCCTGGTGATGCCGGTGGAATGGGCCACGACCTTCGGCAGAGCCCAATTCGCCCCTTTCGTCTTCGCCATGCTGGACATCGCGGCACCGTTTGCACTGCACGAGGCTCCGGCTCCTTGGCTGCCCATTGACCCACCGGCTTGGGCGCCCGACGCCCCACCCGCTTGGCCGCCACTAGGTCTGCCCGGTTGACCGCCTGATGGTCCGCCTGTTTGGCCACCTGATGGTCCGCCTGTTTGGCCACCTGATGGCCCGCTCGCTTGGCCACCGCCGGGTCTACCCGTTTGACCGCCACTAGGTCTGCCCGTCTGGCCGCGCTGTCCTCCGGTCATTTGCCCTGGACGCATCCCCGCCCCTGGCTGTGGTCTTTGGCCGGACGGTCCACCTCCTGGCCTCGAGGCCTGATGTGCCCACCGGTCATCGCCCCCGAGGGATCGCCTGCCCGGTCTCCTACCACCGCCGGTGCCAACTCCGATACCCGCCCCGCTTCCATCGCCAATTCCGCCAAGAGAGTGTCCGCCTTCGTCTGGTTGCTCACGGAAGGTGAAGTCACCTGGCTCGGCCGTCCGGTCAAAGCGGCTGGGCATGGCCGCCGCCAGCGTTGCTTGACGCTGTCGGGCTGTTTTGATGGTGGCTTCGAGAAGGCGTTGCAGGGTAGGGTCGCTGGGAGGGTATTTCAAGATCATGTCGGCATCAACCAACTCGTAGCCAAACTCGTCATCCCAAGAAGCCATGGCTGCTCGAGCCATCGTGTAAGCAACCGCTCCATCGGGGCGCACGATCAGCAGGGGATACGGCTCGCCATGATTGGCCTCGCCTTCGACGCGTGCCCAGTGCTCGCGGATTGTGCGCAAAGCCGCATCCAGAGGATTGCCGGGACCCAGCGGACCTGCAAAATCGGCTGGCTGTAGCACAACCCCTTCCGGATGGATGACGATCCCAGACTGTGTGCACTCGATGTAGATCGGTCGTCGTCGCGTTCCGTTGGGGCCGCGATAGGCAATGATGGTAAACGATCGTTGGCGTTCGGCGGCCTCCTGACGGACCTCGTCCAACCGTTTTCGTTCCGCCGCGATTTCCGCTTGAATGCGAGCCAGCTTTGAACGAACTGACGCTTGATCCTGTCCGCCGGCGTTACGTAGCTTCTCCAACTCAGCCGCTTCCGCCTGAAGCCGTTTCCATCTCGCCTCCAGGCGGCGAATGTGGTCTTCCAGGTGGCTCAGTTCGAGTCGCCGGTCCGCCAATTGTCCGGTTAGCTCGGTGCGCTGTTGCTCCAGGATCTCCCGTCGCCAATCGACATCTTCCTGTTCCTCACGCAACTTGGCCCGCGCGGCCTGCTGCTCTTCATCGTTCTGTTGCGCTACCGCGTCCGCAATCGTATCGGCATGCACTCGAGCTTGATGCACGACGAGGACCAGCAGCACGATTAGCGCCCCCATCGTGCAGATCAACACGGCCAGGAACGGAAAGAGGGAAACGCTTATGGAAGGTTTGCGCAACGGACGCCGTCTCATGCCGCGCGGCCTTTGGTTGAAGACTCTTTCAGGTCAACCTGCGGTACCTCGTCGACTGGGCCGTCCAATCGTGTGCTGAGCAGATGGATAGCTGCCGACAAGCTCATCACCGTATCTTCGAAGTTCTTAGCACCGGACAGGGCCTTGAGGTTCTCGTTCAAGGACTTCTCCAGGCGTATTACGTCGCCTGTGGCCTCGACGGCTTTAGCCATGACCTCACCCTGTTTGATCATCTCCTGTTGCTGCGTCTGCATCATCCGTGCGTTGTTCGACAACGCCGTCTGTAACTGCTCCCAACGTTGCCGCGTTTGGTCAGAGCTGGCCCGCTCGACTCGGGCCATTTCGGCGGCATGTTTCACCAACGTGTGCTCCAACGCTCCAGCCAACGCAGTTTGGAGTTGTTGCCCGGACGCTGCCGACAACTGGCTCCAATGCTCGTGAGCGGCGTCGATGGTTGTCTGCCACAACTTGGCTTGGCGCCCGACAAGTCGTTTTGTCGCCGTGAGGATTTCGTTGCACATGCGTTCGACAGACGTCAGATGCGGATCGTTGCCCGAACCGACTTGCTGGAAACGACCGACCATTTGTTCGTTGGTCCGAATGTCGACTGCTGCCAATAGCTGCATCTCGATACGGTCAATCAAGAACTGGATGAACATCAACACAATGGATAGCGATAGGGCCAGGGCGGTTGTGTCGAATGCGATGTACAAGCCAGCCAACAGTCCGTCCATGGCACCCTGGATATCTGTTGCCAGTTGTTTGGGATCGAGATCACCCAAGGCTCGCGTAATGCCGATCACCGTCCCCAGAAACCCCAGCATCGGCGTGGCCCAGATGATGATGCGCATCAGAGCATAGCTGTCGTGTTGACGGGCCGCATCCATGTCGGCCAGGTATTTCAATTCGTCATCCAGACCCTCGGCAGATGACTTTCGGCTCACGAATCGCAAGGCATCTCGCAGACGCCGCCCGAGATAGGAACCGCGGGCCGTCGCGGACAGGCCGTCCAATTCGCCCAGCAGACGTGAGGCATCTTCGGCTTTGTCTCCGGCGGGCGGCGGCTCCTTCAAGCGAATCGAACCCAAGGCCACGTATTGCCCCAACACGTCCAGCAACTTCAGACACAGAGCCGCCAAACCGACGAAAAACATCCCCGTAGCGACAAACGAGACGGGGTGGGTGGCGAAGTATCGGTGCATCGCGGGGACGTTCAACGGTCCCCGGAATATGAGCACGTAGAAAAGACTGCTGCCGGCAGCGCCCAGTAACAATGGCCATCCCAGGCTGCTGAGGATTACGACAAGCGAGTTGCGTTCTTGTTTTCGAGGCACGTTGGGCCGTCCTTTGCTGCGATCGTCATTCCATCGTCAACGGAAGGAAATGGTCACGGCCAGCTAGCAGCCGCGCACACATCGTCCACTAAAGACGATGAGCTGTCCCCAAAATCGGTATAACCGTTAGAGTTGAATGAGCCTGTTTCGCCAAAACAACAAGAAAGCAAATAATCGCTACGAGCGATAAAGTCGGAGAATCCCTACGACCGATTAATTGCCTGTCTACCCAGACGTCCACAGCCCGATCAGTTGTGGCTCTTGCGATCTACGCATTCCCAGGGGGGAAAAGAGATAGCCCGGCGACGCGGTCACGCGTTCCCGCCGGGCTATTTTCTTAATTTCATTTCCAGAAACCCCGACGCCCGTTACCTCACGACGCGTACAGCGTGGGATCTTCGAGGCCTGTTTCTCGAAACGCTTGCTGTCTCTCCGCGCATTTGTTGCAGCGACCGCAATGAAGGCCATCCGTAGGAGAGATGCACGAAAACGTGAGTTCCAGCGGACAGTCTCGTCCCCGCACCATGACTTGTCGCTTGTCGAGCCGCGAGAACGGCAGCACAATGCGGAGTGGCTTTGTTCCGGCGTAGCAGTTGAACATGGCTTGGGCGTGGTCGAAGAACGTTTGTGTGGCATCGGCGAATGGGCTGGTGCCCAGCGGAGCCAACGCCAACTCGCACACCTCGTTCAACTGGCACCACACAGCGGCTTTCGCGACCAGAAGTGCATTCCGTCCGGGCAAGAAGACGGCTTCGTCCGCCGAATCGTCTGCAGGCGTGCCCTCACCATTCGTGCTCCAGTGCTCTCCGTACAGATCTGTTAACGGTAGATCGAGCTCGACTAGATCGCACAGCCGTGGTGAATGGATGGCCTGCAGATAACGGCGAAGCGACTCGGTCTCTTCTCGCTCCCAGACGAGATTCGAACGCACATACAAAGGCTGCACGGGCCGGTTTTCCTGGAGCAATTCGCTGACCATGATGCAGCTATCCAGCCCCCCGCTGGCCAACACTGCAATAATATCCTTCGCACTTTCCGAACGTACTTGCGAACGTGGCAACTCTTGCGACCCCTAAAGAGAGTGGAAAGCGGTAAAAACCGACCATGTTCGGGGTAATTTCCTTGTCGATCGTTAAAAGCGGAGCGATACTTTGTAGTTACCCCTAGATTTTCGCTATCAACGGCAAACCTTGAAACCGTTGAGACCGCTTTTAGAATAATAGGATGAGAGAATATAGGGGGAATGTCGCGGTGATAATCTTCACGAAGAAGATTTCGGCCGAGGGCCGGCCGCGCTGACACCCACATAAGGTGGATGCCGGATGACTTCCGGCTTCCCGTCATTCGGGTCTCGCATCATCGCTCTGGTACCAACTGAGAATCCATCATGTCCAATCTTATCGATTCGAAACAGGCTGCCCAAACGCTCGGCGTCAGTGAAGACCAACTGAACGAAATGCGTCTGAGCGGGGAGATTCATGCAGTTCGCGACGGGGCGGGCTGGAAATTCAAAAGCGACGAAATCGAACGGGTAGCCGAAGAGAAAGGCATTTCCTCGTCCGATGGTGACGTGACAGACGTCGACGATGAGTTGGACCTCAGCGGACTGGAACCAGACGGCGCCTCCGGTTTGGACTTGGACTTGGAGGCTGGCGATGCCAGCGATGCCCCCACCGCGATTGGAACACTGGAGCAATTCGAATCAGAGCCTGCTGGCGAAAGCGGACTGAGCTTGTCCGATGATCCCGAGGTTGATGACTCGACCATTGGAGACGATGACGATGTCTTAGTTCCCAGCGAGTCGGATGTGCTTGACGGACTGGCGGACGGAAGCGATGCGGGAGTGTTAGGCGGTTCAGACAAAGACGTCCTGGGAACATCGACGGATTCCGACAAGGACGTGTTGGGTGGGTCGGGGACTGGGTCGGACGTAGCGCTGGTGCCGGACGCAAACGGTAGCGGGCTGAACTTGGTTGCTGACAGTTCCGCTGATGTGCTGGGTGGCAGTGACGTCAGCCTGGACGAAGGCGGCACGGGCGATGCGGGAACGGGCCCCAATCTAGGTAGCGGTGAACTGGACTTCGAGGGCAGCGATATTGGCATCGTGTCCGACGTGTCGCTCGATGACGACTTGGCCCTGGGCGAAGAGGAAGAAGACGAACTGACCATCGGGGACGACGACGAGTTAGCTCTGGACGAGGACGACGAATTGGTCCTGGACGGAGGCAGCGACGTCACCGGCGGGGCCGGCGATACGGGAATCAACCTTACCAGCCCAAGCGATAGCGGATTGAACCTGGAAGAAGAGCCATTAGATCTCGCGGGTTCGTCAGTCTCGTCGCTCGAGCTGCCAGAAGATGACGATATCATTGACCTTGACGATCTAGAAGCCGGTCCGGACGAAGCCACTCAGTTGAAGATGGACGAGGACTTCCAGCTCGCGCCATCTGCCGACGCGGAAGCGGACGACGACGAGGACAGCGGCTCGCAGGTAATCGCCCTGGAAGACTCGGAGGCATTCGAACAGGCGCTCCCCGAAGCCGCAATGGACGCGGTCGAGCCCATTGTGGGTGAACAGACCGATGAGCTGGAAACGGCGTTGGATGAATCTGAAGTGGCCTCGGTCGCCAAGCCCGCGCTGCCCGATTCGGCGCTGACTGCAGGCAGACCAGAACTGCCATACTCCGTCTGGAATGTGCTGAGCCTCTTGGCGATCGTCGTGATACTGGCGCTGACCGGAATGCTGATGACGGACTGTATCCGCAACATGTGGAGCTGGGACAGCACTTATACGGCATCGACGCCGATTATGGACACGATGATCCGCATGTTTGGAATGGAGCCGTAGACGAGGCTCCAGCCTGTGGCTTCTCGCGAATTCGCTTTCCATCATGCGCAACCAGCCGACCTGTCTTGTGTAATCCGATGCGCTCGCGCACACCGCCCTCTTCGTACTGTATCTTTTCGACCTCATTGCGCTATAATCTAGTACTCTGTCGGGCATGACAGACCGAAGTCGACTTTGTCCCGTCACGAATAGACCCCAGCAGCGAGCAATGGGTTGTCTCGTCCGGCTGAAGCCCCCCTCTCAGCCTACCCGAGGATGGCATCGACCGGTTTCTCTCGGGTGTTCTCTGCTGACAACCAACAGGAAGACGACGTGCATTCCGAGTCTACGCCGACGGGCTTCGCTCCCTTGATCAAGACAGGTAGCCTTGGCTGTGCCCGTTGGGCGGTCGCCCTATCTTTCCTTGCGCTTCTGACGACTGGCTGCGGGCGAGTAGGCGAAATCCGGAGGTATCAGATTCCCAAATCAGAGGCGTCGGAAGAGCCAAGTCCCAAGGCCGATGATGCCGGATTCACATTCGAGGCTCCCGAAACCTGGAAACCTGGCAAGCGTGTGGTCTCACGCATGGGCATGACCTTCGTGTTTGACGAGGCCTTCGAGGTCACCGATGGCGAACAACGTGTAGACATCACGGTGAATCGCATGCGAGGCAGTGGCACTCTTCTGATGAACGTGAACCGGTGGCGTGGTCAGGTCGAACTGGAGGAGATCGAGTCGGATCAACTTGATTCGTCGATCGAGGACATCAAGATTGGCGGCATCGCTGGCAAGTATGCGGAAATCGTCGGCCCAACGGAGTCAATCTTCGGCGTTATTGTCGTGCGCGGCGGCACAACCTGGTATCTGAAACTAAAAGGCGCCAACGAACTCGCAGAACGAGAAAAAGATAACTTCCGAGCGTTTCTAGAATCAGTCAAGTTCAAATAGACCTCGCCAGTTCGGTGGGGCATTTCAATAGGCAACGGAGCCGTTCATGGCCACAGACGCATTCCCTCCTGACCGGGAACATCCTATCGATTCATGGCCTGTGGACGAAAACGATCCCATCGAACGAGTCCTGGTGTGGCTCTGCAAGTCGCTTTCATCGCTCAGTCTCACGGTAATGTTGTTCGCTCTGGCGATGTTCATCATCCAGGTAGGCACGTTGGCCCAAGACAAGCAGGGGATGTGGGAAGTCATCTCTGCATATTTTCGCGCCTGGGTTTCCTGGATCGAAGTCCCCGTCTTCTTCCCAAGTTCTTGGTTTCCCAATCTGAGCGAACGGATGATGCGCGTCCTTGTCGCCTCTGGCAGCCTTGCCGTTGGCGCGGCGATAGTCGCTCCTTGCTTTGCCAGATGGCACAAACACGTGATCTGGCTAGTCGGTGGGCTAGTCGTCGTGGTGTTGGCCCTCGTGACCGCGATCCAAACGATTTCGAGGGGCGGCTTTCTGTGTCCTGGCGGCGCGATGATTGGGTCGGCTCTGGTCGTCAATCTGCTGGCAGCCCATATCATCCGTTTCAAGATTCAGGCTA
The DNA here is from genome assembly GCA_964617665.1 of uncultured Pirellulaceae bacterium. Taxonomy (GTDB): domain Bacteria; phylum Planctomycetota; class Planctomycetia; order Pirellulales; family Pirellulaceae; genus JADHUC01. The sequence continues at coordinate 16,064 of CAZUAH010000082.1, forward strand.
GGGGTACGCGGCTCACGATAGGCTTAGTGGTTATCGCGGTTGGCGCGTTCGTAACTTGGCTGGTGATTGCCACGGGACACAATAAGGAAGGCCTGCAGGCGGTGCCTTTCTTTGGGTGGTCCACTTTGTGGCTGGCGTGCAAGATCACGGTATCGCTCTCTTGTCTGGCACTGCTGGCCGGATTCGTGCTGCTGCTTCCTAAGGCTCGAACGCGAACGATCGAAGTCGCCAGCCTCGGCACGTCGTTTGTCCTTATGGCCGGCCTTTCGCTCTGGCTGTGGCTGGGGGGGGATGCTGCATACTTGGGCGACGCCGGAATGCGCATTCTATGGCAGTTGATTCAGAGCACGGGGGCATCCATCGTGCTTTTGATCGGGTGCATTCTTGTGTTTAAACGGCGCGGTGGCGTCGTCCTGATTCATGCCGGCATAGGACTGCTGATGCTCGGCGAATGGTCCGTGAGCTGGTACGCCGTCGAAGAACGCATGACGATCAAAGAAGGCGAGACGGTCAACTTCGCAGTAGATACTCGCCACACCGAACTGGCCGTAGTCGATCCGGCCTTTTCAGATACCGAAGAAGACGTAGTGGTCGTTCCAGGTTCGTTGCTGCTTCACCACGAAGAGACAGGGGAGGCCATTCAGCACGACGACTTGCCGTTTGACGTGCGGGTCGTCGATTTCGTGGAAAGCTCTCGCGTTCGTCTGCTAAAAGAGGACGAAGAAGGCACGGTAACTGCCGGCCTCGGAGTGGGCTATGCCATAAAGGAAGTGAGCGGCAGTGCTGGGGCCGACAGTCGCGGCACAATCAACTTCGCTTCCGCCTACATCACGTTTGCAGAAAAGGATGGCGGTAAAGAGATCGGTACGTACCTCGTTTCGCAGTTCCAGGCGAAGTCCGACCAGGTAACCATCGGAGACAAGACCTATCACGTGTCGTTGCGTTTCAAGCACACGTACAAACCGTACTCGATCCATCTGATCGATTTTCGAAAAGACGACTACCTGGGCACCTCCAAGGCGATGAACTTCTCGTCAGACATTCGCCTGGTGGATGAATCGCGCGGAGTCGATCGTGAGACTCGCATCTGGATGAACAACCCTCTGCGCTATGCCGGCGAGACCTTCTATCAACAGAACTTCGTCATCGACCCGCACACCGGCGAGGAAAGCACGGAATTCCAGGTCGTGACCAATACGGGCTGGATGATTCCGTACGTGTCCTGCATGGTCGTGTTCGCAGGAATGGCGGCACACTTCTTCAGCATGCTAATGCGATTTCTCCGTCGACGAGCGGAAGCCGCCTCGCGCGATGCGGAGGTCGTTACGGCAACATTCGCAGAAGTTCCGGAAAACGAGGGTGGCAAGAAACGACGAAAACGCAAGGAGAAAGACATCGCGGCGAAACCGTTAGAATCTCCAGGCGGGAAGTCTGTGAGACTAACACCAATTCTGGTTCCCCTCTTTGTTGTGCTGTTGGCTGCGGGTTGGTTGGCCAGCAAGACTCGCGCGCCTAGCGTGTCTGCGGATGGTTTCGATCTGGACGAATTCGGCAAGTTGCCGGTCGTCTTCGAGGGCCGCGTCAAACCTCTCGACACGCTGGCTCGAAACTCGCTGCGCAAAATCTCCGATTACAACACCTTCAAAGACGCGAAGGGGGAGCGACAGCCTGCGGTGCAATGGCTGTTGGACGTGATCGCCAAGCCGGAAGAAGCCGACAAGCACAAGGTGTTTCGGATCTATAATTTGGAGATCCTCGAAACGCTAGGTCTCAAACGGCGAAAGGGCTTTCAGTATTCACTGGCGGAGATTCGTGGAACGGGCGACGAAGAAGGAACAGGTTGGGAGAAGCTCAACGAGCAGATCGGAAAAGCGGCTCACGTGGACGACCAGGAATTAACCTTCTATCAGAAGAAAGCTCTCGAACTGAGCAGAAGGTTTCAGGGCTACTGGCGCGTATCCGCTGCGTTCCAGCAAATGGAAATGCCGGAGCCTCCCACCAAAGAAGACTTGGAAAAGGACCGCCAAACGGCGGTGATGACTTGGTATCGACGCGTATTGGCCCAGGCTGCCCAAGAGGAAGCACAGCTTGAACGGATGCAATCGCCGCTGGCGGTTCCGAATCTCTCGGAAGACGCGGACGAGGACGGAAAGAAATGGCGGGCGTATGCCGTGGCTCAGGGTGAGGCCATGAGAAACGACATGTTCGGCCAGAAGCCAGATCCCGCCTTTTCGTCGCTGGAAGCCGTCTTTGAGGCCTACCGAAAGGGCGATGCCGAATCCTTCAACGGTAGCGTGGCAAAGTACCGTCAACTGTTGGCCGAGCATGACATCGAAAAACTGGATATGCATGCGGTCGCATTCGAGACGTCTTACAATCGCTTCGCGCCATTCTATTACTGTATGGTCCTGTATGGATTTGCTTTTGCCCTCGCCTTCGGCGGATGCCTCGGCTGGAAGAAGGTTCTGGGGCGAAGTGCATTTTGGTTGTTGATATTCATTCTGTGCATACACACGGTTGGCATCATCAGCCGGATCTACATCTCCGGCCGTCCGCCCATTACGAACCTTTACTCTTCGGCCGTCACGATTGCCTGGATGTGTGTGGCGGTTGGGTTGATCTTTGAGGCCGTGTTCCGTCTTGGATTCGGAAACGTCGAGGCTGCCGCGAGTGGGTTTTCCGTTCTGTTGATTGCCCAATTCCTGGGGCTGCGAGGCGATACGTTTACGGTGCTGCAAGCCGTTCTGGACACGCAATTCTGGTTGACACTCCACGTGATCGCTATTGGTGTAGGGTACGCGGCCACGTTTGTCGCCGGCCTGTTTGGCATCATTTACATCATCACGGGCTTCTTCACGCGATCGCTGGATAGCGAAACGAACAAATCCCTGACCCGCATGACTTATGGGACTTTGTGCTTTGCCATCTTCTTCAGCTTTTGGGGCACAGTCCTTGGTGGTCTTTGGGCCGACGATTCCTGGGGGCGTTTCTGGGGGTGGGATCCTAAAGAGAACGGTGCGTTGATCATCGTCTTGTGGAACGCCATCATCCTGCACGCTCGCTGGGCCGGAACGATCAGAGACCGCGGTTTGGCCGTGCTGGCAGTGGGCGGCAACATCGTGACAAGTTGGTCTTGGTTCGGCGTCAACGAATTGGGCGTCGGGTTACACGCGTACGGTTTCACCGAGGGCGTGCTGTTGGCGTTGAGCCTATTCGTGGCCAGCCAACTGGCGATTATCGGTATAGGCTCTCTCCCGAAGGAAATGTGGAGAAGCTTCAAGGACCAAGATGAACCGGTGACGGCCGAAGAGGTCTAGGCAGGCGCATTCGTACCCACATAGCCCTCCCGAAGATGCCCGGCCATCTTGGTTCCTAAGAGACCGCCTAGTGCATCCGCTGATACAACGCCGCCGCGTCCATCGTCCACGCAACAGCGGCGTGCAATAGGGCGCCCGGCCAGACTGATCCTGTCTTTAGGCTCATGAAGCCCAACGCCAGCCCCGCTATGATCGACCCCAGCGTCTCGGGCAGCGGCTTGCCAAAGTGAATCAAGCAGTAGGGCACCGTCATCACGAGAATCGCGTACGCGCCGAAACGCCGCTTGGTTCCATGCAGCAGAAACCCGCGGTAGAAGAACTCTAACGCGAGGAACTGAACGCCGTAGAGCATCTCCCAGACGATCAATCGCGGCCACAGCGACTCGCCGTCTTCCAGACGATAGAATGGGTACATTCGCTGGAAATTTGCATCGAACGATACATACAGCACGCACGGCAACATCACCAGGTACATCAACACGTAGACCCACCACAGCGGCAATGCACGACGCAGGCCGATTCCGTAGTCGCGGAGGCTGCGTCCCGGAATCAACTGGATTATCAGGATTGGGATGGCTGCGTAGCCCACAATCTGCAGGATCGCCCAGTAGGCTCGCCGTGCGAATTCGGCTCCGACGCGTTCCGGATCCAGCAGCCACTCGATCCCGCCTCCGCCCGTAACCGCGTAGCGTGCAAGGGTCAGCGTCACTGCGGCGCTCAACAGTACGGCAATCACTTCCCAATCGACGCGTCGCGAGTTTTCGGACAGCAGGTACGCTCGCTGCTGGTTTTCCGCTTCGCGAAGCGGGGTTACGATAGAGTTGACCAGTCTGCGGTACATCTATCCAATCCAGGATGTCAAGAATGGCGAATGACAAATCAAGCCCATCGTCAGATGATGCGCCATGCCGTGGGGCTTGGTCAATTGCCCGTACCGTTTTATGGACATCCGCCATTTGCGCTGCGGTCGCCGCTTCCTTGCTGATATTTCCCGGTTCGATTCCGTCGATGATCGCTTTCTGGCTCATCTGGCATACGATCAGCACGGCGAGCGGACGCCCCGGATGGCTGCCTCTTGCTACTTGCGTTCTGATCTTGGTCATCAGACGCGTGTACTGGCCACCGACTCTTTATGTGTTCGTGGTAGCGGCCATCGTCGTTGCCGTCATGGTGGTCGTGATTACTGCGGCCGGCGAACTGGCCAAACGGCGACGTCTTCACTGGTGCGGCGTCGGACTGCTATGGCTCGCTTGGGGCTCGGCGACCTATCAGTGGCATGGCGCGGCAACCGTGAATCATCCAGTCCAACTGCATCCGACAAAACCGGTTGTGTGCATCGGCGATAGCCTCACGTCGGGAGTGCGCCCCTACGGTGGCTATCCCGATGATTTGGCAAACCTGCTTACTGTACCGGTAGTCAACCTTGGTCAACCGGGCATCACGGCCGAGGAGGCTCTGAAACTGCTGCCAGAGCTGCGGGAGGCAAGGCCGCAAGTCGTGGTCATCGAGTTGGGCGGTCACGATTTCCTGAAAGGCCGAGGACGCGTTGCCACCAAATCCGATCTCGAAAAGCTGATCGATGCATCACACAAAGTGGGCGCAGAGGTTGTCCTCATGGAGGTCCCGCGAGGGTTCATCGTCGATCCCTTCGCAGGGATCGAACGCGAGCTCGCCTACAGATACGACCTGGAACTGATACCCGACTCAGCAATACGCAATCTCGTACTGCTCAGCCCTCACGCGCCGCCGGGGATGTGGATTGGCGAGCCATACCTGAGTGACGACGGTCTTCATCCCAACGCGAACGGCAACACACATCTCGCAGAGCGGGTTGCGAAAACCCTGGCCGGCATGTATGGATTAGACATCCTCGCCGACCGAACATCGAAATGATAGGCAAGCTATGCATAGTAATCGCTCAACGTGGCGCAGCGTGTACGTACCTTCTCTCGTTTCTTGCCTCGCGACTCTTTGCACGTCATCTGCATGGGCCGCAGAGCTTCGCGGCTTGGTGCCCAACTACTATGAAGACGCAGCCGTCGCGAAGGGCGAGAAACTGGGTATCGGCACGGCCACGTTGGACGGTCCGGAAACGGTCGAAGTCCTGTCACATCAGACGTGGAAGTTCGTCTACACGGCCGGCAAAGCCGGTATCAAACCGGGCGGCGGAATCCGAGTCGGCCTGCGGCATCTTTCGCAGTGGTTGGTACCGCAAACGACGGATCCGAAGGCGCTCGGGTATTTCACGGCCAAGGCCGCCGGAGATCAGCCGGTGAAAATCGCCGTCGATTTCCGCAGCCGTTTCTTCCACCAGTATTTCGCCTGGCAACACATGGTCGAGGTATTGTTGCCCGAACGAGGGCTTCAGCCCAGCGAAACGATGGAATTGGTCTACGGCGACACCAGCGGCGGTTCACCGGGCATGCGAGTTCAACCGTTCGACGAGACATGCTTTATCTTCAAAACGTACGTCGATTCGCTGGGCGACGGCAATTTCCTGCCCCTACGAGACAGCCCGTCCATCGAAATCGTCGCGGCCGAACCGTTCCGTTTGATCACGGTTTTGCCCAGCGATGCGGTTACGGGCGAGCCCACCTGGTGCCTAGTCCGTGCAGAAGACCGATATGGCAACCCGGCCACGCGATATCGTGGCACGGTCCGTCTGACATCGACCGACGCTTCGGCGGAGCTTCCGGCAGCTTACACATTCATAGAATCGGATCGCGGCGTGCATCGTTTCGAGGACGTTGCGTTCCGCACTTTGGGCGATCATGCGATCACGGCGAATGATGGCGAGTTTCAGGCTTCCGGCAATCCTGTACGCGTTGGAAACGAGCGACCGGAACGACTTCTACTCTGGGGCGACTTGCATGGTCATACCCTATTCTCTGACGGCCGCGGCTCAGTCGAGGAGTTCTATGACTATGCCGAAGACGTCGTGGGCTTGGATTTCTGCGCCGTCACCGATCATGCTTTCGAGATCGTGGACGAGATGTGGGAACATTCCAAGAAGGTGACCAACCGAGCCTACCGTCCGGGGCGATTCGTGACCTTTCAAGCGTACGAATGGAGCGGCATTACGCCGCTTGGCGGCGACCACAACTGTTACTTCCTGGAAGACGATCCTCCGATCTACCGATCCACGTCCTACTACACGCCAGACAACCTGCAGATGTACCACGGGTCGACGCCCAAGCAGAAACACGTGACGGACGTCTTCGCCGAGTTGAAGAAACGACTGCAAGACAAGAACGTTCTCTGCATTCCGCACTTCGGCGGCCGCCGTGGCAATCCTATGTGGCACGACGTGGAGGTGCAGCGGATGATCGAAATCTTCAGCGAGCACCGTCGCAGCGAAGATTGGGCAACTACCTTCCTGACCAAGGGCCATCGGCTAGGTATCATCGCCAGCACCGACAACCACTACGGCAATCCGGGCTACGGTTACCTGCGGCCAAAGTACGATTGGGGCAACCAAGAGATCGGCATGGCCGCCGTCGCGGTGTACGCACCGGAACGAACTCGCGAGTCGGTATTCCGTGCACTGTACGATCGCCGAGTGTACGCGACCAGCGGTGACAGGATCATTCTGGATTTCTGCGTCGACGGTCACCCAATGGGTACGGAATTCCGCACGGAATCTCCGCCGGAACTCACCGTCGAGGCCGTCGGTACCGCACCCATCGCATTGGTCGAACTGAAAAAGAACAGCAAAGTCGTGGCCACATTCGCTCCGAAGCAAGCATCCGTCAAACTCCAATGGCGGGATGACGAATTCGAAGCCGACAACTCGTGCTACTACTACGCACGAATTCTCCAGGAAGACAACGAAGAAGCAATATCGAGCCCCGTCTGGGTGAACTGAAGTACCGGTAAGGAAAGCAAAGATGATCCCCTCTAGATCTGCCAGCCTGGTTTCGTTGCTAACCGTATTCTGCCTCGCCGCTTCGAACGCGGTTGAAGCCGACGAAAACAAACTGGATCTCTCCGGAAAGTGGTCGATCCGGTTGGATCGAAACGATGTTGGCGAAAACGAGCGTTGGTTTGCCGAGTCGCTGGGAGACGACACGATCGCCCTGCCAGGTTCGCTCCAGGCCCAAGGCTACGGCAATGAGGTCACAGTGGACACCGAATGGACCGGTGGAATCGCCGATCGCTCGTGGTACGACTCGCCCAAGTACGAGAAGTATCACCAGCCGGGCAACGTCAAGGTGCCTTTCTGGCTGCAGCCCGACAAGCACTACGTTGGCCCCGCGTGGTATCAGCGGACCATTGCCGTGCCGGACGATTGGCGAAAGAATCGCGTCACACTGCACCTGGAGCGTTGTCACTGGGAGACCACCGTCTGGGTCGACGATGTGAAGATCGGCTCGGACAACTCGCTTTCCACGCCGCACGTGTACGATGTCACCGGCCGACTGACTCCTGGGGATCATCGCTTGACGATCCGTGCGGACAACCGTGTGAAGATCGGTGTTGGCATCAATGCCCACAGCGTCACAGACCACACCCAATCCAACTGGAACGGCATCATCGGCCGGATAGAGTTGCGTGGCACAGATCCGGTATGGATCGAAGATGTCCAGGTCCATCCCAACCTGGACAGGAAGTCCGCGCGCCTCCAAGTCACGATCGGGAACCGCACTGGTTTGACCGGAGAAGGGGAGCTTTTCGTCGCTAGTGAAACAACGCTGGAGAAAGTTCCTTTCCGCTTTGCCGAAGCCGATCGCTCGACAGTCGACGCCGTTTTCCGAATGGGGAACGATGTGAGGTTGTGGGACGAATTCGATCCCGCGCTGCATCGACTCAACCTTGCCTTGAAGGCAAGAACGGCCGACCGACATTTCGTCGACCATCATACGGTCACCTTCGGCATGCGCGAAATTGCCACACAGGGCACACAGTTGGCGGTGAATGGACGCCCAATATTCCTTCGTGGAACGCTGGAGTGCTGTATCTTTCCGTTGACTGGCTACCCGCCGACGGACGTGGAATCGTGGATACGGATCATTCGGGTCTGCCAAGCACATGGCCTGAACCACATGCGTTTCCATTCGTGGTGTCCGCCGCGAGCGGCCTTTGTCGCGGCTGACGAACTTGGGTTCTACCTGCAAGTCGAATGCGGGCTGTGGGCCAATCAGGGATCGACCGTTGGCGATGGCAAACCGGTCGACAAGTTTCTGTACGCGGAACAGGAACGTATTCTTCGCGAATACGGCAATCATCCTTCGTTCGTCATGATGGCTTACGGCAACGAACCGGCGGGCCAGAATCAGAAGCGTTTCCTCGGCGACTTGGTCGATATGTGGAGAAAGAAGGACCCGCGACGTGTTTACACAAGTGCGGCCGGCTGGCCCATTATCCCGGAGAGCCAATTTCACAACGTGCCGGCGCCACGCATTCAGGCGTGGGGCGCTGGGCTGAGCAGCCGTATCAATGCGCGGCCGCCGGAGACCGTTTCGGATTATCGCGACTTCGTCGGCCAATACGACGTCCCCGTCGTCAGCCACGAAATCGGCCAGTGGTGCGTTTACCCGAATCTTGACGAAATCGAAAAGTACACTGGTGTGCTGAAGGCGAAGAACTTCGAGGTGTTCCGTGATCTTTTGAACCACAACCACATGGGCGATCAGGCGCGTGATTTCCTGATGGCGTCCGGAAAGCTCCAGACGTTGTGCTACAAGGAGGAGATCGAATCAGCACTGCGCACGCCGGGCTTCGGTGGTTTTCAATTGCTTGACCTGCACGATTTCCCCGGTCAAGGCACGGCTTTGATTGGTGTGCTTGACCCGTTTTGGGACTCCAAGCCCTACGTTTCGCCTGAAGGATTTCGCCGCTTCTGCGATCAGACGGTGCCATTGGTGCGAATGGCCAAGCGCGTATGGACCAAAGATGAAACATTCCAGGCTGATGTCGAAATCGTCCACTACGGAAATCAGGAGATCGAAGATGCCGAGATCATGTGGCGTCTCACGACAGCGGACGGGCAAACCGTGGCTGACGGCGAACTGGGGCCGAAATGCGTGGAAACGGGCGGCCTTCACCAGATCGGCAGCGCCCGAGTCGACCTTAAGGACATTGCTGCGCCAGCGATGCTGCGTCTGGTCGTCGGCATCGAGGGCACTGCCTACGAAAACGACTGGGATGTTTGGGTGTATCCCGATGCTGTGGCCACCGAGGTACCGCAAGACGTGCTGGTCGCTCGCGAATTGGACGACAGTACGCTCGATCACCTCGAAGACGGCGGCAAGGTCCTGCTGTTCGTTGAACCAACTCGTGTGAAGACGGATGCCGTCTTAGGTTTCTCCAGCATCTTCTGGAACACCGCTTGGACGCACGGGCAACCGCCGCACACGTTGGGCATTCTCTGCGATCCAAAGCACCCGGCTTTGGCATCATTCCCCACCGAGTACCACAGCAATTGGCAATGGTGGTACTTGGTCTCGCAGGCGGCCGCGCTGAAGCTGGATGGCATGCCGGGAGACTTGCGCCCAATCGTGCAGGCAATTGACACATGGTTCGAAACGCGGCGGCTTGGACTTGCCTTCGAGGCCAAGGTCCACGGCGGCCGCCTGTTGGTCTGCAGCATCGACTTGGAAAAGAACCTAGAAGACAACCCCGTGGCCCATCAGATGCGTCATAGTCTGCTCCGATACGTGGCCGGCAACGAGTTCGCCCCACAGGTAGAAGTGAGCGTCGAGGCGATTCAGAATCTCATGCAACCTCTTTCCAGAATGCAGCGGCTCGGGGTAACCCTGACGTCCGACAGCGAACAACCGGGCTACGGGGCCACGCACGTCATGGACGACGATCCAACCACGATTTGGCACACGGGATGGGGAGACCGGGAAAAGCCCTGGCCGCATCACCTAGTTTTCGATCTGAAGAAGTCCCTCACAATTGCTGGTATCACTTATTTGCCCAGACAGGATATGCAGAACGGGCGAATCGCGAAGTATGCCGTCTATGTGAGCGCGGACGCAGCCAATTGGGGCGAACCGATTGTTTCCGGCACCTGGCCGAACACAAAGGGACTCCAACGACTGCACTTCGAAACGCCGCAGCAAGCGCGGTACGTGAAGCTGGTCGCCGAGTCCGAGGTAAACGGCAACGTGTGGGCATCGGCCGCAGAGATGGAAGTGGTGATCGAGTGAAATTGCCCCGAAAGTCACAAGTGTCGAATTGAAGGACCAAAATATGACGACAAGTCCGCCGGAATCCCGGCAATACCATATGGCCTATCTTTGGCTGATCTGCATCGTCGCCGCGATGGGCGGGTTGCTGTTCGGCTACGACTGGGTGGTGATCGGTGGCGCCAAACCGTTCTACGAGCCGTTCTTTGGCGTCACGGACGACACGCCGCTGTTGCGTGGTTGGGCGCAGAGCAGTGCGCTCGTCGGCTGCCTGATCGGCGCACTGATCTCGGGCATGCTGACCGATCGGTACGGTCGCAGGCGGCTGTTGATCCTGGCCGGTGCCCTGTTCACCGCCTCGGCGATCGGCACTGGATTGGCATGGGACTTCGTGTCGTTCAATACCTTTCGTGTCATCGGTGGGCTCGGCATCGGCCTGGCGTCCAATCTGTCGCCCATGTACATCGCCGAGATTTCGCCTGCCGAAATGCGCGGCCGATTCGTGTCGATCAATCAGTTGACCATTGTGATCGGCATACTCGCTGCGCAAATCGCTAACTGGCTGATCGCTCGCTCCGTACCGGAGGATGCAACTTTGGAGTTCATCCGAGAATCATGGAACGGCCAAAACGGCTGGCGATGGATGTTCGCCGCCGAGACGATTCCCGCATCGCTATTCTTGTTGCTGATGTTCTTCGTGCCGGAAAGCCCGCGGTGGTTGATCAAGTATGGCAAGGAAGACCAAGCCGAAGGCATCTTGAGACGCGTTGGCGGCGACGAGTACGCGAGGCTCGAAGTCCAAGACATAAAAGACACGTTGGCCAGCGCAGAAATCGCTCAAGTCCACTTTCGGGACTTGCTGGAGCCGCGACTGTTGAAGATCGTCGGGCTGGGCGTGTTCTTGGCTGTCTTCCAGCAGTGGTGCGGAATCAACGTGATCTTCAACTATGCTCAGGAAGTATTCGAGGCTGCCGGCTACGGTGTCAGCGACATCATGTTCAGCATCGTCATCACAGGTGTCGTCAACCTGGTGTTCACGTTTGTGGCGATCAACACAGTGGATCGAATCGGCCGCAGGCCGTTGATGCTGATCGGCTCTGCTGGACTTGCCGCCATTTACGCGATTTTAGGTGCAGGGTATTTCTTAGAAAGCAAAGGCCCGCACATGCTGATCCTGGTCGTCGCCGCCATTGGCTGTTATGCCATGTCGTTAGCGCCAATCGTATGGGTGGTCATTTCCGAAATCTTCCCCAACCGAATCCGCGGAGCGGCCATGTCGATCGCCGTCTTCTCCCTCTGGATCGGCTGCACGGCACTGACGCTAACATTCCCGTACCTCAAACGAGGCCTCGGCGCACACGGCACCTTCTGGCTGTACGGGGCAATCTGCGTTATCGGTTTCGTTTTCGTCTATGCCAAACTGCCCGAAACCAAAGGGAAATCGCTGGAAGACATCGAACGAGAGCTCGTGGATTGAAGGTCTGTTCTCCCGCATCACTTTGAGTTTTCGTCGTCACACAGTACGGCAGGACGGGGCTTCCCTGGTACAAAAGCAGGAATTAGAATCGTTGCCGACCCTCGTCTGGATCGAAATACAGCATAAGTGCAGTTGGTCGGTTAGGTCTCTTCATCACTCGCGGAATCACAGGACACGGAAGAACCATGCCGGATAAGGCAGAGCGAACCGTCGGAGGCGCCGGCGACAACAGTCGAATTTCGCCGAGCATGCTGAGTCGTCTGCGATCGCACGACGCGCAGGCGTGGGATAGATTCTATAGGGTGTTCAGCCGTGTGCTGTATCAGTGGTGCCGCAAGAAGGGGCTGCAGGCGGCCGACGCTGAAGACATTACGCAGGATGCCGTTCTCGCCATCCCAGACGCGTTGAAGAAGTTTGACCGCTGCCGGACAGGCGATGACTTCCGGCGTTGGCTATATACCATAACGAAGCATAGGATCATTGACTACTTCCGTTCTCACGACCGTGAAATCCCGGTCGGTTTGTTGGACGACCTTGCACAAACTGTGGGTCAGGTGGAAAGCCAAATCGAAAACGACCGGCTGTGGGCCATCTATCAGCATGCGTTGAAGATCATTCGGCCCAAACTCGAAGAGAGTACTTGGAGGATCTTTCAGTTGATAAACACCAGCCATCGCAAAGCCGCCGATGTAGCCGATGAGCTTGGCATAGAGACAACTGCTGTGCGGAAAGTTAAGTGGCGAGTGAATAGGATGCTGCGGGAAACCATCATTCTACAGACGCTGGAGACCATTGAAGACGAATTCGACGATCGCACCTGGAAAGCCTTTTGGCTGCCGATATTCGACAAGCACGAACCGGCCGATGTGGGCGAAAGACTCGGCATGAGCGAAGACGGGCTCCTCGAAGCACAATCGCGAGTGCTAACAAGGCTGCGGGAAGATTTGGAGGGGCTTCTGGACTTGGATGCAGTGGTCGGCAAAGCGGAAGCGGTCAAGATGAAAAGGCTACGGGAGACCGTCATTCAGGTGAAGTGGAAGACCATAAAAGACAGCTTTGACGATCGCACTTGGAAAGCCTTCCGCTTGGCGACCTTCGACAACCGCGAATCGGCCGACGTGGGCAAAGAGCTCGGATTGACCGAAGAGGAGGTCCTCGACGCAAAAGCGCGAGTGCTTACAAAGGCGAGGGAGGAGTTGAACGGCCTTGTAGACCTGGATGCCATCGTTTGAACGGCGGGCACGTTGGCTTGCCAGATCACCCCAGCGCCCCACACTTCTCGTCCGGCACGATTCTGCGGGCCGGAAGCCCCGAGCCCTATCGCAACAGCCCTCGTGTGTAGAGCAGACGCTTCAGAGTTTTGATCTGATTCGCACACGAGTAGGATTCTTGAAAACTCGGCAGAAGGCACGCCCCTTGGTTACTGATTGCCGCGTATCGGCCATTGTATGGGATAGCCAAAGTGGCCCTCGTCATCCGGAAGACTTTCAAGATGCAATGCGCCGCTTGGCTCGAATGATTTGAAACCTGATGGCGTCTTGGCCACGTCATCGACGGCTAGTATGAACCGCTTATCGCCACATTCACATTCCACCCGCAGCATGCCAAAACCAAGTACGCGGCCCCGATTGTCGGTCACCGGCTTCGAGATGATCTTGCCGAGTCGGACTTCGGTCCAAGGCGCCTGCGCCACGACTTCTCGAAAGCGTGAAAGCCGCTGACCAGGGTTTTTGCTGAGACTGCCGTACTCCTCCTCGGCCCTTTGCTTGTGGCGTTCCAACTCCTCGGCTGGCCCGGACGTCGCCACGGCCCATTCCAAGTAATCTTCCTTATCGACGCACAGGCAAGCGAAAGCCAACTCGTCTTTCTCCCGCAGCGCAGTATGTAGAGACTTGACGAACTCTTCGGGTGTCGTGTTTGGGACTTTCGTTTCGCGGATTCTGCGTTCGATCGCCTCCCACCGGTGAAAAACGACGGGCTCCGGTGGCAACTGCGCCGTTTCCTCCGTCTCCAGGAATGTAATGCGAATCGTGTTCTTGTCGAGGAACTCCAACCTCATGTCGGCAGGCTCTCCGTCACCATTCGGAGAGTACATGGTCAGTAGATAGGGCTTCTGGGACGTGTCCAGGCGATATTCCGCTTGGTCCCCCCGTAGCTTCCAGTCGTCGATCTCTTCGATTGAGGTCTCGGTGGCACGAAAGCCGAACTCATACGCCTCGCCGTCCACCCAGGATCCCACAAGAGATGGAGGCGACTCGGGCTCATCCTGCGAGTGTTTACTTTCGGGGCCGCAGCACGAGGCAATCAGCACGAGTGAATAAGAAAGGGCCGTCAGGGTCAGTTCCCGGCGCGGCCAATGCTCGATCTCCAGGATCTGGGCGATCGCCGCCGATACGCCAGATCCCCCGGCAAAACCGCCGTTGAGTCTTTTAGATGTCTTGTTCTGAGACATGCCTGCTCTCCTTGCAGTAGAGCTCAAAAGGTTGACGGACTCTAGGTATGTAACACAGGAACTTGACGGGAAGAGAGCACGACCGTCAACGGGGTCAACAATCGCGGCGCCAGGTTGCGCTGGCAAGTGACTTACGGGTGACTCTCCTCGGCAGTTGGCCCCAGGTCGGCCGTCAACCGATTTGTCGAAGACTCCAGGATTCGCGTCTCCATGGTCCCTTCCACGTTGGCCAGATAAATCTGCATCCTGCCATCGCGGTCTGAACTGAAGGTGAACCACTTGCCGTCGCGGGAGAATGACATGCGACCGCCATTGTTGCCGGGGCTGTTCACCAGCCTCCTGGCGTCGCGTCCGTCGCGGCTCATTATGTGAATGCCACACCCACTTCTAGTCATACGCACGTAGGCGATGTGCTTTCCGTCGGGTGTCCAGACGGGAGAACTGCAGAAGGCCGTGGAGTTGGTCGTGAGTTGCAGTGAGTCTGTCCCGGCGCAGGTGGCCGTCCAAATCTGGAGCGGTCGCCCTCGTGTGAATACCAACGTCTTGCCATTGGGCGAATAGGCACCGCCGGCCACATTGGCCAGAACCTCACGCGGATCGGTACCGTCCTTGGCCATCGACCACAAGCCCCAACTGCCGTGGGATTTGCGGGCGTACAGGATCCGAGAGCCATCCGGGCTCCAATATGGCCCAGAGTCCTTGTCCGGATTGTCGGTCAGTCGTACGGGATTGCGGCCATCCGCACCAATGACCCAAATGTCTTGGTTGCCGTCGCGTTCCGACCGAAAGGCGATTCGGTTCCCGTCCGGAGAGAACGTGGGCATGTCCTCCATGGCCTGTTCGCTAGTCAGCCTTTGCAGTTCGGCACCGTCCACGCGAGCTGTGTAGATTCGCATTCGGCCCGGCGTACCGGACAGAAAGGCGATGGGTGTGCGGGAAATGCGGACGAGATCCTCGCGGAACTGCTTGGCATACGGACTGTCGGGCGCGGATTCATACAGTTCGCCAGCCGCTTTCTCTGCGGCAGACACGCCATCCGTATTGAACAGGATCTGGATCTGACGAATGGCGGACGCGACACGACCAGCATCGATCTGGTCGGCCGTATGTTCTCCTTGCTCGGTAAGCGGCTTGAGGGACGCTAACGCCGCCAGCGCGGTTGCTTCATGCGTAGTGAATTCGGCCGCAGACATGGCGGAATAGCCAAGATTGAAATGGCGGTCGCCCACCATGAAGAAGTAGATCACTTGCTTGTGCTCCGTGGGCAGTTGCACGTCCACCTTGACCACCTGTCGATTCCCAAGCATCGACCTGGCAACACGGAATACACCATCCGGCATCTGCCGCCGCCAGTCCTTGGCCACGTCGTCTTTCTCTGCGTACGTTTCTTCCAGCGTCTTCGCTTCCTCTGCTCGGGCGATGATCCCGATCGACGCCAGTCCGTCGGGTGACTCGAATCGTACCTTGCTTCTGGGATCGTCCGGGAATCCCTTCGTCTTCCATCCCGCGGGCGGCTTCAAAGTGAAAGCTCCCTTGCCGTCGTGATAGACTGCCTCGGCCCCGCGGGCTCGTTGGATGCCGGCTGATCCAGAGCCAACGAGAGCTGCCAGGATAAGGAGTGTGAAGATCCGCGACTGTTCTGGCGACAAGAGCATTAGTCCGTCCTTTCGTCTTTGGGAATCGAGTTTCTGTGCGTTTCGTTGTGATCGAGTGTTGTTTGCCAAGTACAACGAAGGCCCGTGACGGGAAACATGCGGGAACTCGAAAGACACGCCCCGATGTTCCACACAAGACGCGTTTCTTTCTCTCCGAGAACGTGGAGTCGCGGGTAGAGTGCGCTGGGCATAACGTCATTCTTCGCTACTGAACCTATTTGCTGGCAACGAGCAGTGGTTCCAGAAGACGATCAACCCGTCGTCGAAGCCGACGAAGCATCACGCTGCATATCGCCACTTGGCAGACAACCCCCGCAAAGAAGATTCCGAAAAACACAGCAACTGGATCGTCCACTCCCGATTGACAAACACCCAGAAAGCAGAGGACCGTCGGAATCAACAGAAGGACAATCGAGGCGATCAATGCTAGAATCTTCCAACGTTGCGAGCCCCACAAGTAGTTTCGCACTTCGTCACGAAGGCGCGAGGCAAACAAGTCTGGCAGATTTGCGAGTTTCATCGGTACGGACTGTGATGGCAATCTGTCAAGCTGTATCGCAACCCTAGCGAAGCCCTTAACGTAGTTGTCGTCGGCGGCCAGTCTCATCAAATCTACTGCTTGCCCCACGTACTCGCCGTCGACCACATTGTCGAGCACTGCAAGCGGCGCAAGATCATAGTCCCGTATGCCCATCACGTCGTGGTCGAAACGCGAGTCGCCGGGTAGGTCAAGCTTTCTTGTGAAGTAGTCTCGCATGCCCTCTGGGCTCGGTTGATCCACTCGATGACGGAATGAAAAGACATGTTCCACCCCTTCACTCCGGAAACACACCGCCCCGGGCAACTTGGCCAATTCCACGTCGCAGATCGAATCTCGAGGAAAGAATCGGACTTCGGTATCGTCACGATTCGCGCGTTCGTCGATCGAAAGGCCGAAATGGAGCGTCTCACGTTCGTTAGCTTGAGACTGGGCCGACCAGACAGCATCTCTTCGCTGTCCTCCCAAGGCGAGGCCGAAGAACAGTTGGCCACCGACCGTCTTGCTGACGTATCCAACGTTCCGTTCAAATGAGGCGAGTCCGGCCCAAGTGAGTGGGAATTCGGCGAACACGATGAAGTAGACGCCCTCCTCCGCGAATACTAGGCTGCCCATCATGAACTGGGCCCTCTCCGCATCCCACGTCCAAGCGTGGCGGTGAAAGAAGTACTTGCCGATTCTCGCCGCGCACCTCTCATCCGACCGAGTTGCTGTTCCGATTGTCATGACCCTCTTCCTCTTGTTTGCCTGCGCAATTCATCTGTTGGAAGGCACCTGCCAAGTACAACGGGCGCCCGTGACGGGAAACAGCCGGTTTGCTACAGAGGTTACGTTGCAGAGAATGTTCACGTCGGCCAATCGTGTACGACGGGGCGTCTACGAACCTGCGTTGGGGCCGACAAACTTGTAGGGGACTGATATCTTCTCCGGGCCCTCGTCCGTACTGACGTACACGCTTGCAGCGGTCTCGTACCAACGCGGGCTCCTCTTTCCCGACGCTGGCATGATCAGCCACTTGCCATCGTCGTTCAGAACGACTTCGGACTTGCCCAGCTCGCGGATGATTTCAGGTTCGCTCTTCTCGATGGGGCGGCACATCACGAGATTTCCGTCCTCTGTCGTCGTGCACCACCATTCCTCCCGCTCAGCATTGCGTCGTGCTTCGACGAAGCCAAACGCGGCACACGTAGTTGTCAATGCAGCCAAGCACGACCAAGTGAGTAGTTGACGTCGCGCCGCGAGTAACCCAATCGCTATTGCTGACATTGCGAAGCCGACGGTCGCCACGACAACGCCGATGTTGAATTCCGCCCGATCGACAAACAATCCACCAAACAGGCCGTCGTTGACCGCGAGCGATCCGCCGACCAACGCCGCGACGCCCAATATCCCGAAGATACTGCCGACGGGGGTTCGAAGTGTTACAGACTGAATCATTCTTGTTCTCCTTGCAGTAGAGGTTCAAACAGTCGTCTGGCTCCACCTGCACAGCGTAGGGCCGTGACGCGATTCCTGGTGAGGGACGCGAAGTCCTCTTTGTTGGGCTGGCTGGCCGTGTTGTCTGGCCGACATCGCTTCTAAGAGTTGGACCGCCTTGTTTCGCCATTCCCCCTTGGGGCATTTGCGATTCGTGGTGCGATTTCGTAGTACCGCGGCAATACATCAAAGGTGACATCATCAAACTCCCTCAACACGGCCGCTTTCCAATCGTCGTAATACTCGATTTGTTCAGGCGCCAATTCCGCTCCATGGAGGAACGTTCGACGTTGCGGATTCCTGTTCGGTGCAGTTTGTCTCCTGGCTGGTCTGCGAAGTCTTGCAGTCGTCGGGGACCCGCATGATCGGGACGTTGGAAGCTTCCGCAGGGCTCGCCTCGTTGGTATCTGAGGCAAGGAATCGGCGATCCGCCAGTTGCATGTAGGCATTAGCGACCGCACACCATGCGATGGGTGCGGTGATGAAGATACCGATTCCGAACAGCAACAGGCCGGACAGCCCGACAAGGATGGAAAGGAGCAGCATATACGCGAGTTTCAAGCGTGTACCTCGCGTTATCAACGCACTCTTGCGAAAGGCAAGGCCAGCGTTGTCTCCGCTATCAGCGACAAAGAACCAAGCCAATTGCCAACGGATCAGCAGAAAAACGTACGTAATCGCCGAGACTGCGACCACAACGAAGAGGAATACTTCGTCGATCCACCGCCCCAGAGCGATCGGCACCTGAATCTCGCTCAGAAACCATCTGTTTTCAACAATGACAACTGCCAAAACGGTTGGGATCGCTGACACGAGGAAAAGGAGAATAAACGCCCAGTAGATGCCAAGAAAGGAGCCGTAGCGCTGGAACCCGCCGAACACGTTGCCGACTCTCGGCCCTGTTCTCCGCGACGCCCGTATCAGCAGATGGTACAAACCGCCCAAGAAGCCCGGACGAATGAACAGCACATACACAATGCTGAATATTGGGATGATCCGGGCCAGCAAATCCAGCACTGTCCAGAGAAAAAAGCCACCAATGAGAGCGCCCGGGTCGTCCTTGAACGTCGACCATCCCTGACGAAACGCGGCGCCGATACGGAATTTGTTCTTCACGGACGGGGATGATTCCGAACGTGCCAGTTTTCGACGCGGGCTTTCCCGGATATCGGCTGGTAGGCAGCTTGGGCAGCTTCCGTCTGCCTTCAATATCACGTTCCGTCCGCAGTTATCACATAGGACAATTTGAGTTGACATCGCTTCGCCTTTCTGATTCGTGGGTGATCTTGGTTTCGCTTGTTTGACAACTACCAAGTACAACGGAAGGCCGTGACGGGAAAAGCCACACTGTTCGTTGGGCCCGAAAACTGCAGCGTGACGTTTGGCTGTCCAACGAGTCCCGAGACTTCAAATGTGTGCGCCGATCCCGCCCCGTCCGGCGAAAAGAAGGAGCCGCTCACTCGGTTTTCGAGGAACGTCATCACACGACGGCAATCGGGACGGGTGACCTGTGGTTAGTCGCCCGTACGGACCGGTGCATCGGATCGCGATGCATGGATCGCCGGATAGAGTCCGAATGTGATCCCGATCACAATCGAAAGCCCAAACGCAGCGCACGCGGAGCCCAGCCCAATCTCAGGGGACGGTTCGTGCATCAACGGGAGCATTCGAGCGGTCTGGGCGGGAAAGGTGGTCCAAATACACCCCAGCCCCCATAGTAGCACCGGTTTGCCTACAACGGCGACGCTGATTCCTAGTTTGCCAAGAATGGCCGAGAGGACCATGGCCTCTGTCAGCACGCGTTCGCCCTCGCTCCTCCACCGAGTGCCGAACGACGCGTCTCTTGGTTCGCTACCGAGTGGCCTGACTGAACGTAGCATGATTCGCATGATGCCAATGCCGAAGATCAGCACGGCCAGACACGTCACCACGGTGAAGGCCACCTCAATCCATTTCCACGTCTCGCTCGTCTGATTCAGAAGCTCGAGGGGAGCTACAACCGCAAATCCGTCATTGTCCCCGTTTTGGCGCAACATGCTCCTGAGAGCGTTTGCGGTTTCCGACACTTGGGTGGGGCTATCGACCGTCAATGTCAATTGGCTGAACACAGGGCTCGGTTTCCCCTTGCCATTTTTCTCGCCAGGGCTCGATAGCTTCAGGTATCTCTGCCGGAAGGAAGTTAAAGGGACGTACACACGAGAGTCGTAATTCGTGGTCTCCATACTGCCAACGATCGCAGACGCTGCGTCGCAGTGCGCCACTGTGCCGACAACGACGTGGACGGCGTTGTCAATGAACAGTGGCTTGCCAATTGGAGCCTCAAGGCCAAACAGTGTTTCCGCAATTCCAGCTCCCAATACACAACAATTGTTGCGTGATTCGGAATCTTCGCCCGTCAAGAAGCGACCTCTTTCAATTTCATGTGATTCGAATATGGCACCAGTTGAGCAACCGACGATCGTAGCCTCCGCCGTCCGATCTCGGTGACGAACCTGGGATTTCAGACTCTCCGTGAACATGACGTTCTTGATCGTTGGTGCAGAATCAACCAAGCGATCGGTCTGCGACAACTCGCCGTTACCAAAGATATATATTCGGTTTGCTCCGAATTCCTTGATGCCGCATATGGACTCACTGTGTATGTCTTGATTGATCGCGATCAGCCAAATCGGCACGATCACGCAACCGAGCAGCACGAGCGCAATCACGGTCGGCCGAATACCTTCCCTGAATACGGCGATGAACCGCAGCCGGAACCCGTACATCGCCAGGCAGGACACCGTGGAGACAAGGAGACTCGTTGCAGCAAAAGCTGAGGCGCACAGCGTGGACATTGGCCAAAGGTCTGTCATGCCAAACGGAATGCAAGCTGTTGCACCGGCCGCCATGGGAAGCAGGGCCGCCCGTATCGGGCACCAAAGGATGCTTGAGCGGAGAATCGCATCCACCA
>CAZUAH010000083.1:0-36608 GCA_964617665.1 uncultured Pirellulaceae bacterium
ACTTTCCGCGACAAATGGGGCGTGATCCGCGCGTTCGGGCCCGAAAGCACGCCCGTGCCGATCGAAGGACCTCTGAAAGAACACGAAGACCTGAAGCACTACACCCCGCCCGATCCCAATGCCGACGACGTGCTCGGGCATTTGCCCGAAGTAGTCGAACATTTCAAGGGCAAGAAGGTCGTAACCGCCATCTGCCGCGACGCGTTTTTCAATCCGGCCTTTCTTCGAGGCACCACCAATTTCCTGATGGACATGATCGACAATCCCAAGTTTGTCCACGAATTGATCGAGGTGTGCCTGAGCTACGACATTCCAGCCATGCAGCGCATGATCGCCGCCGGTGTTGATGTGGTTGTGTTTGGCGACGATTACGCCGATAAGCATTCAACCATGATGTCACCGGCCCACTTCAAAGAGTACATCTTCCCGGGCCTGAAACGCTGCGTCGATGCCGCACACGAGTCCGGCGCCTACGTGGTCAAGCACACCGACGGCAACATCATGTCCGTGATCGACATGATCATCGATTCCGGCATTGACGGGTTGAACCCGCTTGAGCCCCAAGCCGGTATGGACATCGGCCTGATCAAAGAGAAATACGGCGACCGCATCGCCATCGTCGGCAATATCGACTGCGGCTACTTGCTCAGTCAGGCTCCGGTGGAAGAAGTCCGGCAAGTCACGCGCGAGACAATCGAAATCGCCGCACCCGGCGGCGGATACTGTTTGTCCAGTTCAAACAGCATCCACTCGTCCGTCAAGCCCGAAAACTTCATGGCGATGGTCGAAACGCTACGCGAATATGGCGAGTATTCCTAGCGCGGCGGAGCGGCAACCTTCGTGCCCGCGATCCGAACCAACGCCGGTCGCAGTGATCGGACGGCTCGTGCGCGGTGACTCAAGCAGACCGTGGCGGTCTCGCCAAGTTCGGCCAGGGTGCGATGGTATTCGACGAACTCGAAAAGACTGTCGTAGCCAAAACCGCCGTCCCCGACAGACTCGAAGCGTATCCGTCCGCGACATTGTCCATCTGCCTCGGCCAGGATCCGCCCTGCTGGGTCGGCTAGGGCCAAATGACACACGAAAGACGCAGTCCGTTTCTCCGCAGGCAAAGTTCCCAATTCTGCCAGAAGCCGTTCGCGATTGTCCTTCGCCGTAGCACCACGACCAGCGAAACGCGCCGTCTTCACGCCCGGAGCGCCTCCCAATGCGTCTACCATCAGGCCCGTATCGTCGGCCAACACCCACTGGCCAAGCTGGCTGGCGAAGCCAGCAGCCTTGGCCCGAGCGTTCTCGGCCAGTGTGGCCCCGTCTTCGTCCACGTCACGGAAATCGCCCAGATCAGCGATCTGCCAGCCACAGTCGGCCAGAAGTGCACGGAATTCGGCGACTTTCCCAGGATTGCGGGTGCCCAGCACAAGGGTAGTTGGACCTTGCATGAAGCACAGACTAGCGGCGCCCGGCTGGGAGATCTACCGATTGAAGGTAAGATTTTCACAAGTTTCCCTTCAACGAAATCCTCAGTTCGCGCATATGATGTGGGAGGAAACAGCGTGAATCAATTGAACACGTCAGGTCAACGGCATATGCAAAACTCGACGCGAAAGAAGTCGAAGCATTTGAAAACGGCGGCATTTTCTGCGGCCATTCTCGCCCTTATCGGCATATTTCGTTGTGATTCGGCAGCCGCTGCTCGACTGTTACAGGTCCACCTCGAACGCGACGGTCAGCTTGTTCTGCACACCTACTACGACGATGGCGGCAGGGCTGATGCGGCGACCGTGTGGCGGTATCTTGGTCGACAGCCCATCATGATCGAGGAGGAGACCGTGACCGTCGAGCCTGACGCTGAAAACGCACTTCAGGCGACATTGGAAGGTGACATCCTAGTCAAATTCTCGCACGTGGATCGTGTTTTGGCTCAGGCTGAGCTTAAGCGGGTGACGTTGATTCGCTCGGACGACCAGAGCGTTATGTGGTTCCTTTCCGACCAAGAGGTCGAACGCACGGCCACGATTGCCGGTCTTGGACCTCCATCCGCCGTCCCGGAGATCGAGTTCTTCGCTGTCTCGGCTATCGTCGGTTTCGCGCTGCTGGCTGTTCTCTTCCTAGTGATCGTGATTCTCGTGGTGTCACTTGTTCGACGGGCGCGGACTCCGCGAGAAACGTGATCGCCCGGAAAAGACACGATTTTCTTTTCAACGAAACACCCGCGCCGCGCATATGGTCAGGTAAAGGCACAAGGGAGCCCAGCATGAACCAAGCAAATGCGTCGGATGAACGGCTCATGGGCGAGGTCGCTCGGGGCAGGCGAGAGCATCTCGAAACCCTGGTCCGTCGCTATGCCAGCCCTTTGTTGACCTACATCGAACGAATGATCGGCGACCGACACCAGGCTGAAGAGTTGTTCCAAGATGTATTCCTTGCCGTGTGGGTCAAACGGCGGACGTATCGGTTTCCGCGGTCCTTCCGTTCGTGGTTGTTTGCCATTGCCACGAACCGCTGTCGCGAGGCGTTCCGCCGAACGCGACCGTTGGACGTGCTTCCCCCACACGAATTGACGGCAGCAGCGCCGGTCGCGGCAGGCCCGACGCCAGCGGACACCGCCGTGGCGACAGAGACAGCAAATCTGGTAGCCACGGCCGTCGCACAACTTCCGCCCCAACAACGCACAGTTGTGGTTTTGCGCAACTGGAACGGCCTTTCCTACGCCGAGATTGCCGAGATTGTCGGCCGAAGCGAAGCCACGATACGCTCGCACATGCACCATGCTCTGGCCGGAATCCGCAGATACCTCGAGCCGCGCTTGCGCGACTGAACACTAAGGAGCTTGGCCATGATCAAGCCGGACGAAAACCCGATCGACTACATCGACGACTACGTTCACGGACTGCTTTCGCCCGAGGATGCCGAAATCGTCGAACGCTACTGTGAAGCGTCGCGTCTCGGCAAAGTCGCGTTGGAAGAGGCGCAGAAGCGGTACGAGGCCATGCAGGCCGTTGCCCCGTCCGAGGCGTCGGAACGGCTGATTCAGCAAACGGTAGGGAACATCGACATGAAAGAGGCCCGTCGCAACAAGCTTCGCAAGTACTATGGCCGGACGGTACTCTTGGCAACGGCAGCGTCGGTGATGATCATCGCCGCCCTGAACGTGTACTACTTCCGTCTCACGGCTTCCCCGTACGACTTGCGCCTGTTGGGGCAGAACGAGTTGCTGGCGGGCAGCGGTGCGTCGTTACGCGTTGCTGTGTTGGACCACAATACGGGGCGCCCCGTGCCGGGCGTACCCGTACAGCTTGCGCTGTACAATCCGTCCATGAAGCAGGAAGTTCGGCTGGCAAGCCTGACTACGGACGAACGGGGCGCGGTCTCGCCACAATTCGATTTGCCCGACTGGGAGGATGGACAATACGAGCTGCGCGTAACGGCACAACCAAAGAATGCCAAAGAAGTCCTTACGCAGCCCATTCAGCTTCGGCGCGAATGGCGTTTGATGGTCAGTACGGACAAGCCAGTGTATCAGCCGGGACAGACAATACTGCTCCGTTCGCTGGCCCTGAAGAAACCGGATCTGAAACCGCTGGCCAAGCACGAGGTCACGTTCACGATCACCGACCCGAAAGGCAATATTATCTTCAAGCAGAGTGATGAGACCAGCGAATTCGGCATCTCGTCAGCCAAATGTCCTCTGGCCACGGAGATCATCGAGGGCGACTACACGATCCAATGCACCATCGGCCAGACGACCAGCGACCGAACGGTTACCGTCGAAAAGTACGTGTTGCCCAAGTTCAAAGTCGGCATAACGCTCGACAAACCCTTCTACGCTCCAGGCGAGCAAGTCGCAGGCAGCGTCCAGGCCGACTACTTCTTCGGCAAACCGGTTGCCGGCGGCGAGGTGGCGATCGAAGTCCGAACGCCGCACATCGGGCTGGAAACGATCGCGTCGATAACGGAGGAAACTGACGCCAGTGGTAAGGCCAATTTTAAATTCTCTTTGCCCACGCAACTGATCGGCCGTGAACAGGACGATGGCAATGCCCGATTCATGCTCGTCGCCACGGTAACCGACACGGCCAACCAGAAATACTCGACCGGCACATCTCGCGTCGTCACAGTCAATCCCATCGGCCTGGAGATCATCCCAGAATCCGGCACGCTGGTCCAAGGCGTCGCGAACACGATCTATGTCTTCACCAGCTATGCCGACGGTCGGCCGGCGAGAACACAACTGACGATCAATGGCCAGCCCGAGATCGAAACCGGCAAACTGGGCGTCGCCTCGTTCGAAATCACTCCCGAGACCGATACGGTCGGCATCACGGTCACGGCTACGGATTCCGAGGGCCGCGTTGGCCGAGAGCACGTGCGCCTTGCCTGCGGATCGTTCGACGGCGATTTCCTGATTCGGCCCGACAAGGCCGTGTACAACGGCGGCGAGACGATGAAGTTGGTGGCCTTGGGCGGCGGTGTCGAGCCGGTCTTCGTCGATTTCATCAAAGACGGGCAGACGATCCTTACCCAGGAGATCGGAATAGACGGCGGCCGAGGCCAATACGACTTCGACCTGCCGCCCGACGTCTTTGGGACGATCGACATTTGTGCCTACCGCTTCCGAAGCCACGGTTTGGCGGTGCGCAAGTCGCGCACGGTCTATGTGCGGCAAGCAAGGCAGTTGTCCATCAAGGCAACGCTGGACCAGGATGAATATCGTCCGGGCACGAAGGCCAAAGTCAAGTTCTCACTGACCGACCCTAATGGCGAGCCGGCCCCCGGTGCGATCAGCCTGAAAGCGATCGACGAGGCGGTTTACGCCGTGCTGGGCCAACAGTCTGGGATGGAGCAGACCTTCTTCCTGTTGGAGCAGGAGCTATTGGAGCCGGTCTACACGATCTATCCCGGTTGGTCGCCGGAGCTGTTCACCGAGTTGCCGATTATTGACCGAGTGCAGTTCGAGCAGGCACTGTTCTCGAAAACAGTCAATCACGTAGAGGGCCAGCAGGCTCTGCCGGCCGCCTTTTTCACCGGTGCACCGGAAGCCGTTGGGGTAGATCCGTCGCCTTTCACACTTGCAGCAGCGAGTTTTCCGGAGAAGGTTCGGCTTGTGAACGCGTCGCGCAACACCGGCCTGTTCCACATAGCCATCGCGTGGATATCGTTGGCCGGCGCACTGCTGTTGTCCGGCATCGTAGCTTTCGGGATCTTCCATCCCAAGGCATTCCTGATCACCGCGCTGGTATGCACGGCACTGTTCTGCGTTGTTTGCGTTCCCGCTGCGGCGGTCCTGACGTTCGTGACAATGGGCGCAAGGGCACCCATGATGGAGGCCGCAGACGGAGCCGCAGCGGTCGAAGCGGCGGGCGTGGAGAGGGGTTTTTGGGCGGGCGATGCCGATGCGGTCCCTCTTGATGAAGCACCAATGGAGTCTGACGGGGAAGACATGGGCGCAACATCGGAACCGGCTGATGTGGCCGCACCGCCTCGCGTTCGCCGGTGGTTTCCGGAAACGCTTCGGTGGGAGCCCGAGTTGATTACGGACGACAACGGTGACGTGACGCTGGACCTTGATCTTGCCGACTCGATTACCACTTGGCGATTGACAACCAGTGCGATATCGGGCGAAGGCCAACTGGGCGGCGCCGACTTCCCGATCAAAGTCTTCCAGTCGTTTTTCGTCGATTTCAATCTGCCCGTATCGCTCACTCGCAACGACGAAGTCGGTGTACCGGTCGTTGTATACAACTACCTGGACAAACCGCAAACGGTCAAGCTGACGCTGAAAGACGCGGATTGGTACAGGCCGTTGGAGGATGACGCGGCGGACGAACAGCCCCAGTCCGCTCCTCCTCTCCCCGCGGGAGAAGGAACTGAACTGGCCATCGACCTTGGCCCTGGCGAGATTCGCTCGCTGAACTTCCCGATCAAGGTGCTCAAGGTCGGTAACCATCAACTCGAAGTCACTGCGATCGGCTCCGGCGCGTCTGACGCGATTCGACGCGAAATCGAAGTCGTACCGGACGGTCGGCGAGTCGAGCAGGTTGCCAGCGGCACGCTAGCCGATCCATTCCAGATGACTCTGTCCGTGCCGGACAACGCGATCGACGGCAGCGTGCGGGCGATTGTCAAACTGTATCCGTCCAGCTTCAGCCAGTTGGTCGAAGGGCTGGACGCGATTTTCCGAATGCCTGGCGGCTGCTTCGAGCAAACGTCGTCGACCACGTACCCGAACGTTCTGGCCCTGGACTACCTGCAGCGGACGAAAAAGAGCGTTCCACAGATCGAGGCGAAGGCCCGGCAGTATATTCACACGGGCTATCAGCGGCTGGTCAGCTTCGAGGTGGACGGCGGTGGCTTCGACTGGTTTGGCAACCCGCCGGCCAACCGCACGTTGACCGCCTATGGCCTGATGGAATTTCAAGACATGGCGAAGGTCCACGACGTTGATCCGCGGCTGATCGAACGGACTCGCAATTGGCTTCTGGCCCAACGCAAACCGGACGGCTCGTGGCCCAACGAGGCCAACATGCTAAACGACGGCTTGGCCGGCAGCGTCAATCGCGGCGGCGATCTCGACTTGGCCGCAACGGCCTACATCGCCTGGGCCGTGTTCGGCGATGGCAATGCATCAAACGAAGCTCGATCGACGTTAAATTTCATGCTCGCCCACTCACCCGACTCGATCAATGATCCGTACCTGTTGGCAATCACGGCAAACGCGATCGCAGGCATCGACCCGAACCACGGCGAACTTGGCTCGTATCTCGCACGGCTCGACGCGATGAAGAAGACGAGCGAGGACGGCAAGCAGACATGGTGGGAACAGACACCCGGCGGACGAACCACGTTCTATGGATCGGGCCAGGCAGGCAACGTCGAAACCACGGCCATGGCCACGTTGGTCCTGCTCCGCGCTGGGCAGTATCCGGGCACCGCTCGTGCAGCGCTCACCTGGCTCGTCGAGCAGAAAGACCCGCAGGGTACATGGCACTCGACGCAGGCAACCGTCCTTTCACTGAAGGCCCTGTTGGAGGGAACCGACGCGGCCCTGGGTGGCGAAAAGGAGCGAAAGATCGACATCGCCTGGGGCGGCGAGACGATCCGCGAGATTGTGATTCCGGTCGACCAGGCAGACGTGATGCAGCAAGTCAATCTGTCCGACCTGTTCAAGCCTGACAACGATTACCAGCTTCAACTGGCCGACCGGACCGACACAGCTACGACGTACCAGGTCACGTACCGTTATTACGTTGAAGAGCCGAAGGAGACCGTTGCAGCGGATACCGCGGAAGAGCCATTGTCAGTCGATATCTCGTACGACCGCCAGCGTCTGGATGTGGACGAAACGGTCACGGCCACGGCCGCGGTTATCAACAACATGGACGCAGCCGCGCCGATGGTGATCCTGGACCTGCCCATCCCAGGCGGTTTTGCCATCGACCCGGGCGAGTTGGACGAGTTGGTTGGTTCGCAGAAGATCGCCAAGTACCAGATAACAGCACGTCAAGCGATCGTGTATTTGCGTCGCCTCGATCCGGGCCATTCCCTTGAACTCCGTTACCGTCTCCGCGCAACCATGCCCGTCAAAGTCACCGTACCCGATGCCCAAGTCTACGAGTACTACGACCCAGGCAAACGCGGTAAAGGCGGCGCGACGCGGCTGGAAGCGCTTCGCACGTAAGTTCACCGCCGACATGATTGCGTGGCAATTACGGACGGAACGTCAAACTAATCCCGGCTTGCTACATCGTAATCCCGATACGCGATGCCAGTGCCTGTCGAAACTCCCTGTATTCTCGCGAACGCCGATTGGAGATCTTGTCGAGGTGAAAGAAACTGGTCGTTGTCGGTGAAGCTTGCTGGGCTACTTCAGTAGGTACATCGACGCGAACGATTGTCCAGAGTTCGGTGCAGCCAAACTTCTTTGCCTTCAAGTGACTCTTTTCGGCCTCACCCAACCGATTGTGAATGTTTGAAGCGTCGGAGCCGCCTTTCACTTCAATGGAAAGGATGTACCGGACACCGGACTGGAGTTTCTCTGTGATCAGCACGTCAGGATCGCTCGAAAACTCAATCAACACGGGACGTCGCGCGGCGTTTTCGATGCGGATGGATCGCTGCGTCTGTTCCCTGACGTGCTGTTTCACGATTCGTAGGATGAGTTCCATCACTGTCTGGACGGCCGACTCGCCAATACGGGTATTCTCGCTGCCGCGCAGTTGCGGTCCAATCGTCAGTAGTTGAAGCTCATGAGCGACATCCAACGACAGCTCGTCCAGACCACCAATCAGTCTACCACCAGTTTCGACCAGACTTCGGCAAAGTGCGTCCATCAGTGGTGTCAGACGCTCGGGCAATTCGCCGCTGTCCTCCAGTCGCTTGAAACGTCCAAACGGTCCTTTGTTGTAGAACTCCTTCTGAGAGAGACCGTACAGAAGACGATAGTAACCGAGCAGAAATGGCGATTCTCGAATCAGCAAGGGCACGGGAAAGAACACCTCACCGCGCAAGCCGAAAGAAGCGACACACGTCAGGCGATCTGCTGAAACATAATCACTCAGTTCTTGATCGAGTTCGCTCAGATTGACGTTCGATACCGTCGACTTCAGAGCATCTCGGAGGTACGTGCCGCGGATAGCATTGAGTCGATAATAGAAGGATACCTGCAAATCGGGAGGCAAGACGGGGAATTGCACTCGCTCGTCTTCCGGAATGTTCATCAGGCCCTCCAGCCCAAACGGCGCTCGGCCAACTCCGCGTATTCCGGTTTCAGCTCAATCCCCGTGAAACACCGCCCCAATTTCCCGCAGACTTCGCCCACGGTGCCCGAGCCGAAGAAAGGATCGAGGACTACGTCGCCCAGTTGTGAACCCGCCAATACGCAGGGCTCCACGAGTCCAGATGGGAACGTGGCGAAGTGGGCACCTTCGTACGCCTCCGTGTTAACGCTCCAAACGCTGCGACGATTCCGTCTATTGTGCTTTCCGTTCGCAGGTTCCTTGATGGCGTCGTAGTCGTAGCAGTATCTCTCTGATTTGGTCAACAGGAATAGATACTCGTGGCATTTCGTCGGCCTGTCCTTGACCGATTCCGGTTGGCAATTCGGTTTGTTCCACACAACATCCGCCCGCAAGTACCAACCGTCCTGTTGCAGTGCGAACGCAACTCGCCAGGGCACTCCGATAAGGTCCTTCGGTTTCAAGCCCGGCGGCGTTGGAGGGCGGTAGCTCATGGCCCGTGCAGGGTTCTTCTTGTCTGTGGCTCGCCATCGTCGATTCCCGCTGGTATACGCGTCCCCGACGTTGAGCCAAAGTGTCCCATCGTCTGTCAACGTGCGTCGGACCTCGCGAAACACCGAGACAAGGTTGGCGACATACTCATCCAGGTCTTCCTCAGCACCAATTTGTCCAGGGATGTCGTAGTCCCGAAGCCCCCAGTAAGGGGGGCTGGTTACGCAGCACCGAAAGAGATGGGGCTCCATCCGACGCAATTCTGTGATCGCATCGCCGACAATGATTCGACACCCCTCGTGTCGCATGTCAAAGAAGACGCCTTGTCGCAATTCGGGTGTTCGGCTTGTGTTGGGCATTAGAGAGTGAACTCAGAGCTTTTTACGGATCGCACAGCACCAACGTATTTTACCGTACTGCGACGGCACTGGGATAGTACCTACTGGTTCGGCTGCGACGACATTCTATTCGGGCCGCGCCCGCGTTGAATGTTCGTGGACCATCTTCCAGTGTCCGTCCTTCTTCTCGAACACGATGGTCTCCCAAATCTGACGCTCGAACTTGCGATCATCTTTGAGTTGGCCGAACAGTATGAGCTTTCCAAAGACCAGTGCTGCATCCACATTCACGCGTACCGACTGAACGTCGAATTTGAAGTCGAATTGGGAAAACAACTCGTCAATCTCGTCCACGGCCTTCTTGTTCCAGCGCAGATTCTCTTCTCTTCCTCGTACTACCGTGCCGTGGGACGTGCTTTGAATGAAATCCTTATCAAGCATCTCTCCGATGGCATCCAACGGTGTCGGATTGTCGGTACGCACCATCCCTATGTATTTCTTGGCAAGTTCGCGGACTTCCTGTTCCTGCGTGTCGTTGGCTTGGCAACGTTGTGCAGCAATCGCCACCATCGCGATTGAAGAAAAGATGAACGGATTTAGGCGTCTCACTATTGGGCTCCTTTTCGGTTTCACACCATCGGCTTCGTGATGATCGGAGGTTTCTTCTCATCTACCTCCTGAACATACGCCGCAGCCTCGACTAACATTGCGATCGGCATGAGGAACCAGCCGATGATGAATCCCACGTAGGGGATGGCGCACGGTGCTATCGAGATGGCCGTGACGATGATCACCAGCAGCAGGTAGTTGCCCAGGCCGCTGGCGGTGACAATTCTCTTGCTGAGGCCAAGTGACGAGAAGATGCCCTCGTCGCGATCAACGACCAGGAAGAAGCAGAAAATCCAAATCGTCATGAGCAGCACGCCTGGCACGATGCCGAGTACCAGCCCGACGAGGATCGGTATAGCGCCTACATAGAGCAGACCGAACAGTGAGAAGAACTTGCCGAATCCGCGAAACAAATCCCCCAGATCGACGAACTTATCCTTGCGTCGGATGGCATTGACAGTCATCAAACACCATCCGCCCATAAGCGGCCCCATCAGGATCGTCAACGAGACCAGCGACAGGAAATCAAACACGAACGCCGCCACCACCAACTGCGCGAGATTCCGCTTATAGACCTCCAACGCCTCATTGAAACAGCGGCCAATGTCCATGGTTTCTTGGCTCCCGGGCGGACTGAATCCAAACGGCTGGCCATTGTACCAGATTCGAGCCAAGCCGCACCGTCGGTGAGCGATTCGCAAAGGGCGGGCTAGGATATGGCCACCGCAGGCAAGATAAGGTGGTTCTTCAGAGCCTCAGATTTGTCCACTCTGTGTGGTCGATCAATGAGTTACCTCAAGACCGACGAACGCACCGTGATAGAACGCAGTGCTGCTCATGTCCAGGGCGTTGCCAGCCTGGATGGACGCGCCCTGGTCCGCTTCGGCGATTCCGGCGATCCAAAGGAACTGGTAGCCGGCGCGCAACGAACAACGCTGGGTCAACAGCAGCGAACCAGTTATGTCGAGTTCGCCCAGAAAGGACGTATGATCTTCTGAAGCGCTCAAGCTGGGAAAATCAGGTATCTGGGCGTTCGCGTCAGCACCGTTGTGATAGATTCCCGCTTTGAGCCCCGAGACGATCAGCAGCGGGCCGCCGTGATCCCAAAGTGTCCCTTTGGCGCCGATCTGGAATCCGTACAGTTGATTGTCGACGTTGCCGCTGGCTCCAAAAGGCATAATCGTCATTTCGTCTCTTAGCTCCACCCAACGAAAGCCCGCCAGGCACGTCAGCCATTCGTTGTGCGGGTGATGCAGGTTGATCTCGGTGCTGTGCAGTTTCGAGGCGTAATCAGCAGTGTCTTGGCCCACCGTCAACGGCCCTGCCCTATGGTTGATGCCGAAGTACCGCAATTCCAGGTCGTTGCCGTTTCGCAACTGTCGAACCAGGTTTGCCTCCACACCGCCTTCGAAATCGAAGTCAAACGCGCCGCCACCGCCGAAAGGCAATGACTCCGGATTTCCCCGTTCCAGAATCACGGCGCCAGCACCGAAGGTCCAAGTCGGCTCCTGAGCGTTGATGGGGCCGAACACTAGAAGCAACAAGGTCAACGAGATGGGAAGAAGCCGGATTATCATCACAGACCTTTGGGATTGCAGCGGTTCGGACAAATGAGGGCGGACAGCACACGCTAATACGTATCGCCAACTTGAAGGCATCTGGTCACGATTCCCGAGTACGGACGCACACGTGTCATCATGTGATCAGACATAACCGCCGAGCGATGTCATTCTCGTCGCGTGTGGAAAAGGCTGTGCAATACGCCAAGGCGGAGCACTCGCCGCGATCCTACATCTCGGAAGAGTCTCGAATTGATCGCGAGCATGGCGTCATGGTTTGGGAACATCGACATCGGATGCATCGCCAAACAGGCTCCAAATCCAGATCACTCTCCAGTAACGCCGCAGAACAACAGAAAGGAACGACCGCGAGTCGTCCTTGCGTGGCAGTAAGAGCACGAACGGGGTAGCCACTAGAAGGACTAGCGGCAGTAGTACGAGCCACAGCAATAGCAGACAGAGCTTCAACAAAGGGATGATGATGTCTTCCATCGGATCAGTCCCAACACCACAAGGGGCTCGCTCCGTGACTATCTATCCTCGACCGCCACAAGACGGTAGCGAACGGCGGTTGCTCGGTACGCGGACGACGCGCCGAAGCAAGTGAAGATTGCCGCGAACAGCGCTGAGAGTTGGAATTGCTTGACGAATCTCGGCAACAAGGTGAAGGCCGTCCACAAACTCTCCCGCCCCTGCTCGATATTCCAGTGAATCCAACACGTCTCGGCAATGACAAGGGCACACACGCAGGCAACCACGAGGACCCAACCGACCAGACGACTGGGGGCCGTTATGATTTTCCGGCCCACAAAGCCTCCAAGTACACCTAGTGCCCAGAGCGATGCGCTTCCGATTTCGCCAAATCTGGTGTTGATGGCAAGTCCACACGCGTATCCGCCAGCGGTTCCTGCAAGGATGGCCCACGCGATCGCCAACGGGACATTCCTAGCACCGGTTCCAGAGTTTCCAGACGGCGGTGACAAAGGCGGTCGGTGCGCGTCAAACGGTTGATCGGTTTGATCGAACTGGCTCATTTGACCCTCTCGCCAACTATGGACGGACTTGGAAGTCCGTCCTACGGTCCTGTTGCATCAACCTTGGAGAACGTCGAGATCCATGGAGTTCCCGTTACTTGGCGCGAACCCGTTTGTGGTCGCCTCGCATGGTGATCTTGGGGTGACGAACGATGGCCCGGTACTGGTATTCGGTGCCGGGCTTCAAGTCGTTCACCTCGAACCGGAAGCGCCCCACATCGCTCATTGACGACAACTTGGTTCGCGTCCAAGCTGTATTGTACATGGCTTCGGCAAAGCCCAGGTACTCCTGATACTCGAATCCGACCTCCACCTGACGTTCGCCGGCCAGTTCCAGCAGTTCTCCTTCGAACGCGACCGTTCCGTCGTTGCCAGCCGTGGCTCGGACCGTTTCGGCATACGGCGGCACGTCGAAGGCCGGCTTCACATGTTCCAGCTTCACTACAATCGGATTGTGCCATTTGTGGTTGTTGTACAGTCGCTGGGCACGGCAAACGGATATGACCAATCCATCCGTGGTCTGTTCAAATTGCGGTGTGACGTCGCGATTCGGATCGTATTCGGATAGCTCGCCGGCATGACCCAGAACGTTGACTTGGGTCTCGCCGGTGGCCTCGACCGACTGCAGCCGGAACTCCTTTCGATCCCCTCGTTTCCAGTCAGGAACGCGTGTGAGAAACGCGTACACCGTGTCCGAATCCTTCTTCTTAGTGAACCAGACATCTTCTTCGCACGACACCACCCACGGGCGCGTGTCGTGAATGGCCTCGCCGTTCACAGCATGCCAAAGGGCGACCTCGCGCAGCCGCGATTCCTGCTCGATCGGCAGTTCGCCGTTGGGTTTCGGGCCTATGTTCATCATCAACGATCCGCCTTTGGCCCGCGTCTCGATCAGAATCTCGATGATCCGCGTCCCCGACTTGTATTCGTCGCTGGTCGGCTTGTATTGCCACTGGGTGCCCATCGTCATGTTCGATTCCCACGGCCCTTTGGGAGGACGGCCGGGGACGAACTGCTCGGGCGTCTCGATGGCCCCGCGCGTGATCAGACAATCGGGTTGAAGTGTCCAACAGACTTGTTTGGTGATGCCCATGCCGATCCCGTCGATGAACAGCATGTCGATCGTACCGTAGTTGCTGAACATCTCTGTGACCTGTCGCCGGACAAAATCGTGGTATTTCGGGTCCTCGTCTGGATCGAGCAGGTTCGGCCCCCGGCGGCAGACGGTGTGGCCGTGCCGGTACAGCCACGCAAAGTCCTCCGGCGAGTAGTACAGGCCGACCTTCAGACCGTGCTTGCGTAACGCCGCAGCGTACTCGGGCAGAATGTCTTTGCCATGCGGCGTGTTCGTGATCTTGAAGTCTGTCGTCTTCGTGTCCCACAGGCAAAACCCGTTGTGATGCTTGGCGGTCAGCACGACGTACTTCATACCGCACACTTTGGCCAGCGCAGCGATTTCGTTCGGGTCCCAGCGTTTGGGATTGAACGTCTTGGGAAGTTCGTCGATGTACCAGTCGAGATATTCCTTCGAAGCACCGGCCATGCTATGACTGATGACGCTGCCGAGCTGGCTATCGACGCTCCAATGGATGAACATGCCGAAGCCGGCGTCCTGCAGCCATTCCAGATGTTCAGACTTGTTGCCAAGCTGATCGAGACTCTTCAATTCCTGTTTGGCGTTTGGCGCCGTCTCCGTTTGCGCCGCCAGCGGACCCGTTTGCCACAGAATGGTGGTTGAAAGCACGACGAGCAAGAACAGACTTTTCATTGTCATGACAAAACCCATTTTTGCGATGCAAGAACGTTGCTAGAGCCAGTTTTGTAGGTCAGGCTGTGCCTGACGCAATACGTGGTATCGTCATGCACAGCATGACCTACATGTTGTAACCGAATTCTCGATGCTCGACCAAATCAACAGGCCGCCGAGACTTTCGGCTGGTCACCGAAACTCATGTCGAGTTTTACTACGAGAGATTTCTCTTTCGCCGCTCGCCCAGGCGCATGCTCAAAACCCGCCGCGCGGGATGGCTTCGCCGCCAGCAATTGTCATCAAGGCGCGCAGGAGGGCGGGGTCAATCGTCTTGGCGATGAATTGGGTAGATCCGTCCATGAGTAGCGACTGGAAACCACCGGGACGCAGATCGCCAAGTCCTGCCAGCGGCTGTTGTGGGTCGAACTTCAGATCATCGGGTTTGCTCCAGATCACGGCGCGGTCGGCGTTTGCCTCCACGACGATAATCGTGTTGCTGGTCCCGTCGATCACGTCGCGGAACTTCGTACCCTCTTTGCCGCCGAATGCCGTGCCTTCGCCGGTAACGGCCAGGTAGTTCGTCTTGAAATCGGCCACCGGCAAGTTCGGGTTGCGGTAGGCCAGGGGCATGCGTTCGATCAGCTTCTTGTTGTGTTCGCTGTCCCAGGGCTCATCCAGATGGAATTCGTCGTACAGATTCGCCTCTTCAACGAACGGCAATAGGTGTACCCGCCAGCTCAAGAGCGGTTTGCCTTCGGCGTCCACTTTGGCGGCCGGTGGAAGGCTTCCGTACGCGTCGTGGTAGTTGTGCATGGCAACGCCGATTTGCTTGAGGTTATTGGACGCTTGAGTACGGCGTGCTGCTTCGCGAGCCGCTTGTACGGCAGGCAGCAACAGGGCAACCATCACTCCGGTCGTGGCGTAGTCCGCGCTGGCCGTGATTACCAGGTCCTTACCGTTTCGTTTGGGTTGCAGTTTGGCCTCGATGCTGTTGGCCACGCGCGTCAGGTACTGCACCATGGCCTGCGCGGTTGGATCATCATCGTCTTGCATGGACTGCATCATTTGGCCCAGTAGCAACTGCTTTCCGATGGCCAGCGACTGTCGGAGTGTCGTTTCCAGTTGTTCGGCCGCTGCAGCATCGGTGGCGGTGAGTTTGATGCCACTGGGACGCTCCCTAGAAAAGTTCAACGCGACCGTCACCGAATCCAACTGGTCGGGCACATCGAGTAGCGGCTGAAACGGCGGCGGCAGTTCGGGCAGTTGGGTCAATGCCTGCTTGACCAGTTCGCGGATCGGGCTGAAAGCCAGGACTGCCGTAACATCATTCTTCGTTGGGATGGCGGCGAGCATTTCGCGTAGCGGGCTCGCTCCGTCACCTGCGGTGATCATCTCGCGCAGCATGGCCTCGGATCCGACCAGCAGCGTGCTACCATCAACCAGACAGAAACACGGCATATCCGGCCCCATTCCACGGAGATACGTTGTGCCGTCTATAGCGGCTTCCTCGGTGTTTTCCGTCAGCTTGTCAGCCAACTGCTGCGGCTGGCTGAAACGCAGGATCGCTCCCCAGTCGGGCGGCGCTGGGCCAGCTGGGGCCGCCACCAAAGCGATCGCCTCTTCGATAGCCAGAGGATCAAAGCCCACTTCGTTCTGGGCCGTCGCTTGGATGACCTCCCACGGAACAAGCTCCAATTCCGGCGTCTGGGATAAACGCTGTGGGTGCACAATCGCCGCGCCGATAGCGTTTATTGGTACATACGAAATATCGATTGCGTCAGCGGCCAAGGACGCGCAAGGGGCGAGCCCCCCGAGCAGGACTAACCACGCTAAGTGACGGCATTTCGTGACGAGAGCTTCAGCAATCATGACGAGACTCCAACTTTAGAAAGAAGAAGAAAAAGGGGAATTCGCAACATTCGCGATCTGTGCAACAGGATAGAGTTTTGCCTTCAAGACAACAACAAGGGACCATTCCGGGACTCGCATTTTTCCTCGGCCACCGCGACATGACTCCCTCACACCAAAGACGGAGATTCTTGACCACCAAACGCAAGAGCGATAGACTCCAACACGCCCCGGCCTTCGCGGAGAAGGATGTGGGGTTATTTTGTGCCAAGCACCATTGCTCGAGTCTTGTATTCGGAAACGATGACCGACGTACCGCCCAAAATCATAGATGCGGTTCTTCCGCCTGAAACGCTTGCCGATCGACTGATCTCGCTGCGCGTTCTTCCTTTGCTGTTGGCGATAGGTTTCACCGTCGTTTGCTGCTTCGCCGTCGTCCCGCTGATGGACGTGCTCCGCCCGGACGACGCAGGAGCGTTTTTCGTTTACATGTGCTTTGGTGTGATTTGCGCGGCCACAGGGCTAGTAGCGATCGGGGGCGCAATCGGCCCGGGCCCGTTCCCTCTGCGGATTGCGGTCAGCATTGGATTTGCCGTCCTGCTGTTCGCGGTTTGGGCCTTGGGTTGGGCTGTCTCGGATAACCAACTCAACGAGCGTGAGCAACGAGATCTGCTTGTTGTCCTGTTGTGTTTTCCGATCGTCTACCTTTCTATTCAGATTCCACTGTGGATCGTGCGCTTCGTATTCGCGTGGCGGTGCGAGTTCGTTGTCGGGCCGGAGACCGAACCAGCGTTGTCTCCCTTGACGATCCGAAAACTGCTCGCCGGGACCACGTTCGTCGCGGTGGCCCTGGCTGCCACACGGGCAGCCGCTTCTGTGACAAACGAGTCAGCATCCGATTTCTGGATGGTCTTGGCAATCACTTGTGCATCGACGGCAGGCGCTAGTTTGATCAGCGCATTGCCTATCGTCTGGTCGACGCTCCGTGCGCGTCGTCTAGCGTGGTGGCTGAGCGGCCTTGCGGGTTACGTAGCCCTCGCGGTCTGTGTCACGTTGGCCGTGGTTGCCATTCTGGAACAAGGGAGGATATCGTTCTGGGAAATATTCGGATTCGCAGCAACCATCATGTCCTTTGCCATCACGATGACCGCAACATTGTTGTCCGTACGGCTGCTTGGCTTCCGCCTACT
This sequence comes from uncultured Pirellulaceae bacterium, assembly GCA_964617665.1. Lineage (GTDB taxonomy): Bacteria > Planctomycetota > Planctomycetia > Pirellulales > Pirellulaceae > JADHUC01. The sequence continues at coordinate 17,556 of CAZUAH010000083.1, forward strand.
TTCGCAAAACCCGCTGCCGGAATGATTGTGTAGCTGGCACGCGGCCTGTTGGCTACTGGGACACCACTCGAAGGACTAGCACCATGAACAAACGGATCTCACTCGTCGCCACCGTGGCGATGCTCTTTGTCGTAACCACGAATGCCGCGGACGCCCCTTTGTTTCCTTTCGTCATTTCCTACGACGCGCCAGACAATGCGGTGAACGTCTCCGATTGGCTCGAACGGCCTGCGGGCAAGAACGGTTTTGTTCGGACCGAGGGCGGCCATTTGGCCACCGACGCCGGACCGATTCGATTCCTGGCCACCAACTTGTGTTTCGATGCTTGTTTTCCGGAACACGAACAGGCTGAGCGAGTTGCCGCTCGACTGGCGCGGTTCGGTATCAACTGCGTGCGTTTGCATCACATGGATTCCAGGTCCATTTGGGGCGACAGCCCAGACAAATTGACGATTGATCCGAAACGGATGGAGCGGCTCGATTACCTGATCTATCAACTCAAACAACACGGAATCTACACGAATATCAACTTGCACGTATCGCGATGGTTTGGGCCGGCCGAAGGGTTCGTGGCTCGCGACGAACGCCCGAAGTATGACAAGGGCCTGGATAACTTCGAGCCGCAGATGATCGAGTTGCAGAAGAAGTATGCGCGTGATCTGCTGACTCACGTGAATGCCTACACCAAGATCCCGTACACGCGCGATCCAGCCGTGGCGTTTGTCGAAATCAACAACGAAAACGCGCTGTTCAATCAGTGGAGCCGTCGCCAATTGGATACGCTGCCCGAACCCTATGCGACCACATTCCGCAAGCAATGGAACGAGTGGCTCCGTGATAGGCATGGCAATACCGAGAAACTGCGTGCAGTCTGGAATGTCGGGTCGAAACCGTTTGGCGAAGAACTGCTCCGGAACGGCGATTTCACGCAACCGCCTGGCAGCACATGGCACATGGAACGCGACGAACAAACTCAAGTGGAATGGTCCGTCGAATCGGACGGGCCGGACAGCCAGCGGTGTTTGCGAGTGGTGGTCACGCGCGGGGGCACCGAGTCATGGCGGCCGCAGTTTTCGCAGTCCGGATTCCCCGTCAAGAAGGACGAGCCGTATACGCTGGCATGCTATTTGCGATCCGACAAGAAACGGAGAATCAGCCTCAACTGCATGATGTCCCACGAGCCGTGGCAGCGGCTGGGTTTGTCGACCAGTGCGGAAGTCGGCCCCGAATGGAAACGGCACCGCTTCACCTTTGTTGCCACACAAGACGATCCCAAGGCACGTGTCACGTTCACCAGCCTTGTGCCTGGCACCTACGAGTTTGCCAATGTGTCGCTACGGCCCGGTGGGATCATCGGGCTGGAGCCAGATCAACGCCTGGAGGACGACAGTGTTCCCGTGTTGCGTCGTGGCGAAATGGGACTGACCGAATCGGCGCGACGCGACTTCGTTGATTTCATGTGGGATACGGAGCGCAAGTACTGGTGGGGCATGTATCGGTACCTGAAGGACGAACTGGGCGTGCAGTCGATCGTTTCCGGCACTCAACTGAATTACAGCCCCGTGCGTATTCAAGCTGAACTCGATTACATCGACGCCCATTCCTACTGGCACCATCCTCGATTCCCCGGCCGTCCATGGGATCGCCGCAACTGGTACGTCAACAACGCGGCTTTGGTGAATTCGCCTGGAGGGACACTGGCAAGCCTGGCCGTGCGACGAGTGGCCGGCATGGCGTACACGGTCAGCGAATACAATCACCCGATGCCGAATGCCTACGGAGCGGAGGGGTGCCCAATGCTTGCGGCAATGGCCGCGTTTCAGGCGTGGGACGGCATATTCAGTTTCGCCTATTGTCACAATTCGGATTTCGAGCCGCGACGGATCGGCAGCTATTTCGATATCAAAGCAGACACGGTGAAACTGGCCCACATGCCGGCTTGTGCCGCATTGTTCTTGCGCGGTGATGTGGCCCCAGCACGCAAGACGCTGGTGGCCACGATGGATCCCGACACGGAACGGCGAAAGCTGTACGAAACCGGCGATCCGTGGACATTGACCGGTTCGAGTTTCGGCATCGACCCGCGTCTTTCTATGCTGCATGCGGTGGCGGTGGATATCGGCAAGGCGGCGGCTCGGCCAGCGGAAAAGGACCTGCCAACCGTAGCCGAGGACAAAGCCACATTCCAGTCCGACACCGGCCAACTTCGATGGGATGTGTCCGAGGAGGGTGCGGGCTACTTCATCGCAGACACGCCGCGAACAAAGTTGTTCACTGGCTTCGTGCGTGGCCGTACATTCCAATTAGGCGACATCACATTGATGATCGGCGACACGAAGCTCGATTGGGCAACGGTCTCGATGACTTGTCTCGACGGTGATAGCTTTGACGAAAAGGGACGCATCTTGATCGCCGCAACCGGCGCGATGCAAAACAAGGACGCGAAACTGGAGGATTTGGGCGACAATCGAATCACGTTGCGCGATCAATGGGGCGACGAGCCGGTGATGTGCGAAGGAATCTCTACAGAAGTCGTCCTGCCCATTTCCGCGGATCAAGTGACTCTGTACCCGCTGGACGAAGCCGGCAACCGCCGACGCGCGATCGCTGCCGTGGAAAAGCAGGACAAGACGCAACTTGCCCTTTCGCCTGAACACGAAACCGTCTGGTACGAAGTGGAAATCCGCTAGCTCTTTCGGCCTGACAGTTCGCAAGCGGACTGTTGATGTCTGGCGGATTTGCTGCCGCCCTGAATTCGTTCGGCACTCATCGTCTTTTTCCCCAACGAATTCAGGACGGCAACGAAAGAGCCCGCGACCGCGGAGCGGATACTTCTTCTCTGAAACTGGTCAACGGCGTCGCGTTGTGGTACGTTGTTGGTCATCGCTTCCAACCGACGACAATCAGGCGCGACGGGTGCGTGATTTGACACATCAGTCATCTTAAGCGGGACCGAGACTATGAAATTCGCAATCTGCAACGAGACGTTTCAGGACTGGCCGTTCGACAAGGCATTCGCTTTCGCTCGCGAATGCGGCTATACGGGCATCGAATTCGCGCCATTTACCATGAACAAAGACGCTCGCCAAATCTCCCCCGCCAAACGCGAGGAAGTCCGCGGGCGGGCCGAAGCGGCAGGGTTGGAAGTGGTCGGTTTGCACTGGCTGCTGGCATTCACCGAAGGTTTCTATGTGACCACGCCGGACGAAGAAGTACGCCGAAACACCAGCGAGTACATGGGCGAATTGGCTCGACTGTGCCGCGATTTGGGCGGCAAGGTGTTAGTGCTGGGGTCGCCCATGCAACGCAATCTGCTGCCGGGCGTTTCGCACGACGAGGCGATGGAGTACGCGGCCGACACGCTGCGTGGAGCGATGCCGTTCATCGAGGAGTGCGACTTGGTCTTGGCCGTCGAACCGCTTGGCCCCGAAGAGGGCGATTTCATGCGCACTGCCGAATTGGGCGTCAAGTTGATCGAGATGGTTGATTCGCCGCGATGCCGGCTGCATCTGGATGTGAAAGCCATGTCCACTGAAGACAAGCCGATCGACGCCATCATTCGGGACAATGCAAGCCTGTTGCAGCACTTCCACGCCAACGATCCCAACCGCCGTGGTCCCGGAATGGGTGAGGTGGACTTCAAGCCGATTTTGGCAGCGCTCCAGGAAATAGACTACCAAGGTTGGGTTTCAGTCGAAGTCTTTGACTATGAACCGGGAGTTGAGACCTTGGCACGCGAGAGCATCGAGAACATGAAGGCATGTTTGGCGTAAAGACAACGTCCGACTCAGCCCGATCCAGGGTCGGTGTGGGTGACTGGGGGCGATCTTCCTAACACGCAAGCGTCATTTTTCGAGCATCGACATGACCTCTTTGGCTACTTCCTCGACGCTCATGTAGGACACGTCGATTTTGCGCCAGCCGTGGCGATTCATGAGCGCCTTGGCGAAGTTGATTTCGCGTTCGATCTCCCGCGAGTCGCCGTACTGTTGAAACGGGCCTCGGCCCATCATCCCGATTCTTACTTCGCGAACCCGTGCCAGACGATTCGCGTTCATCGTCAATCCGATGACTTTCCGTGGATCGATGGCAAGCAACTCCTGCTGCACTTCGCAGTTGGGAATCAGGGGAACGTTGGCTGCTCGAACGCCTCGATACGCGAGATAGAAGCAAGTTACGCTTTTCGACGAGCGTGACACGCCGACAATCACGACGTCGGAATCGGGTAGCCCGTGAATGCGGCAGCCGTCGTCGTGTGCCAGCGTATAGCTGACGGCGTCGATACGATCGAAATGCTCCTTCCGATGTTGGTACGACAGGCCAGGTCGACCCTGTGGCGACTGACCAAAATGATCTTCCAGTACGCTAAGAACCGGGCCCAATACATCGACGGAGGGGACGTTCAGCTCCTTTGATTGTTCCAGGAACGCTTCACGAACTTCCGGATCCACAATGCTGTGGAGGATTACGGCTTTCGATTCAGCAGCCTGTCTCACTGCTTCGATGGCTTCTCCTACCGAACGAACGTTGGTCTCGTGAATGAGATCAACGTCGGGGCTATCAAACTGAGCCAGGGCTGCTCGAAACACCTCCTTGCACGTCCGGCCAGTCGCGCCGGATAACAAAACGATCGTGGGCTTGCTGGGCGTGTCGCTCATGCGCGCAACCTCTGTTCGGCAAGACGATTTGCAGCATCGACTAATCGGTCCCGATTCTCGGCGGCGTAGTCGGCTGGGCCGCCGATATGCGTGATAGCCTCAGCGACTCGTTCCGTGGGCACCATCTCGATCGCGTTCCAGGGACAGACTGTCAACTCGTACGCGTCGTTTCTCCTTCTGGGAATGCGCACGCACAGACCGCATCCAATGCACCGTTCCAGGTCCACTTCACACCACGACTCGGTGCCCTTCACGCCAAGGCCGGTTTCCTTGAGTTCGATGCAATCAACCGGACAGATCTCGATACAGGATTCGCATCCGGTACAGTTGTCCGCATGGATGATGGCCAGAACCTTCGGAGTCTTCTTTCGCCGCGTTTTCTTCGTGTGTTCATTCATAAGCACACAGTTCCAACAGATTGCCTTCCGGATCTCGGCAGTAGACCAGACGTTTGCGTTGGTCTCCGAAATCCACTTGCCCGGCGGCGACATCCTGGATCTCACTCAGAAATTCTACTCCCGCCTCTTTGGCCGCGGAAACGATCGAATCGAGGCCCTGAACGCGGAAAGCAACATGGCGAATGCCTTTCGTGTTCGGCTCGCCCAATTCGTCCGGTCGCGAACCCTCGGGCGTGCGGTATCGGATCAGTTCGATGCCCGCGCCTGCATCGGCGTCCAGGTAGACAACGTCGGCTACGACATCGGCATAGCCGGTGGCAGCCTCGATCCAGGGACCGCTGATTGTGGCTCGCCTTTCTACGCGCAGCCCGAATACTCGCTCGTAGAACTCGGCCATCGACGGCAGGTCATCAACGACCAGATTCACATGATCGACGCGTTCGATCATTCGCCTCTCCCACTATTGGGTACAAGAGAACCTCTATAGCCGCATGCACGACGGTGCTAGTTGGCACACATCGTCCAGCATTACCACAATCCTAATACAACCGATTTCCACTGAGAATCCCGGTAGTGCGAATGCCGAATCGCGATTGTATCTCCGGTGCAATTGGCACAAAATGGTCATGGCCCCGATTTGTTCTGCAAGAAACCAAGATGCCAAGTCACGGGGTAATACTGAGTGACACGCGAAGATGCCCTTTACTTCGATTATTCGTCACTTCCCAGAATGTTGAAAACACAAGACCAATAATTGCTCAAGCACATCGAATACGGTCGAAGAACTGACACTATCTAACTCAAGCCCCGCAAGCTCTCGCAGCAAGTGGCTTCCGCAGATCCGGACAACCCAATGAGGAGTCGATCGTGGATTTGGCAATTCGCACCGAGCACTTGACGAAGATCTACTCCGGAAAAGTCATTGCGGTCAACGACATGACCTTGGAGGTGCCTGTCGGATCCATCTATGGTTTGCTGGGGCCGAACGGTGCGGGCAAGACCACCACGTTGCGGTTGCTTCTGGGACTGCAGCGACCGACAGCGGGCCGGGCTGAAATCTTCGGCAAAACGTGCGGCGTCAATTCGACTGCCGTTCGGCACATGATCGGCTACCTGCCGACGCATCCGAAGCTGCCAGGGCACTTACGACCTATCGAGTACTTGGACTTGCTCGGCAGGCTTTGTCGTCTTCCCACTCAGGTTCGCAAGCCGCGTTTAACTTCGCTGCTGCGGGCGGTGGGACTGTTGGGGGCAACGAATCAGAAGATTAGTACATTCTCCACTGGCATGTGTACGCGGCTGGGCATTGCGGCATCGCTGTTGGCCGAACCGCCACTGCTGCTGTGGGACGAGCCGACGGCGGGCCTGGATCCGGCGGCTCGACGATTTACCTTGGACTTGATCCGCGAGTTGGGCAAGAAATGCACCGTGCTCGTCGCCACGCACATCCTCAGTGACATCGACCAGATCTGCGATCACGTGGGCGTGATGCACGAAGGCAAGATGATCTTCAGTGGTTCGATGCGCGACATGAAACAACGTCTGAAGCGTGACGACATCACTTTGGAATTGGACGGGCCCAGCGAAGGCAAAGCTCAACTGGTCCAGCAGATCAACGAGATGGCCGGCATTAGCGCCGCCATGCGTGATCCGCACACACTGGTTGTTGAGATGGCCGATGGCCGAGCCCGCGCCGATGCCTTGACGGACGTGATGAAGCTGATTGACTCGTCCAGCGTCGCGCTTCAAGCGATCCATTCCGGACAAAACGAAACCGAATACGCTTACCTGCAGTTGCTTCAAGAGGACAGAGCTCATGGATTCCAGCGGTTCGACATTGACGCTCAGCACGAAGATGATGCCGTTCATGGCGATTCTTCGTCATGAGCTGCGCAGCCTGTGGTCAAGCTGGCTGGTTCGGCTGTGGCTGATCGGCACCGGCTTGTTGACGCTGCTGATATTGGCGTCGAATTGGGCGACCTTTCAGTCCGCACAGTTGATTGCGGCGCTGTTGTTTCCTTACCTGGTCTTTCCTTGGTTCCTGGTGGTTATGGTCCTGGGCATCAGTCCGGTGACCGGATCGCGTTTGGAAGCGCTGGCCGACGGCATCCTCAGTCGACCTGTCACTCGATTCGAATACTTGCTTGCCTCGTGGGCTGCCCGCGTGGTGATGGTGCTGGCCATCTTCCTCGTGGTCATTGTGCCGTTCATGCTGTTGATCGCCTACGCCGATCGCCCGGTGGTTGGCGGCGAAGTGACTCTGTACGGCATGTTTGGCGCTCTGCTCGTCGTCGCGCTTGTACTGACTTTCCTGGTATCATTGGGATTCCTGATGGGAACCTTGCTGCGAAGACCCATGGTGGCAGCCGTGATCCTCATTTTCACTTGGATCCCCATCAATCTTGTGATGAGCACGTTTTCGCTGGAGGAATTCTCGCCGTGGAGCCTGAATCAGGCGCTTCCCACTCTGCTGCGCACGCCGTGGAGCGAAGAGGAGGAGGTCGCAGAAGAAACAGTCAGCAAAGAAGACGCTGATGCCGTGGCACGCCAAGCGGCACAGGTGATCAGCATCTTATCGGGCAAGTCAGCGGCACCAGCAGCCAAACCCGATTTCTTCAATCGTCCCGAATACGAAGATGTTTCGTTGTTCCGAGTGATTCTGGGATACACTTTCCCCACGCTGGCAGCGATCGGTTTGGCGATGCTGTGCTTCTGCTGGCGCGATTTGTGACAGAGCTTTCTGAAGGCAAACGTGACCAACATCGCAACAAGAGGAGAAATACCAATGTTAAGAAAGACGACTATCCTGACGGCGTTCACGCTGTCCGTATTGTACGCCCAGGCCGCTCGTGCCGCCGATGCGAATGCTCCCGCCAGTACATGGATCCCCGACGACGCCATCGTCGTCCTAGAGGTGTCTCAGCCCAAAGCCCTAATGGACCGTATCTTGACCGACAAGGTGATCGAGACGGTAACCGCGCTGCCAGTCTATAAGGATCAGGTCGCCAAGCCGGGATTCCAGCACGTAAAGAACCTGGTTCAGTACTTCGAGAACAAGTTCGACAGCGACTGGAAGACCATAGTGGGCAAGTTGGTCGGAGGCGGGATCACCTTGGCCGTCGGTCCCAACGAGACGACCGTGCTTGTCGTCGAGGCCGAGGACGCCAAGATGCTGCAGGAGGTACACGATTTCATCCTGCTGATGGCCAAGACCGATGCACAAAACAAAGGCCAGCCGGATAAAGTCGTCTCGGTCGAGTACCGTGGCCAGACCGCATGGCGTATGGGTCCCGATGAGTCTCACACCATTGTCGGCAATCGGCTGTTGCTCAGCAACAAACCAGAAGCCCTGGTAGCGGCGTTAGACCTCCGCGCGAATCCAAACGGGGCGAGCTTGGCGAAAGTGCCGACGTATCAGGCGGCCAAAGAAGGCATGGGCTCCGGCTCGATGGCTTCGATTTTCGTAAAAACGGGCGTACTGAAGCACGTGCCGAATATCCAACAGGCCCTGTCGCAGAACAATAGCAACCCCATGGTGTCTTTGTTGTTCGCCCCGGTCATTACCGCCATACAGGAATCGACGTGGGCGGCAGTGGGAGTTGGGATGCAAGGTGAATCGCTGACACTTGACATCGTCACCGACGGAACGATCAGCGATCCGGCCACTCCGGAGGGCTTTGCGTCGCCTGATGGGGCGGCCGGTGCCCTGCCTAACGTCAACGTGCCGCGGAAAATCGCGGGGATGAGCTTCTACCGCGACTTGCACAAGTTCTACGGCGCCAAAGACGAGTTGTTCCCGGAACGCACGGGGGGCGTGATCTTCTTCGAAAACATGATGGGCATTTTCTTCACCGGTCGAGACTTGACCGACGAAGTGCTGGCGGAAACGGGGCCGGAGGTACGGTTGGTCGTGGCCGAACAGAAGTATGCCCCCGAGATCGGCACGCCGGCGGTCAAGATACCGGCCTTCGCCGCCATCTTCCGCCTGAAGGACCCGAAGAAATTCCAGCCCATTGCCGAAGAGGCGTGGCAGAAGGGCCTGGGCCTGATCAACTTCACGCGAGGGCAAGCGGCCGAACCCGGCTTGATAATCGACCGAGAGATTCACTCGGATGTGAAGTTCACGATTGCTGCCTTCTCGGCGGCTGGAGAGGAAAACAAGGAAGCGTTGGACATGCGTTTCAACTTCCAGCCAACGTTGGCCATGCCTGAGGACTACATGGTCATCAGCTCGACCAGCCAGTTGGCCAAGGACTTGATTGATGCGCTGCAAAAGGAAAAGGCCGACGCCACAAAACCGCTGCCGGGCGTGCACAGCATGATGGAACTGGATGCCACGCAACTCGCCTCGATTCTGGAAGCGAACTGGGACGCACTAGTACGCAACAACATGGTCGAGGAAGGCAACACGCGCGAAAAGGCCGAGGCCGATTTGGGTGGGATGATGCTGATCTTGAAGTACGTTGGCAACTTCGAACTGATGTCCGGAGTAAGCAAAGGCCAATCCAGAACGAGACTGCAACTGGATTTGAACTTGCCGTAAGAACCGTCGTTTAACCGCTGGGCCAACGGCCCGCGCGGGCGCGCCCAGCCCGTTGGGCTTGGGGTTAAACGAAAACCCTTGATATTTCCAAGGAACCTGTTCATGTTCACGGAAACTCAAACCAACAACGCGACCGATCCGGCTTGGGCGTGGGCAAAGTACGAACCGGACGAACGCCAACCGTGGAACCTGCCTCTGGCAGGTCATTTGTACCGGCGAGCGGCGTTCGGCGCCACCTGGAGCCAACTCCAGCAAGCCGTCGCCGATGGACCACAACGGACCGTCGACCGGTTGCTTCGGCCGGAGACCGACATTGCCGCGTTCAATGAGGCGTACGACGAGTACGACAAGGCAGCGGCCAATTCCGCTGAGGGCCTTCGGTCGTGGTGGTTGCGACGGATGATCGAGACGCCACAGCCGTTGCTGGAGAAAATGACACTGTTCTGGCACGGTCATTTCGCCGCCAGCAATGCCCGAGTGAAAAGCGGCCAACTCATGGCCGACCACATGCGCATGCTTCGCATTCATGCGTTGGGGAAATACCGATCGTTGCTGGAAGGCGCGTCGCGCGACCCAGCGATGTTCCTGGGTACGGACTCGGTGGCCAATCGCAAGTCGGTTCCCAACGAGAACTTCGCACGACAATTGATGGAACGTCTTACTTTGGGGCCGGGACATTTTGATGAAGCGGACGTACACGAAGCGGCGCGCGCTTTCACCGGCTGGTTTGTCAGGCGGAACCAGCTTCACTTCATCGCGCGTGAGCACGACGAGGGCACGAAAAAAATCTTGGGCCACGCCGGCAAGTGGAAGGTCCCGGACGTCGTACAAATCGTGCTCGATCAACCAGCGGTCTCGCAACTGCTGGTCCGCAAACTGTACCGTTGGCTGATCTCCGAAACGGACGAACCGGATGACGCACTATTGGCACCCGTCGTCGAGTCGTTCGACAAAGACTACGACGTGGGCCGCGTGGTCGAAACCATGCTGCGATCCAACCTGTTCTTCTCCGAAGCAGCTTGCCGACGAAGGATCAAGAGCCCCGTCGAGTTCGCTTTGGGAATCGCCAAAGGACTGGAACGAACCATCTCCACAGCCAAGCTGGGCCTGCATTTGGCCGAGTTGGGGCAGAACCTTTTCCACCCGCCCACGGTTCAAGGCTGGGAAGGAGGTCGGCATTGGCTCAATAGTGCCACGCTCGTCGGCCGCAACAACCTGGCCACTGCCCTGCTAGCCGCCGACGGGCCTTACGGCAACAAATTGGATCCGGCCGCTGTGGCCAAGAAACACAACGTTTCTGCGCCGAAGCCTGCTGCGGAATTCGTCATGGGTCTTTTCCTGCAAGGAGACGTGGAACCCAACGTCCGTGAGGCTTTGCTGAAGGACGTGCCAGCGACAGGCAGCGATACCTCCAAATGGCTCCGCCAGTTCACACACAGCGTGGTAACATTACCCGAATTCCAGTTGTGCTAGACCGCGAAACCCGAATCCCAAACCCGAATCCCAAGCGCGGGAGCAATACCATGGCACATTCACGCCGCGAATTCCTCAAGTCCGTAGTCGGTACGTCGACCATCTTATCCCTGGCGCCGGCGTTGCCGACGTTTCTTAGCCGTTCGGCTTCGGCCGCCCCGCGGGAGCCTGATAAGAATGACAACATTCTGGTCGTACTACAGTTGTCCGGCGGCAACGACGGCTTGAATACCGTCGTGCCCTATGAAGACGATGTGTACGGTCGCAACCGAACCACATTGCGGCTGACCGAAAACCAAGTTCACAAAATCGGCTCGTCGATGGGGTTCCATCCCGAAATGAAAGCCTTCTGGAAACTCTATCAGGAAGGCCAACTGAGCATTCTGCAGGGTGTGGGGTATCCGAACTCGACTCGCGATCACGACGGGGCTATGCGCGATTGGCACACGGCCAGCCCCGGCGACGCCGCGTGCCAGACCGGCTGGATTGGCCGTACCGTTGACTTGGTGGATCGGCCAGATCAGCCTGACATTCCCGGTGTTTTCGTCGGTCCGATCGCAAGACCGTTTGGATTGAATGCGGAAAGGGCCGTCGTCCCGGCAGTCCGTAACCTCGAACAATTGACCCTACGCAAGGCGCCCGGTTCAAACGACGGAGACTCGAAGAACGTGCTCGACGCGATTCAAGAACCTAGCGCAAACGACAATCCGTTCATCGACTATGTACGCGGCAGCACGCTGGCCGCGCACGCCAGCAGCCGGCAAGTCCAAGACGTGTTGCGCGACGCGAACCGTGTTGGTGCCTATCCACCGTTCGGCCTGGCGAATCGGCTCAAGATGGTTGCTCAACTGGTTCGAGCAAATCTAGGAACACGCATCTTCTTTGTAGAACTTGGCGGCGGAGGCATCGGCGGTTTTGACAACCACGCGAACCAGCGCGACAATCACGCGGCCCTTCTGAAACAGTTGTCCGAATCCGTCGCCGCGTTTGTCGGTGACATGAAGCAGGCCGGAATGCTGGATCGAGTCGCGTTGATCACGTTTTCGGAATTCGGTCGCATGGTCACGGAAAACGGTCGCCGAGGCACCAATCACGGCGCTGCGGCTCCGATGTTCCTGGCTGGCGGCGCCCTGCGCGGTGGTCTTGTAGGCAAACACCCAAGCCTGACCGATCTGGATCAAGACGCACAAAAGCCGCACACGGACTTCCGCCGTGTCTACGCCACCATGCTTGAAAGCTGGCTCGGCTTCGACAGCACAGCCGTCCTCGGCAAGAAATACGAACCGATGGACGTGTTCGCGTAAGTCACAGGCGGTCGCTCCCTCTTCTCGCCGTTGATTGATCTCGACTCCAAGTCTTCATCGTAACCCGAAGCATCAGCGAGGATGTCCGCAACTGTCGGGATAGAAATCGAGCGCGCGCACTTTAGGGTTCGGTGGCACTTCCAGGGCTTTCGCCCTGGCCCTCAGTCCGACTCCCATGGTCACGTTTCTCGAAGCCCCCCTGCGATCCCGGACGGTCGGATTTCCCGAGTCCGGTTCTGACCTTGGCTGTATTCCCGAGGCCTTCCCAACACGAAGGAAGCTCAAATGCTGGCAGATATACACCCCTCTTCGCATTGGTTTACCTTCAGGCTTAGTCCCAACTTTAAGAGCAAAGGCTATCCGGCTCGAAGTCCGGACCCTGCTCAGGACCGCCAAGTGCCCAGAGCCGCTTTGCCGACCTCCGGTGTTACCATCGGTCGCAGCAAATCAAGTTTACTGTCGGAAGGCGTTACCCCTCCTTCATCGCTGATACTGGCTCATGCGCCAGACCAAAACCCTCCTCTCGCCTCGCTTTGTAGGCTTGAACGAAAGGTCTTTGCAGGTTGTTGCCAGTCCCTGCTGGGAGTTGGCCCTTCCCGACGTTATCTCTACAGTCTGTGTTGAGGTGCTTGGACCCATACCCCGCCGCGTCCGTCCGGTGCTCCTACCCGTTTCTTCCCGGACAACTTCGGCCTCACCTCACGAGGGACAGGTTCGGCACGCGAAATACCCCCTGCACTACAACTTCTCACAGGGGAGCGTATTTCGGGGCTGCAGTCATTCGCTAATGTTCAGGCTCCTCAACTTGCTCGACCTCCAGGTTGTACCCACCGCTGGCTTCTGCCAGGGCAGCCAGGCCTTTTACACCACGCAGGACCTACGTCGTCACCGAACGCAGGTAGTGGCATCGCTACGTACCCGAATCGGGCAATTGGTACGGCGGGACTTTCACCCGCTAGACCATATACTTGTCGGCTGTTACCCCCCTCGCTGACGCTTCGGGTTACGATCGTCATTCGGGCGATCTCGCTCTACGGAAAAAACGCTCTGAAGGGATTGCTCAACCGAGCGGGGCGCAGGGGACAGAGCGAACTGAGCAGGACAACGGTGAAACCGACCAGCAGTACCGCGCTTGCCGACATGGCCATGGTTCCTTAGTGAATCGCGTCAAGATCATACTTCTTCCGGCGAACAACAAAACAGGCAAGTGCGGTGCCAAAAGGGGAGATTGTGCAGCCCCAGATACTGCAAGTCGTTTCCACCAAAGGTGTTGTCAGTGTGCTATCAATTACGTGAGGAAAATGACAGACTGCAGAAATGTTGTCATTTTGATTCGATAGTGATCGTAAACTTGGGTTTTGCCCGGCCTTCTGCGGGGCATATAATAAGTGGTTGAGAGTCATGGTTTTCAACCGAAGTCTGGCCTCCACAGCAGACGTTTTCACACGGCAATGAATACGAGAATAAGTACCAATCGACTGCGGTTTCGTCATCCGACACGACGGTTGTTCCTGTCGGCATGGTGCGTTCTCAGTCTGTTGTTTCTCGGAGCGCAAGACGCCGGCGATAATTCATCTGGCGGTTCCAATCAAGCCGGAACAGCCCGTGCCACAGGCCACTTGATCCGCGTCCCATTGCCCATCACGGGCGAAGTGGACAATCGTGTGAAGGGGATGGTCAACGAACTGGTGGCCGGATTCGACGACACCCGTCGAGGCGCCATTCTGGTCCTGGAATTCCGCGCGGACGACGATGGCACGCCGAAGGGCGGTAGCCAGTTTGAACGATCCCTTTCGCTGGCGCGCTTCTTGGCTGGCGATTCGTTGAATCACGTTAACACGGTCGCCTATTTGTCCGGGACGATACAAGGGCACACGGTTTTGCCGGTATTAGCGTGCGAAAAAATCGTGGCCCATCCGGACGCGGAATTCGGACAGGCGGGGATTGACGAAGAATTCGTGGATGACACTGTTCGACGCGGGTATTCAGAAATCGCCGAACGCCGCCGAACCGTTCCTGTGCCAATTGTGATGGGAATGCTGGATGGCGGGCCCGCTGTCTACAAAGTGCGAACGCTGGATGGCGTGCGCTATGTATCCGAGAATGAACTGGAAGAGTTGAAGAAAACGGCTGCAGTGCGCTCGGTGGACAAAGTGATCCCCGAAGGCGAGATGGGCAGATTCTCGGGCGCGGACTTGCGTTCGAAAGTCTTCGCCAGCCATCTGGCGCGAGATCGAGTCGAACTGGCCACGGCACTCGGCTTACCGGTGGGCGGAATCGACGAAGATCCGACGCTTGGCGAAGGGCGAAGGGCCTTGCGCGTCGATCTGACCGGTCCGATCAAGTCGGACAAGATTACTTGGGTCGAACGCAGTATCCGCCGCAAGATCGAACAAGACGGCGTCAATTTCGTCTGCCTCACAATCAGTAGCGCTGGAGGTTCGCCGCACGACAGCATTCGTCTGGCAACCTATCTGGCGGACCTCGATCCGAGCCAGGTGCGCACGGTGGCGTTTGTCGAGTCGGAGGCGAGGGCAGATGCAGCGTTGATCGCGCTTGGCTGCGACCAGTTGGTTGTGACCGAGACGGCGGTCTTAGGAGGCCCAGGCGCCGCGCGTATCGGAGGACGCCGGCTCGAAGACATGCAGTCGCCCATTCGCGAAATCGCAAAGGCCAAACACCGCGGATGGTCGCTATTGGCGGCGATGGTGGATTCGGAATTGAGCGTCCAGCAGTACACGCATCGCGGAACGGGCCAAGTCCGTTGCTTTTGCACGCAGGAACTGGCCGAACAGAAAGATGCGGACGATTGGCAGGCTGGCATCGAGATTGATACGCAGTCCGGCCTGGAAGGCACGGAAGCGATCAGCATAAGTCTGGCCAAGTTCGGCGTTGCCGACTTTGAAGAACTAAGAAACATGTACCACTTGAAGGACGAGATGGATTCGGCCGAACCCACATGGGCTCACTGGCTCGTCGAGTTTCTTGCTTCGCCGGAGGTCGCGGGGGCGCTGCTGTTCATCGGCTGGTTCGCATTGATGATCGAATTCATGTCGCCGGGACTGAGTGTGGCGGGATTCACGTCCGCCGTCTGTTTCCTTGTGTTCTTCTGGGCTAACTTTCTGAACGGCACGGCCGGTTGGCTGGAGATCACGCTGTTTGCGGGCGGCGTGATATGCGTGGCGATGGAGATCTTCGTCATCCCCGGACTTGGCGCCTTCGGCATTGGTGGCGGGCTGCTGATCGTCTCTTCGATCGTCATGGCAACTCAGACGTTTGTCGTGCCGCGCAACTCCTATGAATGGGGTCAGGTTCCGACATCACTGGCATTGGTCGTTGCAGCCGGGGCCGGCGCGTTTGCCTCGCTGGTGTTCATGCGTCACGTCTTGACTAATACGCCGGTTTTCAAACGAGTCTCGCTCGATACGCCGGACGATGAGGCGTTGGAGAAACTACGCTACCAGGAATCCCTCGTTCATTTCGACCATCTGACGGGCAAACGCGGAGTGACCACCACGCAATTGACGCCTTCGGGAAAAGCACGATTTGGTGACGACGTGATTGACGTGATGACCGACGGCGAGGTCATCCCGCCCGGAACCGACGTGTACGTCATGAAAGTGAAAGGGAACGAAATAGAAGTGCGTCCCGTAAAGGGCGAAGAGGGAGACCCGGTCTAGGCTTGATTCTAGGTTGGTAACGTCGAGAATATCGTAGAGTGTTTTCACGGCTGGTTCCCAAGCACCGCTTGGGAACCAGCTATCCACGAGTGGCCGAGAGGTCAATTTCGGGGCGCGAACGCGATGGACGCTTTGTTTTGGTCAATCATTTTGCTGGTCGTAGGAATCGGCCTACTCGGACTGGAAATCTTCATCCCGTCCGGCGGGGTGCTCGGTATCCTAGCGGTCCTCGCCGTTTTAGCGTCGCTCGTCGTCGCTTTCGCCGGACCGGACGGAGGAATGGGCGTTGGCATTACTATGCTAACCGTAACCGCGGTGCTTGTACCGCTTTTGATCGCGGCCATTATTCGCTGGTGGCCCCATACTCCGATCGGCAGAAGGATCGTATTGCACACACCGGAAAGCGAAGACGAGGTGTTGCCGCACACGGAGGAATATCAGCATCTCAAGTCGCTGATCGGCCGTCGCGGTGTAGCGAAAACCAAGATGTATCCTAGCGGTGCCGTGCTGATCGACGGGGAGCCGTACGATGCGGTGAGCGAAGGCATGGCGATCGAGTCGGGCCAGCCGATTCGCGTGATCGCTATGCGCACCAAACGCATCGTAGTGACCATTGATACGGGGGACGGCCCGCCACCAAGCGGCCAGCCGGACGTCCTTGCCCAGCCGGCCGATACGCTGGGCCTCGAATCCCTGGAGGATCCACCGGGGATCTCCTAAGCCCGTTCTCTGACAACGAGTTAGAACAAGCCCAATTTCCCCGCGCTGCAAAACTGTATGCAACCGGCGCACGGAACGCGGATTTCGATGACGACCTAGCCTGCTGGTTGGCTGCTTGCCCATCGCCCTTGAATGAAGCCACGAAGGCGGAAAGCTCGTCGATCGTGAAGGCGGCGACTGATGGCGGTAGAGAGTTGGCGGCCGGACACGGAAATAGGGAATGAGCTGAAGCGTCGGCACCCGGTGGGGCCCGTCAGCCATCTTCAGTTTTTGGAATCGCCCCCACCCCGATTTCTTCGCTACCGCACAAGTGCACTCCGTCCACACATCGCCCGCCGAAACTCCTTTCGACCCGCTCCGTCCGCAGTCTTCTGTCAGGCTGATGCGTCGGCTGATCGGGATTCTCTGCTCGAATCTTCCCCCCAATGGTTGCACAGCCATTCCGAGCGGATAGAATGCGCGAATCCGGGCTAGGGCCAATTGCCACCTTGCCCACGTAGAGCTGCCAATTGTTCTTCGTTCCATCTGGGACCGATACCGCGAAACGGCGCATAGCGCGGGATTATCAGGCGATTGACGCCAGACTGACTACACTCGTTATCTCGATGGGAAACACAGATGGCAAAGCTACTCTACCCGCCACACATCGAAATCGAAAGCAACATGGTTCAATCGTTGCGCTGGCCCCGTGAACAGTTTGACTGGGTGAAGGCCCTAATGCGAGAGTCGTCTGCTCGCGCAAGCGAGTCGCTCGAAATCCTTCAGTACTATTCTTTCGTACTGAAGGGGAACGAGTCCTATCGTCATTTCACGCGCAATACTTCCCAGATAGAAACGATCCTTGCATTTCTGGCAGATCAAGTCGGCTTGTCACTTCGAGGAAACAAATGGGCCCTTGATCTATGCGCTGGCATCGGCGCAATCACCACTCCTCTGGCAAGGTACTTTAAGGTCCTCGCGGTGGAACTGAAACAAGAGTACATCGATCTTTTCCAAGCGTACTTAGACGACACGAAGGTGAACGCAACTCACGAGATCTGCCGTAGGATTCGCCTCCTGCACGGCGACATCAGAAAACCGAAGACTGTTGAAAGTAAGATTCGGGATATTCAGCCACATTTCGAGGCCGTGGTTACGAATCCACATTTCGACTTCATTCCACAGGCCCTGGACATTTCAGAAAAAGTGGCGACAAGAGCCATAGTAGCGGTGATGCCGCTCGATGTACTGGAGGAAACCGCCGGCGTCTATACTTATCGCAGCGAAGGGCATGAAGAGACGGTGGAAAAAGACAGAGCGTATTTGCTCGCTTTTCGCCAACGGTGGGACTTGATTGCCTTGCATCCCTTCCTTCGTCACGACGGAACCGCGCAAACCGGAGCGTTTCTGTTCACACCAAAAACCTAGACCAGGTATCTT
The DNA here is from genome assembly GCA_964617665.1 of uncultured Pirellulaceae bacterium. Taxonomy (GTDB): domain Bacteria; phylum Planctomycetota; class Planctomycetia; order Pirellulales; family Pirellulaceae; genus JADHUC01. Next base: position 35,751 of record CAZUAH010000083.1, read on the forward strand.
GAGACAAGGTGGAACCGGTCATGAAGAAGTTTGACGCAATCTTAGTTCCAGGCGGAGGTCTGCTTGGAAATGGTGCGCTGTATCCGTGGGTGAAGAGCCGATTTGATGAAGCTCTCGAAATAGCAAGCCAACATGGAGCCAATTCGACTCCGCACATCATCGCGCTCAGCGGAGGAAGCTGTCACGCGAAACACCCGGACGGCGAGAACGGCTTTCCGAGATACGAATCCGTTGTTGGTGTCGAATACCTAAAGGAAAGAAACTACCCGAGTGAGAAGATCCTGTACGAAACTTGCTCGTTCGACACGCAAGGAAACGCGTATTTCGCCCGCACGATTCACACCGACATCCTCGGATTCAGAAAACTCGCAGTGGTTACCAACGACTTTCATATGCCACGTGTGCAAGCGATTTTTGATTTCGTTTTCCAGCTATCCCGTGGAGGTTCCGCCAGCGAATACCACATCGAGTACTCTAAAGTATTCAGCAATGAACTCCCCCAAAAGGCTCGCGAAGCTCGCACCCGGGACGAGTTGCTCAAGTCACAACAATTTCCGGAACAAGTCCGCGGGATCAGCACACTTGCCCAATTCCACGAACATCTCTTCGTCGAGCACACCTGCTACAACACCGAACGATCGGCTTATCAAGTCCTACCTTCGGATGATCCTCTCACTTCTACGTATTGATCTATGGAGACACGTTCAGAGGCCGTTAATGGCTGCTTGTGCATCAATTTCGACTCGTACTCAGTTGGCGTTTCGGCAGTCGATTTCTAGGTACTGGGGGTTTAGGCCTTCGTTGCCTGTAAGGCGTCAATTAGCCCTCCCGTCTCAGCGTCGTTCGGAGTGACCGAAC
>CAZUAH010000084.1:0-35301 GCA_964617665.1 uncultured Pirellulaceae bacterium
GGCGGTAACGTGGACATCACTTACTCGGTCCCGTCGACGGCGGCGAATTCGGCCTACCCGCTTACGGTGGAGTTCTTCGTGGCGGACGGATCGGGTGCGGAGGGTGAAACGTATCTGGGCACGCACAGTTACACGACGGAAGGCACAACACCGACGGCTAGTATTGCCAAAGGCCCCGCCGCGGCTGGCAGCGTGATCGTAGCCACAGCCACGGACACCAACGGTAATACGTCCGAGTTCTCTGCATCGGTGACGGTGGCTTCACCGCTATTAGCCGCGGGCGGCGAAGCGGGTCAAGAGGCGAGAGTCGAAGGTCAAGAGCTGGAAGCAGACGAGTTATTGACGATCGTGGACGCGGCGATCGATCGTTTGGTAGGAGCCGGTTTCGCAGCGGAATCGTTCTCCAACGTCCAGGTGGCGATTGCGGACCTTCCGGGTGCCACACTCGGCTTGGCGACAGGCGACACGATCACGATCGACGTGGACGCAGCCGGCTACGGCTGGTTCATCGACGCCACTCCCCAGGACGATTCAGAGTTTAGCCTTTCACATTCCGCGTTCCGCACTCCGCATTCGATTGATCTCTTGACCGTGGTGATGCACGAGTTAGGCCATACAGCCGGCCTTACAGACCTGTACGACATCGAATCCGAAGACGACCTGATGTACGCTTGGCTAGAAGCCGGCGAGCGGAAAACCTCTTTTGCCGACGGAGCGGACGCGGTCTACGGCGGCAGTGTATGGTCGAATTGACCTTCGGCACTTGGTATCGCACGACTTTGGCCGCAAGACGGGCATGGTTGCATGGCAATTTGCGCAATCACCTTTGACAACTGCGAAGAATCTTTGGATACTACTACCCATATGTGTGTAGTGATACGCTTCTTCTCTCGCGGATGCTCATTGTACGTGCCGTGAAAGCGGAATCCCAGCCTATGTCGTGTTTCCTATCCAGCGGGAGGCGAAACGATGGGCATGGATATTCCTCTGAGGAAGCAGGTTTTACGCCCGTCACATCAACGACGAGGAGATGCGATGATGATCCGCCACTCACGGCCGCGTAAGGCATCAAGAAGAAAGGGAGGATCGCCCCTCCGTCGCCGTCGATTGTTCGTGGAACAGCTTGAAAATCGCTTGTTACTTGACAACGGCTTTCCTGCATTCATTAAGGCCTTCGCCCCGGATACCATCGGGCCTGGAAGCACCACTTCGCTGGTTTTCACCATCGACAACAGCGATTACCCAGAACCTGTAGACGATCTCAGCTTTACAGATAATCTTCCGGTCGGGGTCACGATCGCGGCACCGGCAATGGCGTCGACCACCTGCGACGAGGGAACGGTCAGCGCTCCGGATGGCGGAAGCACGATTACTCTTAGCGGCGCGCGGCTCGGCGCGTTTCAATCCTGCAGCATCACCGTCGACGTGACCAGCAGTACGACGGGCGTACACACGAACACGACGGGCGATCTGACATCGAGTGCCGGCAATAGCGGCACGGCGACCGACGATCTGACCGTCGACGCGAACCTCCCCGGTTTCTCAAAGAGCTTCGCGCCGGACAGCATCCCGCTGGGCGGCCGGAGTACATTGACGTTTACGATTGACAACTCGGCCAACGCGGCGGCGGTTGCCAACTTGGATTTCACCGACAACCTGCCGACAGGGATGGCAATCGCCGATCCCGCCAATGCTGCGACCGACTGCGTCAGCGCCGGCTTGCCTGACACCACACTCACGGCTACCCCCGGAACCAACGTCATCACTCTGGATGCCAACGGTGCAGCTATCGGGGGTTATCAGGTATTGCCCGCCGGGGCAACCTGCACCGTGACCACCGACGTGGTCGCCACCGGCGCCGGCATGCTCGACAACGTGTCGGGCGACCTTCTCGCTGATTTCGTGTCGAGCGGCAAGGCGAGCGACACCCTCGACGTGACCGTCACCCCGATCGCCCTGACCAAGTCGTTCACCGACGATCCGGTGCCCCCGGGCGGCGCGGTGACCCTGGAGTTCACCATCGACAACTTTGACCGAAGCGACTCGGCCACCAGCATCTCTTTTACCGACGACCTCAACGCCACCCTAGCAGGCCTCACTTTTGACAGCCTGCTGTTGAACGACTGTGGCGGGTCCGTCTCGGGCGTCGGCACCACTGACATCACCCTGTCCGGCGGGACGCTGGGGCCGGAGGGTTCGTGCACGATCCGCACCAGCCTCGCTGTGCCGCCTGGTGCTACGCCGGGGGCTTATACCAACACGACGGGCGCGATCACCGCCGACGTCGACGGCTCTCCCGTGATGGGGAACCAGGCGTCGGACGTTCTGTTCGCCGAGCCGGTGCCCGTGCTGACCAAGGAGTTCCTCGAATCGGGGACCTTGAATCCCGATCCGGTCATCAACGCGGGCGACGACGTGGTCATCCGGTTCACTGTCTCCAACACCAGCCAGACCTCGATGGCGACCGACATCACTTTCCTCGACGAGTTGACCGACGGCGGCCCGAACACGGGCTTCCTGCCCTTTCCGGTGACGGTAACCCTGCCCCCGGTTCCCGATCCCCCGTGCGGCGGCCAATCTTCGCTGGCGCTGGTCAGCGTCGGATTCAATGGCCAGGGACTGGAGCTGACGGGCGGCACGTTGGCCGCGGCTGGCTCGGCAGGCGACTCGTGCACCTTCGATGTCACGTTGACGATCCCCGAGACGTTCCCACCGGGCATCTACACAAATATCACCGAGGAGATCACGGCTATCGTCGACGACTTCCCGGTCACCGGCCCACCCGCCAGTGACGACCTGACGATCATCGCCGCGCCAGCTTTGACCAAGTCCTTCATCGACGATCCCGTCGCGCCTGGTGGCACTGCGACCCTCGAATTCACGCTCGAATACCCCGCGGATGCCAGCGGCGACGCTACGGGAATCGCCTTCACCGACGATCTGAACGCCGCCCTTTCCGGCCTCGCGGCTACGGGGCTTCCGGCCAACGATATCTGCGGTGGCGGTTCCCAGTTGACAGGTACGACGAACTTGAGCTTCACGGGAGGCACTCTGACGCCGGGTGGGAGTTGCACGTTCAGCGTCCCGGTCGACGTGCCCGCCGGCGCCGCAGCCGGAAGCCATGCTAATGCCACCAGCGAGGTCAGCGCCACGGTCCAGGGACTGATGACGACGTCGTCTGCGGCCAGCGACGATCTCGACGTCGCCGGCCTGTTTTTCACCAAGGAGTTTATCGACGATCCGGTGATCGCGGGCGATACCACGACGCTCCGCTTCACCATCGACAACGTCCACCCGACGGACGACGCCACGATCACGTTCTTCACGGATAATTTGGCCGCTGATCTACCGGGCCTGGCGGCGACCGGGCCACCCTCGGTGGACGACTGCGGTGGGTCTCTTAGCGGGACGACTTTTCTGACCTACACCGGTGGCAGCGTGACGAGTGGGCAGTCGTGCACGATCGACGTCGAGGTACTAGTGCCGCCTGGAGCAGCAGATGGAACGTATGCCAACGTGACGAGTAATTTGTCGGCTAACCAAGGGGGAACAGTTAGCATCGATCCTGCCACGGACACGTTGACCGTCAACTCGAACCTGCTCCAACTGACCAAGGAATTCACCGACGACCCGGTCCAAGCCAGCGGCACGGCAACACTCGAGTTCACACTCACCAACCTCGATGCGGGTGAGGCAGCCTCGGGCATTGCTTTCACGGACGACCTTAATTCCGCCCTTCTTGGCTTGGCCGCTACAGACCTTCCGAAGAGTGTCTGCGGAGGCACGGTCGACGCCATCCCCGATACCGGCACCGTTGATTTTTCCGGCGGCAGCCTCGGAGCGGGAGGATCGTGCCAGTTCGACGTCAGTGTTCTTGTTCCCAGTGGAGCCTCCCCCGCCGCCTACACGAATACCACCAGCGGGGTTACTGGCACGATCGGCGGCCTCGCGGTCACCGGCGACCCGGCCAACGATACGCTGGTTGTCTCGCCGCCATTGACGTTGGTCAAGTCGTTTACGAACGATCCGGTTCTGCCTGGCGGCACGGTGGATCTGGAATTCACGATTGCCTATGGTGGGGACGACGGCAGTGCGACCGATATCGCCTTCACCGACGATCTGGACACAACGCTATCAGGCCTCGTGGCGACGGGGCTGCCCGCGAACGACGTGTGCGGAACCGGATCTCAACTCAGTGGAACCTCAACCCTCAGCTTCACCGGGGGAACCGTCGATGCGCAGTCCTCCTGTACTTTCACCGTCACGCTCGACGTGCCCCTCGACGCGCCCGAAAGCACGGTGCTCCGGAATGTCACGAGCGAAATCACTGCAATGGCCGGCGGCATGAAAATCGGCGGAGGGGCTGCCGAGGACGGCTTGGCGCTTTCTTGCAGCACAACGGTCAGGAACACGGACGACAGCGGTACGCAGTCGTTGCGGTCTGCCATTGCTTGCTCGAACGTGACTCCTGGCGTGCAGACCATCGATTTCGACATCCCGGGCGCGGGCCCACACACGATTTCACCGCTAAGCCCGCTGCCAAGTGTGATGGATCCGGCGATTATCGACGGCACGACCGAGCCGGACTTTGCTGGCTCGCCGGTGGTCCAGCTCGACGGTTCGAGCGCCGGGACCGGGTTGAGCGTGAATGGCTTGACCATTACCGCCGGCGGCGCGGGGAGCACGGTGCGAGGGTTGGCCATCAATCGGTTTGACCGTGATGGGATTCAAATCGATGGCGGCGGCAACAACACGATCGAAGGCAATCGGATCGGTACCGATTTGACGGGCGCGCTGGATCAAGGCAACGGGTTCTACGGCGTGTCCATTTTCAATTCCGTGGCGAACCAGATTGGCGGGGCCGAGGCCGGGAATACAATCTCGGGCAACGGTCGCTATGGTGTGTTAATCACCACGGCCGGTAGTACCGGTAACGTGGTCGAAGGCAACCGGATCGGCACCGATGCCGCAGGTAACGGAGCCGTGCCGAACGCTTTCCACGGCGTCTTGATCCAGGGCGGCGCCGCGGGCAATACGATCGGTGGGACGGCGTCTGGGGCCGGCAATCTCATCTCGGGTAACGGCATCTTCGGCGTGAAGATCCACGGCCCCGCGACCACCGGTAACGTGGTGCAAGGCAACCGGATCGGCACCGATGAAGCTGGCAACGGAGCTTTGCCGAATGGCCGAGACGGAGTTGAAATCACGGGCGAAGCTAACTCGAACACCATCGGCGGAACGGCGGCTGGTGCAGAGAATGTGATATCGGGGAACGCTCGATACGGAGTGATCATTAACAGGGCAGGAACAAGTGGCAACGTGGTGGAAGGCAACTTGATCGGCACCAACGCCGCCGGCAACGGGGCTTTGCCGAATGCTCTCCACGGGGTTGTGATTAACGGTGGTGCCACGGGTAATACGATCGGTGGCACGGCGGATGAGGCGGGTAACGTGATCTCCGGAAACGATCGCGTCGGCGTGGTTATCAGTAATCCGACCGCCACCGGCAACGTGGTCCAAGGTAACCTGATCGGCACCGACGTTGCCGGCAGCGAAGCTTTGCCAAACAACACTCACGGCGTGTTGATCACCGGTAGTGCCAACTCCAATACGATCGGGGGAACGGCCGACGGAGCGGGCAATGTCATTTCGGGAAACAGTCTCAACGGCGTGAAGATTGTTGGCGTGGGAACCACCGCCAACCTGGTACAGGGCAATCTGATTGGCACTGATTCCGCTGGCAATGCTCCGTTGGCAAATGGTCGCGACGGCGTGGAGATCTCCACCGACGCCACATCCAACACGATCGGCGGCACGGCGGATGGCGCGGGCAATGTGATCTCCGGCAACGGCCGCTACGGCGTGGTAATTAATACGCCGGCGGCCACCGGCAACAAGATTGAAGGTAACCTGATCGGCACCAATGCCGCTGGTGCCGGTGCGTTGGGAAATGGTCAACACGGAGTCGTGACCTCGCTCGGCGCCAATTCCAATACGATCGGCGGAACGGCCACCGGTGCGGGAAACGTCATCTCGGGCAACAGCAACCATGGCGTCTTCCTTGGTAGCGACAACAACATGGTCTACGGAAACCTGATCGGCACCGACGTCAGCGGCGGCAGCGCGCTGGGCAACGCCGGTTCGGGTGTGGTGGTCACACGCAACGACAACCAGATCGGCGCACCGTTAGCTGGCGCGGACAACGTAGTCGCTTACAACGGAATCCGCGGCGTCGTCATTGCGAGCGGGACGGGCAACGCCATTCGACAAAATTCGATTCACGATAACGGTGGTGCGACGAGACTGGGTATCGACCTGAATAACGACGGCGTGACAGCCAACGATGCGGGCGACCCCGACGCTGGACCGAACAACTTGCAGAACTTCCCCGTGATTGAATCGGTAATTCTCAATGGCGGCAACCTCGACGTCACTTACTTGGTAGACTCGACGACAGCCAATTCGGCGTACGACCTGACGGTCGAATTCTTCATCGCCGATTCGAATGGTCAGGAGGGCGAGACGTTCCTGGGCCAAACCAATTACCCGGCGGCTGTCGCCGGCGGTTCCGCTTTCGGCGTGGTCCCGGCCGGTCCCGCAGGCGTTGGTACAAGTATCGTGGCCACTGCCACCGACGACAACGGCAACACGTCGGAGTTTTCGGCCCCTTCGGTGGTGTCCCCGATGCTGCAAGCAGCGGGAGGAGAACTGAGTCGAGCGTCAGGTGTCGATGGTCAAGAGCTGGAAGCAAACGATCTATTTCCGATCGTTGACGCGGCGATTGACCGTTTGGTTCGCGCTGGACTCGCAGCGGAGACGTTTTCCAACGTGCACGTATCTGTCGCCGACCTGCCTGGCGCGACGTTGGGCTTGGCGGCGGGCAACGTCATCACGATCGACGTGGACGCCGCCGGCTACGGCTGGTTCATCGACGCCACGCCTCAGGACGATTCCGAGTTCTCTGCCTCCAGCCTCCAGCCTCCAGCCTCCAGCCTCGGCATAGATCTCTTGACTGCGGTTATGCACGAACTGGGGCATACGGCGGGCCTGGAAGATATTTACGACATCGAATCCGAAGACGACCTGATGTACGCCTGGCTGGAAGCCGGCGAGCGTCGCACGCCGAACGAAGCAGACGTGGATCGCCTGTTCGCTTTGTTCGATTGACGAGGACTCTCTCGAACTGCTATGGCAGGGCCGGTTGTTGGAGTCCAGGCTTCAGCCTGTCTTCTGAAGGCTGTACTCCAGCGGACATTTCGAACCGGCCGCGATATAGACACTTCTTGTTGCTCTGCGCCGGACCACGCACGAGTCAACGAAAGCGACCTCAACGTGAGCAGGAATGCTGCCTGGGGCTCGGCGATACACGCTGATGAAGATCATGACTGTGGCCGTGTCAGTTTCGTCTAATAGGCTCCAGGAAGAAGTCGCCGTAGTATCCTTTCCGGGGTACGGGCTTCTTGAAGGATTTGCCGGTCATCTGTTCGATCGCCCAAGCACATGCATAGCCGACCTCGGTCTGGATTCCACCTGGTTCGCTGTAAGTCCCAAGCGTAGGTAGCGCTTCTTCTGCCCTCATGCGCCCAATGGCGACCACCGACATGCGACGAACCAGGTCGTACTCCGGCATCATTCCCTCTGTGTCTTGAATCCGGCCCTCCAACGCCTGTACGAGTTTGGTATCCGGCTTTCCTTCGTGGATGTATCCCAGAGCCCAAATCGCTGCTGCTCTCGCTTCGGTATCGGAAGATTCCTTGGGTACGAAGGTCCGGAGAAACGAGTCGGCGGGAGTATGCTTCTTCTGTCCGAAGAACTCGAATATCTGGATGAGCTGCACAAAGTACTCCACGTCGAACAAACCCGTTGCCTCTTTGATCTCCTTATCGCGCTGTTGGGCAAACTTCAGCAGAGGTGCCAGCGTTTCATCGATGGCCAATTTCCGCAGGCCCCACGCGGCCGTAACGTAGACTTCGGGGCGGTCGTGCCTCAGAAGCTCAATGAAACGATCGGATTCTTCTTCGTGGTCCAATTTGCCCAAGAGCCACAAGGACTGCTCCAACGCCTGCCAACGATCATCCTGCACCATGCGCACACCTTGCTGGACTACCTGCGGACGTAACTCGGGCGATTCCGCCAAATCGAATAACGAGTTGGCAGCGAATGTGCGAAGCTTTGGATTCAGGTCGCCCATCAAGCCGCCAAGCATCGCTAGCGTGGTTGCCGAAGGCCGAGCAACAAGAGCCTTGGCTACAGCGAAGCGAACATTCACATCGCCCTTGGCCAATGCTGGCTCGGCCAATGGCAATATCAAATCCAGATCGACTTCCAGGAGCCGATTCAGTGCAATCGCTGCTACACTAGGCGCGTCGTCTTGGGCCAGTTCAACAAGCAGTCTCCGGGCTCGCTCGGACGAATGACCGGCAAGGCATTTGACGGCAACTAGACGGTCGATCGTGCGCAAATGCGATTCCCGATCCGTCAGTTCGCGAGCGGCGTCTTCTAATCCGTCGCTGCGGATCTGCCCCACAGCGTCAGCGGCGGCCAGACGCAGTTCCGGTGAACTCGCTGCGTCAACTGCGATCTTAAGCAAGGCGTCGGCGGCCTGATCGTCTTTCACTTCGGCGAGCCCGCGGATCGCCAACAAGCAACGCTTACGATCCGTTCGGGTGCGTTCGAGGCGGCTCCGCCAAATCTCTCGCATGGGCTCGAAGTCCCAACGCGCGAGTGCCGGCTCGACAATCTGTGTCATCTCCAGGCCGTCCTTGTGGGACCGCTCCAACAAGGCATTGGCGGACTGGTGTGCATCCAAGATTGCCAGCGCTCGCGCCGAGGCGAGCCGCACGATCAGGCGTTCGTCTGACGTCAAGTTCTGGGTCAGCGGTCCGATGGTCTCGTCCAGCCCTTCCATTCCCCGCTGGTGTGCCCACCCGATCGTAAATGCCGCTTGTTGTTTCAAATCGGCTTCGGAATGTTTGAGCGCGGTGATCCATAGCGATTTGAGGCCGGGTCTGAACCCCATCTCTCTGCTGGGAAATTCCATTCGCGGGTCGTCGTACATGACGAAATCCAAATGCTCAAACGACGCTCCCCACGACACCGACGAAAGAACACACGAAGCTAGCAGGAAAATGAAATGGATCCATCTCATGGGTGCGAAGGGCTCTATTGGCCATCTTCTGCGAAAGAGTTCTAGAAGCCATTCTAATAGTGAATTTTGGGAGGGCGAAGCTCCTGCTGAGCCGGTTTTTCCCGTGGTTTCGGCTCGGCGGGAGCCTCGCCCTCCCGGTTTTGAAACTGCTTCCAATCTTCTGATCTTGCTCATGCCGAGCATAGACGCATCCTCATGCAGGCCGCTTGAGCCTGTGGGTTTGAACGAGCACGATAGCGGCGAAGACGGTCGAGGCAATGGTGACGAACCACCAGTTGCCCGGTATTAGCGTGTATTGTGTGAAGCCTGGCGTTTCAATTACCGTTAGCGCGGCCGCGATCGGGTTGATTTCCAAAGCCCGTTGGACCGTAGCGTGTCCAAACGGCGAATCCCGCAACAGCCAGACAAGCATCGTACCTCCGCATACGACGCCCAACGCACTGTACGATACGGCCATCGCCATCGCGGCCCGCCGGAACAGGCTGCTTATGGCAAAGGTCAGACTGATAGAAAACAGGGCCGTGAACGCCAGGCAGATCAGGATTTGTCGAACCTGTAGCCACATCTCGGGCTTTATGTAAACCATCACAACATACCCGGGCAGCGTGGAAACAATGATCAGCAAAACGGGCCAAACAACGCTGGCCAGTTTTCCGCGCAAGATCTTGCTGGCGGACAAGGGGGTCATTTGCAGCATCTGCCAGCCGCCGCTTTCGACTTCCGCGCTGATCAACCCCGCAGTTAGACTTGGCGTCAGGAGCACGATCAGAGCGGCCTGCAGCAAGACCATGATTCCGCCAATCGACTCCGGTCCCCAATCCAATGTACCCATGGTCGCCACGTACGTTAGCACCAACGAGATTAATGCACTGACGGCGGCCAAGCGGAGCATCCAGTGCATCCGGCCGAAACGCCGACAGCGGAACTCCTTCACCATAACCGGATTCGTCAGCGGCCCGATCCTGGATTTGCGTCGTTGCGGATCGACCAGGAAGAACATGCGCCGCATCGAGCGCACGGCCATCGAGCGTTCGTCCGTGATCAACCCCTGGGATCGCGAACGATCAAACAACGAGTGATTCAGGCGCAGTACCGTGAAAACAGCGAACACGAACGTGCTGCCGGCGCTCAGCATCACATACCGCAGGACTACGTTGGTCGACGAGATGATTCCCTGTGATCCAACGCCGCTTTGGCCGAGAACGTGCATGATGGCAGGGATCGGTGAGAGACAGCGGCACCAATCCGCGTAGTACGCTTTCCAGTCGCCCGTGCCTTGTAGAAAGTAGTAAGGGCCCAGCGAGACGATAGACATGAACAGCACACAGAAATAAGTGATCCGCAGCGCAGATTCTGTCGAATTGGCATGGGTGCTAACGAGCAAGGCGAGAGTCGTGTACTGAAGAATCAGCAGAGCCAGTATCCCGTATAGCATCAGCAGTTCGCCGCTGAGCGAGATGCCCCCCATGGCATAGCACGCCGCGGCTGCCGGTACGCTCATTACTACCAGCAACACGACGAAGCCAAGATTGGCGACCAGCTTGCCTCCATAGATCGACCAAGGCTTCATCGGGGAATTGAGCAACAGCGCAAGTGTGCCTCGACGTTTCTCACGCACCATGGATGTCGCGGGGAAAGCTGGCGCGAGCAGGAGCAGAGACGCCAATAATCCATAGCCAAACATTCGAAAGACTTGCCGCGACTGTGCGCCGCTCAGGTCAACTCGCGCGTCAGTGGGCCACCGGAGCATCACCAGCACGACGAAAGCGACGGCGGTCCCTACAATTGCCACCATCGCTCGACGCTTGCGAAGCGTGCTGACTAACTCTCGGCGGATTATCGGGTGATTCAACATGTTGTGCCCTCAGCGGATTGCGTCACCGACAAGAAGGCGTCCTCCAAATCGGATGGCACTTCTCGGAACTGAGTGACGCGGACCTTCTGTTGCACCAGGTGGGCAAGCACGTCGCCAAGGTCGTCGTCCGATTGACTAGTCTCGAAACGGATGATCGCCTCGGTCTTGGAAGGCACAATCTCTACGTCCTCGCCCAGTGCCTCGCGGAGGGCTGTTGTCGCCGATTCGATTTGCTCACCGGACGCGATTTGGACCTCGATCATTCGCTGCTGGCGCACCTGCGTCATGATCTCGTCCACGTTTCCGGCAGCTCGCAACTTACCATGTGTGATAATCGCCACCTGATCGCAGATCCGCGAAAGCTCGGGCAGGATTTGACTGGTAACGATCAATGTCTTTCCCATGCCAGCCAAACGCAACAGCATATTCCGCATGTCGATGCGAGCATGAGGGTCCAGGCCGTTCGCAGGCTCGTCCAGAATCAGTACCTCGGGATCGTGCAACAGAGTCCGCGCGAGGCCGACGCGCTGCTGCATTCCGTGACTGAGCGTTTCGACGAAACGATCCTGCATGTAAGTGGATGACGTTGTTTCGAGGACCTCTTCGATTCGTTCTTTACGTTTGCTTCGTGGGACCTTGAATGCCGCGCAGAAGAAGTCCAGATACTCGTGCACTCGCATGTTATCGTACGAACCAAAGCGGTCCGGCATATAGCCGACCAGTCGCTTAATCTTGTGGGACTCTCCGGCGCAGTCTACGCCGGCGATAGTCGCCGAGCCGGCTGTAGGGCGCGCCAAACCGACAAGAATCTTGATAGTGGTAGTCTTGCCGGCACCGTTGGGGCCAATGAACCCGAGTATCGTGCCCTTGTCGACCTGGATTGACAAACTGTCCAGTGCGGTGAACTCGCCATACTCTTTTGTAAGGTCGCGTGTAACAACAACAGGCTCGCCCATGTTAGTCTCTACTCCACGTATGCCTACAAAGCTTGACCTGCGACTTCCAGTTGCAGGGACTTGATTTCCCACTGGGCTTTCCGCTCGGCCTCGGAGGCGTCGGCCCGGCCGATAACGAACACGCCCAGCATAAGGCCGCCAGTTTCGTCAACCTCCAACAGCGACGGATTCGTGATGTCCACTGCAATCCGCCCGATCGGATTCGACTTGGTGAACACCTTCTCGTATTGGCCGTCGTTTACGCCGACGATTTCCAGTGTTCGGCTGGGTACGGTAACGTCCAACTTGAGCCGGGCCTGATTCAACGTGACAGGCAGAACCCCTCGCGGAACCTGAAACCGTAGCCACGTCCTGGAATCGCCTTTCGAATAGATCCATTCGCCGGTACGATGATCGAAAAGTGGCGAGAATCCCTCGTTGTTCGGCCCTCTCGCGGTTCGGTATTTCAAAAAGGGCGATGGAATGACCAATTGCGCGCCGGGTTGCGAACGCTCGATCCTCAGCGGGATGGCCCACAAAGCGGACCCGACGTGTCGGGCGTCCTTTGGCAATTGAAACCGCGTGTCCATCGGGTTCGTCCAGGCGAACAAAGTCGGCCGCGTTATCAGGTCCTCGCCACTGGCCGCCTCGCGGAGCAGGTGTCGGTACGTTGATTGCCGTCGTCGCTGCTCGTCGCTCAACAGCGCGCCTTCAATGAAACTCCCTTTGGCCAGTAGATTATCCGAGGTTGCCTTCACCACGCCGTGCTCGATTTCCGCAGCTAACATGGGTTGCCCCGGAATGGCAATCACGGCGTCGGTGGGTGATTCAAGCGATCCCGTCAGGTGTCCTTCGAATCCTGCCGATGTGAATGTCCCCACGGCTTCGACAAGTTCAGGCAAGACGCCGGAACGGTGGAACGACATGATCTGCACACCAGCGGGCAGTCGGAGATTCTCCCAGTGCCACCGGTCAAAATCCGTCCAGACCATTCGCCGTGTTACGTCCAGCGCGGCCGCAGCCTCGGGAACCAAAACTCCTCCTTCTCTAGCGCCCAACGGCACGTTGCCGGAATTCGGTTGATACAAAGCCATGACGCCTGTGGTCGTGGTTCGATCTCCTACGTCGGCCACCTCGACAAGTTGCATCTGGCCAATCGTCGGAGGAACTGTCTGCTGTGCCCGCATTCCAAACCAGACCAAGGGTACCGAGGCCGCCAAAGCGGCCACGGGTGCAATCCAACTGATGTGCTCCACTCGCCGCAGTCGGGCTAGAGACAAGCTGACCACCGCCAACCCGATGCAAAAGGCGCCCAGGATTGCGAAGACGCGAGTGCGAGAAGCGATGCGGTAGCCGATCTGCTCGGACAGATGCGGAATAACCTCCTCGGTTTCAAAGGACATGCGGCTACGACGCGTCAGGATCGGCAGTTCCTCAAGTTGCTCGATGGGCGCAAAATCCGTCGATCGACGAGGATCCCATCGACCTGCCCTCAATCCAGGCCGCTTGACCCAAGCCTTGGCCCCCACGGTTGTGAACACCACATGTCCGCGGCCTACCTGTCGGACAAACGCCGCTGGCCAGCCGTTGACGGTATGTATTACGTCCATGTCCGATACGACGACACGCACCAAGTCCACGGGTTCTTCAAATTGAGCGGTCGGCGTGTAGGTGATGGTCGGCAGCGGCATCACCGGTTCAATTTGCACGTTGTTCAATTCCACACGATCAACCATTTCGCACGAAAACGCCTCGCCCAGCAAACGTTCGACGCCTTCAAAGTCGACGGTGTCCAGCATGACCCACAAATGACCACCGTCGTTCAGCCACGCGCGGATCGCCGACATGGCAGCCACATCTTCAGCAAACCGGTCATTGTTAATGACCAATACATCCAAGCCGTCGTAGGCTTCTGGCAGAGTGGGCAAATAGCGATCGTTGATTAACGCCACGCCCCGTTCCATGCCCTTCACGTTACGCACGCCGATGAGAGCTTCGTAGGCATAGTCCACGCGGTTTGGCTCTTCCTTTTCACGTCGCAATGTTACAAAGCCAGACAGTGGCCTATCGTGTTTGATCAGAAGTGGAACCGAACTCCATACTTGTCCGTCACGCTTCATCTCGACATCCGTATCAGGGCTCTGGTCGATCGAGCCAACGAATTCCACTTGATCCATTTGGGCCGAAACACGAGGAATTCGGATTGGCACCCATGTGCGACGCAACGAATGTGGCGGCGTCCAAATCCTCCGGGCGTATTGCTCGGGAGATGTGCGTGAACGGCTGAAGATGGCCATCACCTCGACTGGCTCGTCGCTCGCATTGCTCACATCTGCGGCGAGCACGCCCCAGGCGTCTGACACGTACTGCCGAATCCCGTGCGCGGCTCCCAACCGGCTGAAGCGCACTTCTTTGGAGTCTGCTCCACCGGCCTCGACACCACACGTGACGACAAAGGCGGCGCAAGGAAGAAGTAAGAGACCGGCCAGACGAAAGCTCAAGGTGATACTCCTGCGGCTCAAGTGACGGGGCACCCAGTATAACCTCCACGAATGCAGTGAACACTAGTGCTTTGTCAATTCTAAAACGTGGGGTAAGCATCCTGCTTGCCAAGGCCACCACCTCGTTCATCGCAAGCTGGAAGCTTACGCCACGAGAACACGAATCCTAAATCTAAGAATTGACAAAGCACTTGAGGAATGCCAGCAAATCCCTCTTCGACGTGTACCCGCGTTACCGAGCCGGCTACTGCGACTTGCGTTTCGGCGTCAGGACATCGACGACCAAATCCACTAACCACCATTCGACGAAGACCAGCGCGACCGGGCCGACAAACATCATAATCTGTTTGACGCGAGGGTGGCTGAGAAGATCAGGGCCAAGCTGGGCCAGCGCTGGATAGGCCTTTGCCACCAGCGCGCTGTTCAGGACGAGGAAGAAGCATGTAAACACACACGTCAGTAGCAGGAAACCACACCCGTCTCGACGATCTCTGGCTCGGCGACGTTTCGTGAACCTCAACGCTCGTCCCCTCTACCCTGCCATGGGCATCACCGTGGCCAAAAGAACGGTCATCCCGAAGCTGACGCTGCCAAGAACGATCAACATGATAGTCCACGACCGAAGGGCTTCCACCTCCGTCAGGCCGCTCATTTTGGCGAAGATCCAGAAGCCGCTGTCGTTCATCCACGAACCAATTAACGAACCGCCACCAATTGCCGTGGCCAGATAGACGGGATGGAAACCCAGCGTTTCCGGGCTGGCAATTCCGGCCAGCATTGCCGAACCAGTGATCATGGCCACTGTGCTTGAGCCCTGAGCGATCTTCAGCACGGCGGATACGCCGAATGCCAGCACCAGCATCATGATGCCCCCGCCGCCGGGGCCGGCGAACAGTATTCTTATGGCGTCGCCAACTTGAGCTGCCTTCAGCATCGCCCCAAAGGCGCCTCCGCCAGCCGTGATCAAAATAATGACCCCACCGCTCATCAGCGCCGTTTCAACTGCCGCGGCCATTTCTCCGAGGGACAAACTACGCTGCTTGACGAGCGTCCAAATTGCGATGATGGTCGAGAGCAACAGGGCGAAATTAGCGTTACCAAAAACGTTGGTCACGCCGGCGAAATTGGCCAGCTTTTTCGCCGTGGCGTCTGTGATGGCCTCCGGTTCGCGCAGCAACTCGGTGATCCTCCCGCTGATCTCCTCGGGCTTCAGTTCGACCTTCTGTTGAACTAGTTCCTTTCGGATGAGGCTCTTGGCGCTCGTTTCGACAACTGTGTTCGTCGAAATCAGCAAGACAGGGAGCACGACTGGTAGCAAACTGAGCCACAAAGACGGCAGTTCCGAGTCCTTCAGCGGTTCCGGTTCGGGCTGGTCACCAATCGACCGCATGGGAATCGGCATCCAGCGGTCCAGCAAATCGGAGAAAATCAGACCGGCGGCTGCCGACGGCAACGCGACTAGCCCGCCGATCAGAATCATCAAACCCACGTCGAATCCCAGCGTCTGCGCCATCACCAACGGGCCAGGCGTCGGCGGCACCAGAGTGTGCGTGATTGCACCGCCACAAGCGATGGCCAAGACATAGAGAAGGTAGCGCTTTTTCGTGCGACGATGAAGAGACCTTGCCAGCGGCACCAGCAGATAGAAGACCGTGTCGAAGAAGACGGGAACAGCCAGCACATAGCCGCTGCCCATCAACGCTATAGGAGATCTCTTCTCGCCGAACAGCCTGACAAACGCTCGCACAATGCGGTCGGCGGCTCCGCTGTCGAGCATGCACTTGCCGATCACAGCCGCCATGCCGATCACAATGCCAATACCGCCAGCGGATTTGCCGAAAGCGGTGGCCACACGCGCGATCGAATCCCACCAGTCTCCTCCCAGTAACCCAACACCCAGCAGACTGACGACCATCGCAGCGGTAATCAGGGCCAGGAATGCATTCAACTTCAGACCAATGATCAGCCCCAGCACGACGGCCATGCCCACACCGAGAATGATCAACGGCTTGGTGACTTCCTGTTCTTCGTCCTTGGGTTGCAGGCTTTCGGCCGCGCCTGCGTCGGGTGCCGCGGTCGGCGTCTGTTCCTTCGGTGCGGTTGCAGAGGGTCCTTCGCTATTCGCAGCATTCAATCGCGGGTAGACGATTACCATCACCAGAAGAGCAATCAATCCAGCGAGCACTAGTCGACGTTGATTCATGAAGCAGGCTCCTTGGTGGGTTTCGTGAAGAGAGGAGTTGCCAATCGCGCGCAAAGGCCCCAGATGAATGTTACGCAGAATGCAAGCATAGCGGATACGACTGGAAAAGTCGAAGAGTACAAACTCTTGCTCGCCTCGACAGCCGAATGGCCACCCTCAAACAAACGATCCGCACGCGAGCGGTAGAGTCCCGCCGCAATGCACTAGTCGGCGATGAGTCCGGATTCGTCGTAGGTTCGACGATCTTCAGGATGCCAAAGCGGTAGCCCCCTTCTCACTCGCTCGGCCATCACCTGCAGCTTATCACCCGTACCAGGCAGCGCCCTAGTGGATGCGTAGGAGGACGACGTCGGTTCGTCCGGTTCGTAATCCCAGATGCCCAACTTGATCGCTTCAAGTACAGAGTGAGCCACGGCTTTCTCTCCTGTTTCCTTTCCCTCGGAATCTAAGCGAACGCGTTCCTTGACGACCGTCGAGTTTCACAAGATAGCGCCGAGAATAGCGCCGAGACAGACATGTCGTTAACGGAAACTTAACGATCAGTATTCAGCGCACAGAAGCGAATGTCAAGCAAAACGTTTCTCTTCACGAAGAAATTCTTGCGATAACCTAGCGGCGTTGTGGCAATCAATCAGCTCTGCCAACTCGCGCACCAGACGCTGTTCGATCGTGCCCGTTCGTGTCCCTTGGCACACAGCGCCTCGGACTGCGATATAGTCCGGACCGATCGGTAACACGGCGGGAATGGTTGCCGACGTGAGTGACCCACCCACGACCGCAAGCATACCGTGGTCATGAACAGTGCCGACCAGTTGCGCCAGTTTGTCCGTGCCCATGTGGGCGGTCAAATCGCCACGAGACTTGTCGTATGTATCGAACAAGACAACGCCGCACGAAAGGCGGCACGCGTGGTCAATAATCTCATTCGGCGACGGCGCGCATGCGGTATGCCAGTCCGCGTACACGACCGCCACGGGAGTCACACTTCGGGGAAGTTGGCTCAAGAGCTTCGCCCACTCGCGCGGCCAATCGTCCGATCCGCCGAGTTCTGAAAGCCCCACTTTGGCAAAGTCGAAGTCGGCAAGGCTCTCGATACCAACGTCTCCTGTGTGACTGCACAGTTCGCCCAGAGCGGCACTGATAGGTATCTTGTCCGCTACAGCACATGCGACTTCCCGCCAAACCGATTCGTCCGCTGCGCCCAATGAGCCGTGAGACGGCTCCTTGACATCTATCAGGTCGGTACCACCTGCTAACGCTGCCAGTGCCTCTTCGCCATTACGAACGCTTACCAA
Source organism: uncultured Pirellulaceae bacterium (assembly GCA_964617665.1). Taxonomy (GTDB): domain Bacteria; phylum Planctomycetota; class Planctomycetia; order Pirellulales; family Pirellulaceae; genus JADHUC01. The sequence goes on from CAZUAH010000084.1 coordinate 17,938, forward strand.
TAGGCCTGTCATCGCGTTTCCGCTCCCCTCCCACTCGCGGTGAGTCTCCTGGAAAACCGTCGTCGTTTCCCTTATGATCGAACATTCAATTGAACATCGCACAGTTTGGTCGCTTTGGAAAGCCGTAGTCAGCGTGCAGTACGAACATATCACTACCAACCGGGAGCTGACGGATTTCTGTGAAGCTATTTCCGAGGCTGATACGATCGCTTTCGACACGGAGTTTGTCTCCGAGGACAGTTACCGTCCGCATCTGTGTCTGATTCAGGTTTCGGCTGCAGGCCGATTGGCGATGATCGACGCGATCACGATCACGGACATGAATCCGTTTTGGGAGCTTCTGGCAACGCCCGGGCACGAAACGATTGTGCATGCTGGTCGTCAAGAAGTCTGCTTCTGCCTGCATGCCATTGGCAAGCGATTGTACCGGTTGTTCGACACACAGATTGCCGCAGGCATGGTCGGTCTGGAGTATCCGGCCGCCTACAGCACATTGGTGGCAAAGCTCCTGCGCAAGACGCTTGGCAAAGGCGAGACTCGTACAGACTGGCGCCGGCGACCATTATCCGATCGACAGGTCGACTACGCGTTGCGCGACGTCGCCTATCTCGAACGGGTTCGCGACGTCTTGATGGGAAGACTTAACGAACTTGGTCGCGTCGAATGGCTGGAATCGGAAGTGGATCGATGGCAGTCTAATGTCGAAACCGCAGAGTTCCGCGAACGTTGGCGGAGCGTTTCGGGTGCAACCAGACTGCAGCCCCGAGCACTAGCGATTGTCCGCGCGCTTTGGCGTTGGCGAGATGCCGAGGCGGAAAGACAGAATCGACCGCCCAAACGTCTTCTGCGCGATGACCTGATCGTCGAATTGGCGAAACGCGGCTTGAGCGACATCCAGCAGATAGGCAATCTTCGAGGAATGCACCGGCGTGGCAAGCAACAGTATCTCACATCCATTGGCAAGTGTATTGCAGAGGCAGTGGCTTTGCCGGACGAGCAATGCCCGCAACGACCGCGACGTACCATGGGGCGCCCACAGTTGAACGTGCTGGGACAGTTTTTGTCGACGGCGTTGGGCAGCGTGTGTCGTGAAAGGAACGTTGCCCCTTCATTAGTCGGGACTGTGCAGGACGTGCGAGATCTTGTCGCCTATCGCCTGAATCTGGGCCAGCAGTCGGATGGCGAACGACCTGCGCTGGCTTGCGGGTGGCGGTCGGAGGTCGTCGGCGGCACGATCGACGAACTCTTGGCGGGAAAACTGGCAGTCCGAGTCACCGACGCGTTGGCCGAGCAACCGCTGAGCTTTGAACCGACTACGACAGAGGATTGATCGAATATGTATCTCCGACAATCATTCGTCTTCTCTCTCGTTCTGGCGTCGATAGCCGCCCGCGTTGCTGCTAGAGCAGACGAAGACCTTCCACCGTCTCATTCGGTCAAGCCGGAATTGTACGCCACTGGCTTTGCCTTCGCCGAGGGCCCGGCGTTGGACGCGGACGGCAATCTGTTCGTCGTCAACTATCGAAACAAGGGCACGGTCGGCCGCATCACGCCTGACGGCGAAGCATCGATCTGGTGCGATTTGAACAAGTTGGCTCCCGTGGAAGAACGCCAAGCGCAGGCAAATGGGCTGAAAGTCGACAGCGAAGGGCGATTGATAGTCGCTGATGCTGGCGGCGGCCGCATATTGCGAATCTGGCGAGATGGCCCCGATGCGAAGGCAGAAGTGCTGGCCGATCGCTGCGATGGCGTCCGCTTCGGTTCCCCCAACGATGTGGCATTGGATCAGGAAGGCAATATCTACTTCAGCGACCCCGGTGGTTCCAGCGCCGAGAATCCGGTCGGTTCGGTTTACCGCTACGATATCCAGACAAAGCAAACGTCTTGCCTGCTAGCGGAACTCGCTTTCCCCAACGGCTTGGGGGTCACGCCGGACCAGAAACACCTGTGCGTTGCGGAAAGCCAGCGATACCGCATCTTGATTCTTGACCTGGATACGAAGACCGGCGAAGTCGACAACGAGCGGGTTTTGATCGAGTTTCCAGAAGGGACGAGCGATGATATCGTGGGTGGCAAGTTTCCGCCCGATGGCTTGGTGTTTGATTCCAAGGGCCGGCTGTATGCCGCCATGTGGGTCGGCGGCGTGATCAACGTCGTGGAGGTCCCGTCCGGCAAACTGCTGCGACAATACAATGCTGGCGGTACCCAGGCCACCAACTGCCACTTCCATGGCGAATATCTCTACACGACAGTGGCTGCAAAGGAGGCTGTATTCCGGCTGAGATTGGGCGTCACGGGGCACCCATACGCTGCGAAGACCAGCGTTGTGAAGGAGCCCGAGGAGACAAAGGAGGATTGAAATGTGCCGCCTGGCATATTGTCTTTCCCGCCTTGCCTGCCCGGTTTGTGCGCTTTGCATTGACACTAGATTCTCGCACGCCTATTATCCCGACGTGACTGTCTACAGATGACGGAAAGAAAACGATGGCTTTTCAGAGCGGTTTTGAACACATCGTCCGCGAACGCGAGCTGCTAGCACCTTACACTTGGCTTCGCTTGGGCGGCGAGGCACAGTACTTCGCCGAACCCACCAACGTGGACGAGTTGACGGAGTTGGTGCGGCGCTGCCGTCAAGAAGACATGCCGGTGCGGCTGCTGGGCGCAGGATCAAACGTGGTGGTGCATGACGAAGGCGTCGCGGGCTTGGTCATTCACCTGTCGGTTGCAGAGTTCAGCGAGGTGACGGCGAATGACGGCATCGTCACTGCGGGTGGTGGTGCCAGATTATCCCACGTGATTTCGACGGCTGTTCGGGAAGGACTGAGCGGGCTCGAGCAGTTGATCGGGATCCCCGGTACGATTGGCGGCGCGTTACACGGAAACGCCAGCAGCCACGGAAGCGACATCGGCCAGTGTACGCAGGGTGCCACGGTCTTGACGCACTCCGGCGAGATCGTTTCACGTTCCCGAGACGAGTTGGTTTTCGCCTACCGCGAAAGCAGCCTTGATGAACTGGTCATTCTTCGCGCCGAGTTTCAGTTAGAGCCGGAGGATCCGGAGGAACTGACCAAGCGAATGCAGAAGCTGTGGATCGTGAACAAGGCCGCTCAACCGGTGCGAGACCAGACTACGGCAATGGTGTTCAAAGATCCCGGTGGAATCAGCGCCGCAAGTCTAGTCGAACAAAGTGGATTCAAGGGCGCGAACGTCGGAGCGGCAGGATTGAGTGATCGAAATGCGAATTATATCGTCACCAATTCGGACGCGACCAGCAGCGACGTCTTGAAGCTGATCGATCACTTGCGTGATGGTGTGCTGGAACGAACCGGCGTTGAACTGGAAACGGCAATCGACATCTGGTAAGCCAAGCGGCTCTTTGGGCCGTGTTGGTGGCCGACGAACATAGACGACTCGTGCATGGAGGCTCGAGCGATGAACGCTGCACGACGCAAGCGCAAGTCTAGTCCCCTCTCATCTGTCCTGACGCTGTTTCGTCATACCACTGGGCAACGAGCACTCATCATCCTGGCCATCCTCGTGGCCGTGCCGGTCGGTGCCATCTACGCATGGCAACGTTGGGGAGACCGCATTACGAAAGGCCCCGAGTACCTCCTGACGCCGGAGAACATCGAAATCACGACGGACAAGCCCGGTTGGATCAAATCGGACATCAGGGCGGAGGTTATCCGCGACGGAAGCTTGGCCAATCTGTCCATACTGCGCGTGTCAGTCGACGAGATTGAGCAGGCTTTCGCCATGCACAATTGGGTGGAAGAAGTGACGCGCGTCAACAAGTACTACCCGGCGCGGGTCGTCGTCGAGTTGACCTATCGTAAGCCGGTCGCCATGGTCGAAGTGTGGTCCCCCAAGAACGGAGACGGCCTGCTGCCCATCGACATCAACGGTGTCTTGTTACCGCCGGAAGACTTCGTTGACAAGGACGGCAATGCCGTTGCGGGCGCTGGAGAGTACCCGCGCATCTTCCTGCCGGACGCAATGCCAACCGGCATGGTTGGCTCGGCATGGGGAGATCATCGCGTGGCCGGTGCAGCTCGGATTGCTGCTGTTTTCGAGGGGCACTGGAAGAAGTTAGGTCTATACCGGATTGCTGCCAACCAGGCAGATTCGGCTGCTGGTTCGGCTCAGACGCCGATTTACCAGTTGTTCACTAAGAACGGCGTGCGCGTCATCTGGGGAGAGGCACCGGCGGTGGACAACATGGTGGAAGCCAAAGCGGCGTTGGCGAAAGTGGCCAGACTGGCCAAGTACGTAGAGTCCAACGGGCCGTTAGAGTCGATGACCGAAAGCACGGATATCGACCTGCGAGGTCGACCGGAAACAGACCCACACACCGCCTTGCTGCCATCCAGGTCGTCGCGACGTGCTATCGTGACGAGTCACTGACATGGCGGTTGGCCGCTTCGGCCCGTTCCATCTGTTCCTTCAACTCCTGCCGGACAACTGGCATTTCTTGCGGCGCTTCCACGCCGATGCGAACGCCACCCCCAGTGATCCGCACTACGGTGACGGAGATATCATCGCCGATGAGAATCCGTTCTCCAACTTTGCGACTTAGTACCAGCATTTGCCTGCGCGTCAGGCCGATGGCGACTTGAGTACCCCACCACGAGGTGGTGACGCTAGGACCAACGGCCCGATCCTCCTTGAACACGGGTGAGCGAGTGACCAACCGACGGATATACTGGATAATGCAACGCTGGAAGACTGGACCTTTATAGCAGAATGGTAGCAGTGATAGCTAGGGAATGCAAGGCAAGAACTGATCATCAGCATGCCCAGCCAGAACGCTTTTGGCCATCAGCGATACTCATCAGACGCCCCAAAGGGGGCGTGGGAGATACTGCGCGCACCCTCACGGGATACTGCTGGGGGCAGCGACTACGATCAACTGATGACTCTCGTTGGTGGCACGTTCCAGAAGGCAGGTGTGCGCGCCGTGTACCTTGTCCACGGCACATTCGTCGGCGACGATGCACTGGGCTTTATCCGCAATCTGTCGAAGCTGTTTCCCACATCGGGGGACAAGTTGCGACAGATTCACAAGGAAATCGTCGACAAGCTGGCCAAAGATGCCGGAAACTTCACGGCGGAATTCTCCCGCGTGTTCGAGAAATCCATTGGAATCCCCGTTCGGCTGTTTCGATGGTCCAGCGAAAACCATCACATCGCTCGGGCTCACGCGGCTGTCTGTCTGATCGACGAATTGGCCTCGATGGGCCTCGCGCCGGACGATCGCGTCTTGCTGTGGGGGCACAGCCACGGAGGAAACGTTTTCGCCCTGATGACCAACCTCTTGGCATCGGATCGGCGAACGCGTCATCGCTTCTTTCGCGCGTGCCGCAGCTATTATCGCTGGCCGATTGCCAACCGAGTCGACGTGCCCGTCTGGACGCGGGTCAGGAAGCTACTCGCCGGCGGGCAGCAATCGCGACACCTGCCAAGATTGGATATGGCTACCTTTGGCACCCCGATTCGCTATGGCTGGGACTCGGACGGCTACGCTAGGCTGCTACACTTCGTCCATCATCGTCCTCAAGAAGGTTTGCCTGAATACCAGACCACGTTGCCAAGTTCGGTCGACGATGTTCTGTCCGCCGCCGCCGGCGACTATGTGCAACATATGGGCATCGCCGGCACGAATCTCGCCCCCAACCTATTTGCATGGCGCACCTGGATGGCGGACGTTCGACTCGGGCGCTTCCTACAGGGACCACTACGAAGACGCGACCTCCTGTTGCGGCTGAAGACAGGCATGCGAGTCGCCGAGGAAGGCAAAACGCTGCTGGTCGATTACGGACCGGTCGAAGGCAACGTCGCCCAGCATCTGGTCGGTCATGCCGTCTACACGCGGCTTAGCTGGCTACCATTCCACGCCCAAGAAGTCGCCCGTCGGTTCTACGGACAGGAATAGACGAATACCGTCCGCATCCGAGCTCAGTATGTCGATTCCGGCTGGCGCGAACGCTAGAATATCTCTTCTTGCCAAGCATGCGAATCGAGCGATTATCGATTTCTCGTGGACGACGACAGGTACCAACGGAGGTGAGTCCGATGATGCTTCGATCAATGGCAATCGCTGCAGCAGTTTCGGCCGTGGCATTCAGCGCGTCCGATTTCTTCTCCCGAAAAGGTCTCGCGCAATCTGACAATGCGGCCCAGCGTTTGACAGGTAGCGAAACGGAGGATGACTACCCGGCTTTGGCCAATGCGTCTGATGGGACAGCTTGGCTGGCCTACGTTGAATACAAACCGGGCCAGCCGATTTACGCGGAGCAAGTGCGCCAGCGTCGGTTCGACTCGCTGATAACACGAGGCAACGGTGATCGAATCCGATTGATGCAGTTCGACGGGAAGGCGTGGCAGCCAGCCATTGATGTCACCGACGGTGGACTTGACGTGTGGCGACCTGCCGTATCCGTCGATGGCAACGGTTGCGTAACCGTTGCATGGGCGCAAGCAGTGGATGACGACTGGGAGATCTTTTTTCGCAAGTACACTCCATCCGCGCAAGGAGCAAGCGATCCGGCAGCCCGCGCCGGGCAATGGTCTGATGTCGTCCGCGTGACTGACGAACCCGGTTCCGATTTTCACGTCGTATCGACGACCCATTCAGACGGAACCGTCTGGCTGGCGTGGCAGGGCTGGCGCGAGGACAACTTTGATATCCACGTGGCCAGAATTGGCAAGAACGGCAGGTTCGAACTTGTCGAGTCGATCTCCAATACACAGGCGAACGAGTGGAGCCCCGCAATCGCTGCCGATTCAATAGGCAACGTGTTCGTCGCTTGGGATACGTACGAAAAAGGCAACTATGACGTACGGCTTCAGATGATCGGCGAGAATCCGAGAACGCTAGACGTAGCCCGATCAGCTCGGTTCGAGGCTCGTGTGAATCTAACGTGTGACGCTGCCGACAGGTTGTGGATCGCATACGAGGAAGGCGATGAACAATGGGGCAAGGACTACTCGATTCCGGTCGAATGGGGTCGGAATCGCGGCGACGTCGATCCCGGCTACGGGCTTTACGTAAACCGCACCATCAAAGTGAAGTGTCTCGAAAAGGGCGAGCTACTACGGCCCGCCGAGCGGATCGAGCAAGTCTTCGCGGACAAGTTCGGCGGGAACAAGAGCCTGCCACAGATGGTCGCGGACGACCGTGGCGGACTGTGGCTGTTGTTCCGTCGCCATCCAAAGCCGGACAACCGCGGCGGCGGCGAGACGTGGAACAGCTACGCCGTTCGCTACGACGGCAACCACTGGTCCGTCCCTCGACCATTACCCAATTCCTCGAACTTGATCGACGTCCGCCCTGCTCTAGTTTCGCTGCCGCACGGTGTGTTGGCCGTCTACAGCAGCGACACTCGTACGCGCACGCAGAACCGGAAACAAAGCGACCTGTTCGCCATGGACCTGGCCAGAGCCGAGGGAGCTTCCGAGCAACCAAAACTAAGAGCGGTTTCAAAACCGGGAGGGCGAGGCTCCCGCCGAGCCGAAACCGTGGCAAGAAACGGCTCAGCAGGAGCTTCGCCCTCCCAAAGCCCGATTTTGAAGTACCGTCTAGTCGCGGACGAGCCTATCAGCAAGGCGACAACCGCCATAGTCCATCCGGACGAAACGGCCGACCTGGCTCGCATGCGCGGCTATCGCATCGAAATCGGGGGAAAGACGTTGCGGCTGTTGCGAGGCGATTTCCACCGACACACCGAATACACGGCTCACCGCGACGGTGACGGGCTGCTGGAAGACAGTTGGCGGTATGCGTTGGATGCCGGCGGGCTCGATTGGATGGGCAACGGCGATCACGACAACGGATACGGCCACGAGTTTCACTGGTGGCAGATCCAGAAGTACACCGACTTGATGCACAATCCGCCAGGTTTCGTGGCAGTCCATTCGTACGAGCGCAGCAACCGTTTCCCTGATGGCCACCGCAACGTAATCATGCCGCGCCGCGGCATCCGGCCGCTGCCTCGTGGCAGTTTGAAAGGTACACCCGAAGAAGGAACGCCGGACACACAGCTACTGTACGACTACTTGAAGCGATTCGGTGGAATGTGTGCGTCGCATACCAGCGGCACAGGGATGGGTACCGACTGGCGCGACAACGATCCGGACGTTGAACCGGTGGTCGAGATATTCCAAGGCTGCCGACAGAACTACCAGAGCTACGAACACCTGGGCGCCCCACGAGCTGCGCCCAAACAGGCCAAACCCGGTCCGCATGACGCAGGCTATGTCTGGAATGCCTTGGCCAAAGGTTATCGACTTGGATTCCAAAGCTCCAGCGATCATTTCAGCACTCATGTCAGCTACGCGATTGTGCTGGCCGAGGACACTTCACGTCAGGCCATCATCGACGCGTTCAAGAAGCGGCACTGCTATGGGGCCAACGACAACTGCCTGCTCATAGTCCGCTGCGGCGAACATCTGATGGGTGACGTGCTCCAGACGGATACTCGGCCGACATTGGACATCTCGGTTCATGGTGGGAAATCCATCGCTCGCCTTCACGTCGTCCGCGACAATAGGTACGTGTACTCCACCGAGCCCAACCAACAACAATTCGACCTGCGCTATACTGACACTGACGTCGAAGCCGGTCAGTCACACTATTACTACGTTCGGGTCGAACAGTCGGACGGCAACCTGGCCTGGGCGTCGCCGCTGTGGATTACGTACAAACCGTAGTGCTTGAATTCCCTTCCTGTCTCCAAATGTATGAGAAGAACACCTTGTAGTGGAGGAACAGCCATGACCCGAAAACTCGTGTTGCTGACAATGATCCTGGCTACGCCGTCGATGTGTGCAGCAGAATCCGACAAACCAAACATTATTTTTATCCTGGCCGATGACGTTGGCTGCGAGCCGCTTGGCTGCTATGGCGGCACGTCCTACCCCACGCCGAACATTGACCGTTTGGCCGAAAACGGCACGAAGTTCCGTCACTGCTACAGCATGCCTGTGTGCCATCCGACACGCACCACGTTCTTGACCGGGCGATACCCGATGCACACTGGCAACCCTCGATGGGGATCGTTCCCCAAGAATCTGGAACAGCAAACTGTTGCTCATTGCCTGAAGCAAGCCGGTTACGCTACGGCGGTTGCCGGCAAGTGGCAGCTTGCCTTGTTGGGCAAGGATTTGCAGCATCCACACCGGCTCGGCTTTGACGAATACTGCTTGTTCGGATGGCACGAAGGTGCGCGTTATCACGATCCGCTGATCTGGCAAAACGGCAAGCAACGCGAGGGAACCGAGGGTCAATACGGGCCGGACCTCTATGTCGATTTTCTAATCGACTTCGCCGAGCGCCATCGCGACAAACCGTTCTTTGCCTTCTACTCGATGGCCTTGTGTCATGATGTGACCGACGACCTGAAGGCGCCGGTTCCCTATTCCCCGGGCAAAGATCGCTACGATAACTACGCCGAAATGATCGCCCAAATGGATCGCTGTGTCGGCCGCGTTGTCGACGCGCTGGACCGCCTCAAACTCCGCGAGAAGACGCTCATCCTTTTCACGGGTGACAATGGAACGGCGAAAGGGTCGATCATTCGCGCCGAAAAGTCGGAGAATCGTTGGCGGTATATACGAGAGCCCGTCCACTCCGAAATCAACGGCAAACGAGTCCCAGGCGGCAAAGGCAACGTGACGAACGACGGAACCAACGTTCCACTGATCTGCAGTTGGGTTGGGACGGTCGAGGCCGGCGGAACAGTCGACGACTTGGTTGACTTCAGCGACTTCTACGCCACGTTCGCCGCCTTGGCCAAGTCTCCGCCTGCGGCAGTGCCGGAAGTCGACGGCCAAAGCTTCGCATCATGTTTGTTAGGTGGCGGCCCAGCGCCGCGCGCATGGGCCTTTGCCGAGGGACGTGGGAAACACTGGGTTCGCACACAGCGATGGAAGCTCTACAACGACGGCCGCTTCTTCGATATCGAAATGGACCCTGCGGAAAAGAAGAACTTGGCCGACACCGTACCAAACGCCGCTTCTGAAGATCTGTCCATGCTTCAGAGAGCGTTGAGTGGTCTATAGGACACCGGATGCAAATGACGGGAGGGCGAGGCTCCTGCCGAGCCGCGCATCGGCGCCAGCACCGGCTCAGCAGGAGCTTCGCCCTCCCGGGAGCCACGTTAGCCCGTGTGAACCAGAACGGAAAACACATTCCGTCAGGCACAGCCTGACCTACACCTCTGGGTAGACGGTTGGTCGCACCATGGCGTAGTCAACGGCCGAGGATTCGCGTCAGCCGGTCGACCAGTAGATCGGCAATGACGCGATGGCCGCGCGCGTCCGGATGCAGGCCATCGGGGAAGTAGTCCAGTCGTTCGGGCTTCTGCTGGAACGCGCGATACACGTCGACCAGTTCCACCTCCTTCTCGGCAGCTACGTCGCGCATGGCCTGGGCGTAGTCTTTCACAAGGAAGTTGATGCCGTTCTTCTGGTACGGCTCCAGCTTCATGCCCCAGTAACGTTCGGTCATGGGCGGACAGGTCATCAACACGACCGTGATCTCCGCCTCCTGGATGCGGTCGACGGCCTTGAGCAACGCTGCTTTGAACTCGTCCCGGGTCACTCGCGGCGTATCCGCGAACCCATTGGTTTCCGGCCGATAGAATCCCGCTTCGTTCCCGCCGAACATGATTGTGACAAGGTCCGGTTTGCGGTCCAGCACATCGCGCTTCAGCCGTTTGGCCGCCAGCGTGACAATGTCGCCGTTAACCCCAGCGTTCACCACCTCGACCTTCGTCCCGAGCTTCTTGGTCAACTCCCGCCGCACGACATCTCGAAACGTGTCCTTCTCGGTCATTCCGGCCGGGCCTACGCCATTAGTGATCGAATCGCCAAAGGCCACGATGTGCACCGATTCATTCATTCCAACGCTCCTCTTTGCAGAACCGGAATCTTGAACGGGGGCCTCCAGTGACACCTCGGCAAGCATTTCCAGCAGAGTGGACGTGATCTTCCGCGACGCGTCGACTTCCAGGTAGCTGCTGGTCGCGCGCCAGGTCTCGTAGCCGCCTAAGGCGTGTTGTTCCGGAGTGGGCAGATAACCGTTGTAGCCATTGGCCAGCGAGATGACGAAAGTCGACGGCAATGGACTGCGGCGTTTGATCTCCAGCCCGATCTCGGCAAACACCTCGCAAGGGATCGCCACGATGCCTAAACGGCCAATCCGCAATGCCTGGAGCTTCACCTTGACCGTATCCGGAAACTCACTCAGACGGATACTCGATTGGGCATAGTATCGAGCCAGACGGGACAGGCCGCTGTCGTCCGACTGGGCTACGATTTCGCGGGCGCGTGCTAGTTCTTCGGCGTTGGGCTTGCGCACCGCCAAAGAGATTTCACGTTCGGCCATCGCCAGCGTTCCGCTCCGCTGATGCTCGATTTGCAGATAGGCCTTCTCGGCCGCATCGGCCACTCGCCCAGCTACCGTCCGAATACGCTCGAAAGGCTCGGCCCGCTTGCGAGGCTGGCGGAAATTGATGTTGTTCACGTCGCCACTGGTACCGTTACTCAGCATGGCGACGAACTGGCCTCGTTCGCTGTCCGGCGCCAGACGCCGTTGGATTTGGCGGGCGAATTCGCCGAAGTAGTCTGCCGAAACCTGCCCGCCCGGCACGCCGCCCACATAGTGCAGCGAGTAATTCGCCAATAGCGCAAGCGGCTTTCCCTGGGCCGTCTGAACGGACAACACGGAAACGTCCGGATCGGTCGGCCCGGCAGGGCGTATCAAGTCCGCGCTGGCTCCGGGCGGATTCATGCGCACTTTGTCCACCACGCCGTATGGGTTGGGCTGGATCGCGCCTTCCTTCATGTGCCACCGGCGGTTGAACACCTCTTCGGGCACAGGGACCACGGCCTGCCTGATCTTCGACGGCTCCAGACGTGAAGCCGCCTCGGCGATGGCTTCTGCGATCTTTGCCACCAGCAATTCCGTGTACTGAGAATCGACCGGAATATCGCTAAGGGTGATGACGGCAGGCGCCGAGTGTGTATGCGTGGCCGCGATCAGCATTCGGTCGGTCGGAATCTGCGTCCGTTGGGCAGCCAGTTTCTTGGCTCGCTCCATCAACTCCTGCGGTATCACGCAGTTGTCGCACACGGCGATCGCGATGCGCGTCCGGCCATCGTCCAGCACGATCGTCCGTACCTCCAACGGATCGTGTGCTGATTGGGCTTTCCGATCACCAAAGCTTCCCAACATCGAAATCGGATACTCGCGAGGAGTAATGTCGACTACTGCCGCACCCGTACGGATTCCCACCGCCTCGGCGGCGCGAGTTTCGATGCATACAGCCCCGCAAAAAAGTACGACAATGGCAAATGTTGCTACACGTCTTGGCAACATGGCGATATCCTCCAACGAAGGTGGCGATGTATTGTACTTACATTTCTCCGGCGTGGGCCTTACACCTATTCAGAGAATCGTCTCAAGGCGTCACGGTCCAGCTCGATACCCAGCCCCGGCTGTTCAGGAATCGTCAACAGACCATCAGCGTCTAACTGGAACGGTTCGGTGACAATCTGTTCGATGTAGGGGGCCGGGGTAAGGTACTCGACGTAATGGGCTACCGGCAGCGCTGCGGCCAAGTGCAGGTCCGCCGCTAGGCCGACCGCCGTGTTCCAGCCGTGGCTGACGAACTGAATGTTGTGATCGTAGGCCATCCAGGCGATGCGCCGTGCCTCGGACAGTCCGCCGCACTTGGTCGCGTCCGGTTGCACGATGTCCAGTGCTCCGCGTTCGATCCAAGGAATGAACGACTGTCTGCGCGTGTAGGTTTCTCCGCCGGTGATCGGCAACGGCGAGGCGTTTCGCAGCCGAATAAAACCTTCGATATCGTCCGGCGGCAACGGTTCCTCGAACCAGCCCACGTCGTAATCAGCCAACATCTGCGCGGTCCGCAAAGCCCACTTGTATCCGTGCGGCCAGAACTGTTCGCTGCCGCCGGCATCGACCAACAACTCGACATCGGGGCCAACCGTTTCGCGCGCCGTACGTACCAGCAATTCGTCAAAGGTCGAATCGCGGCGGCCGAACGGTAGCCATCCGAGTTTGATGGCGCGAAAACCTCGTTCGACCGTGGCCTCAAGCGTTTCGGCCAACGGTGCGGGTTCGTCGAACAGAATCGACCCGTAGGGTTTGATCTTTGTTCGATAGTACCCGCCAAGCAGCCGGGCGATGGGCTGACCGGTCACCTTTCCGAGCAAGTCCCACAGGGCAATGTCGATTCCGGAAATCACATGCTCCAGAGTGCCGCCACGGCCCTGCCAGAAACTGCTTTGTCGGAGCTTCTCGCTGACCCGCTCCGGCTCGATCGCCGTTTCGCCTTGCCACAGGGGCCGCAAAGCCTCCAAACCGGCCCGGACCAATGCCGATGACGTGTACACACTGCCAACGCCGCGGAGGCCCTCGTCGGTGACGACCTCGACCAATGAATGCAAATCGTCTTCCGGTTCATACCCCTCTGGCCAGCCGCCATCGACCGTACCGCCAGTCAAACGATGAACTTCGATCGCGTTAATCTGCATAGAAACGCGCCTCACTCCTATGTTGGTGGATGAACGTGTCGAATCAGGTAGGCTGCCAAAAGGTAATCTTCAGGTCCCAAGGCGTGGCCGTCAACTCTCTAGAACGTCGCCGGTTCGTATCAGACCAATTTAGGTGACCGGGATTCCGTTTGGAATAGCCGAGGGCTCGGCCCCGGATCATGTTTCTCGAAATCCGACGTCCCTAGGCCTTCCGGGAGTTCCCGCGGGATATCATGGGCTGAAAATGTGTACAATGTCGAGGAGCTTGAATACTCCTGCATTCGCACCCAAGCCCAGGAGGCTAATCATGGATTCGACAAAACGGTCAATCGTTCGCTTGTGTGTTGGACTTTCTGTGCTGGCAACCGCGCTTTGCCTTGTTGATGTTCTAGCAGTGGCAAACGCTTCCGATGATGAATCAGAACAGAAGCTGGCAAAACAGATCTTCGAGGCGACTGGCGTTCAAGGCGGCTTGGTCGTTCACTTGGGATGCGGTGCCGGTCGCCTCACTGCGGCGCTCGGGCAGGGCGACGGCTATCTTGTGCACGGGCTCGAATCCGACGCGGATCAAGTGCGGCAGGCGCGAGAATACGTCCGGTCCCTGGGCGTCTACGGGCGTATTTCGATTGATGACTTCGACGGGAAACACCTCCCATACGTCGACGGACTGGTGAACCTGGTGATACAGGGTGCGGGATGTGAGATACGGGATGAGGAGATTATGCGGGTGCTGGCCCCCGGCGGTGTCGCAGTGACTCTCGACTCTCGACTCTCCACCGTCGACTCGTTTCGCAAGCCTCGGCCGGAGACTATCGACGAGTGGACGCATTGGTTGCATGGCCCTGACGGCAACGCAGTGGCCGATGACTTAGTCGTCGGGCCGCCGCGGCATGTGCAGTGGCTAGCTCCGCCCCGATGGCAGCGGCATCACGAGGCGACGCCTAGTCTGTGTGCCATGGTTTCGTCAGGAGGCCGAGTGTTTGCCATCATCAACGAGGCTCCAACCGGCATCGACGGGATGCCGGATCGTTGGACGGTGGTTGCACGCGACGCGTTCAACGGCAAACTCCTGTGGAAACGCCCCATCGCCGAGTGGGGCTGGAGCCAGTGGAGTGATCACTCGTACGGAAACGGTCGCTGGAATCATCCAACACACGTCGCACGACGGTTGGTTGCGGTGGAAGATCGCGTTTACGTGACGCTAAATTTCAATGCGCCGCTGACGGCATTGGACGCAGCAACGGGCCGTACGGTGATGACCTGCGCCGAAAGCCAGTTTGCCGACGAGATCCTCTATCACGACGGGACTCTGGTCTTGTCAGTCAACGTCGCCCCAACAGGTCCGGGAAACCTCAAGGTGAATCCACCCGTGAAGAAGGAGGTTATGGCGCTGAATGCACAATCGGGCGAGGTTCTCTGGAAAACGGGCGGGTTTGTGGGGATCGCGTCGAAAGCGGACGCTGTCGAGCGAGTCACCCACCTGTCTCTTGTCTTGGGCGACGACAAGGTGTTTTGCCTGGAAGAGGACGCGGTTGTTGCCTTGGACATGAAATCGGGCGAGCGGCTGTGGCGTACCGAGCGGGCACCTCGCGGGCGTGCGGTGACGTACGGCAGTTACTATTTCACGAATCTCTGCAGTATGGTCTATCACGATCAAATCGTGCTTTTCATGGAGCCCGATCCGAGACTTACCAGGCAGCCTTGGAACGGTCCGGCGAAGGCGACTCTGTTGGGCATCGCGGCGAAGACGGGTGACGTGCTTTGGACCCGGCCGGTCGGTTTGTGGGGGCACTACAACCAGGGCGATATCCTTGTCATCGACAACTTGGCATGGGTGCATGATGGCGAGGCGTTCTCGATGCTCGGTCTGGATCCGCAAACCGGGGAAGTGAAACGGACGCTGCCGACACAAGAGGCTTTGGACCAAGGGCACCATCACCGCTGTTACCGCAACAAGGCCACACCACGCTTCGTCATCACAGGTCGGCGAGGAGTCGAATTCGTCGACATCGAGTCCGAGGGCAATTCGCGGCATCACTGGACGCGCGGCACGTGCCGATACGGCGTTATGCCCTGCAACGGACTCTTATACGTGCCGCCGCACCCCTGCATTTGCTATATCACATCCAAACTGAACGGCTTCTGGGCGTTGGCGCCGGAAAGGGAGTCGAAGAGTCCAAAAGTCGAAAAGTCGAGGAGTGAGGGGCATTTAGAGAAAGGTCCCGCATACGGTGCAGCCGACCTTCGACCTTCAGCCGTCAGGCTTCAGCCTTCTTCGTGGCCGACGTACCGTCACGACGCGGCTCGAAGTGGATGCGCCAGTACCGTTCTGTCAAGCGACTTGAAGCCCATGTGGAACGCTTGTATCGGTGGTCGGGTAAGCAGTCCGGTGATTGCGGGCGATAAGGTCTTCTTGGCATCGTGTGATACACACACTGTGTCGGCCCTGAGCGCAGATGATGGCAAATCGCTTTGGAGCTACACCGTGGGAGGACGCGTCGACACGCCGCCTACCGTGTATGGGCAACTGGTTCTCTTCGGATCGGCCGACGGATGGCTTTACTGCCTGCGAGCGGCGGACGGCCAACTGGTATGGCGACGCCGCGCGGCATCTGACGATCAACGCATCGTGAATGATGACCAATTGGAATCGCCCTGGCCGGTACACGGGAGCGTGCTGATTCAGGACGGCGTGGCCTACGTTGCGGCCGGCCGATCTTCGTTTCTGGACGGAGGGATCTACGTCTACGCCGTCAATCCGGAAACGGGAGAGGTGTTGCGACAGAACCGTGTCTTTAGCCCCAATCCGGAAACGGGCGATATGGTCGAGTGCCGTTTGCCCTACGATATGCCGCCGGACGCATTGGGCGCGCTGCCGGATATCTTGGTGGGTGACGGCAAGAACGTCTTCATGCGACACGTGAAGTTCGACTCGTCCTATCTGACCTACGAAAGTGCCGCGAAAAGCACGAAGGCAAAACGAGGGGCCTATCCGGCCGTGGGAGCCCACTTGATGGCCGTCGCCGGATTGCTGGACGACGATTGGTTCAACCAGACTTACTGGACTGTGGACGGTAAGGCACACAGCAAGCTGCTGGTGTTTGACGCCGACACCGCTTACGGGGTCAAGCCGTTCGGCGCCAGCGCTAGGCATTCGCGAGCCATCTTCAAGCCGGGTTCGAAAGGCTACACACTGTTCGCCAGCGGGCGCCCCGACCACAAGGCTAAATGGTCCGTCCAAGTGCCGGTGCGCATCCAGGCGATGGTGATCGCCGGTCCCACGCTCTTCGTGGCCGGCACGCCCGACGTGGTCGATCCAGACGATCCGTGGTCGGCGTTCGACGGCAGAAAGGGCGGAGTCCTATGGGCAATTTCCGCCGCGGACGGCAAGAAACTGGCCGAGTACCAGCTCGACAGCCCACCGACTTACGACGGCATGGCTGCAGCCAGCGGCTGCCTGTACCTTTCGACCAAGGATGGCAGCATCGTATGCTTCGAGGGACAACTTGCGGAGAACGAGCGTGCCCTGGGAAGCCGCTATCGCGTTGACGAGAAGGGCATCATCCGAGACGGCGACGGGCGATTCATAGGCGTTTGGGGGATCAATGGAGACACTTCCGTGCGTTAGCGGCCCGTTTATCAATCATCTCACTTTTCGCCCACGCACCTCCAAAGGAAGGAGAGCGAATTGTCTGAAGTTTTCGAAACCACAACGCTTGGCGGAATGACGCTGAAGAACCGATTCGTTCGTTCTGCGACTTGGGAAGGCATGGCTTCCGAAGAAGGGACATGCACTGACGAACT
>CAZUAH010000085.1:0-35255 GCA_964617665.1 uncultured Pirellulaceae bacterium
CGCGCACTACGCCGTACATCCGCCGCAACTCGGGCAGAATGAACTCGCGCCACGTCGTCGGCCCCATCTGCAAACCGTATTGCTGTCCCCAGTCGTCGCCGAAGTACAAGGCATCGATATCGTACTGCAGGGCTTCGCGGATCTGCACGATGTTGTAGTCGGCGATCGCGGCCAGCAGTCCGTGCACAAAGGCGGGATGTTCGACAAAGTCCATCATCAACGGTTCCAGCCCCCGCAACGTCCATGCCCGTTCATACAGCGAAAACCCAATCTGGAAGACGCGGAAACGAGCCGGGAACCTCTCGAGCTTCTCGGGGATATCCTCAAAAAACCGCCTTTGCAGCGGATCGGGAAACTCGTATCCAGCCAAGGTCGGTTCGGGCAGGACTTGCCCTTCCACGTTTCCGATGTCCTTGTCGATGGAACGATCCCACACCACACCGAAGATGTCCCGCACTCGATCGTTTCCCAGATCCTCGAAGAAGCCAATGTCGCTGCCCAGTCTCAACAGATGGTTCTCCAGCGGCCCTTCGATGTCCTCGCAGCCGTAGTGCTGCTGGAGCTTCTCCTTGGCCTCCATAGTGAAGCCCATCGACCAAGGCACGTAGGGCGGCCGCTTCCCTTCGAGCGTCAAACGGACCACTTCGCGTTTCGTCGTCATGTTGTCATCCTTGTATCGCCGCCGTTCAACCGGTATTCCCGCTTCGCGACGGGCGAATCATACGTCTCATCGTGAATCGCTCCCAGTAACGAACAAAGCAAAGTATAAATGCTTCCCCGCGTTTGGCCAGATTCGGTCTGCGAACCAGCGCAAGATGTGTATACTGGGACGAACAATAGATCTGATACTTGCCCCGGCGGCATTGCCGGCCGAGGGAGTTCTACAGCATACGATTCGATGTAATTGCGGAAGGAAGTCAAGTATGGAGCGACGTGAAATCGTTCGGCGGGCGATCGAGTTTGACACGCCCGCCAGATTGCCCTTTTGGCAACACGCTATGGCTGACGTGCCCGACGATGTGTGCGACTGTTGGGAAATGGACCGCGCCAAACGCGGCTGGTTCTTCGACAATGCCGCCGAGGACGACTGGGGCTGCGGCTGGGCCGTCACGGAGACAAAAAACATGGGCCAAGTCGTTCACCACCCTCTGAATGACTGGGCCAAGCTCGACTCGTACCGGCCACCCGATCCCCGCGATCCGTTCTACTACGAGCGCATCGACGAGTCGCTCGCCGAGGCCGGAGACCGCTATGTCGTTGTGACTTGCCACTTTAACCTGATCGAGCGGCTGCACATGCTGCGCGGGTTCGCCGAGACGCTGACAGACTTTCATTACGAACCGGGCAAGATTGATCGTGTGCTTGACATGATCCTCGAGTTCAAACTGGCACAATTCGACGAACTGAAACGCCGCGTGGGCGATCGCGTGCACGGGTTATTCCTGACTGACGATTGGGGCACCCAGCAAAGCACGTTCATCAGCCCACAAATGCTCGACGACTTCTTCATGGATCGCTACCGGCAGTTGGTTCAGGCGGTCCACGATTGCGGCTGGCATTTCTTCCTGCACAGTTGCGGTCGGATCAACGACTTCGTGCCGCATTTCATGGACGTGGGCATGGACGTGCTGAACATGCAGCAACCGCAGGCGTATGGCATCGAGGAACTGGGCAGCCGGTTTGGCGGCAAGATCTGTTTCCTGACGACGACCGATATCCAGGCGACCATGCCTAGCGGCGACTTGGACGCCATCCGCGCCGAGGCGCGACAGTTGGTTGAGCATTGGTCGACGCCGGAGGGCGGCCTGATCGTCTTCAATTACGGCATGGAGGACGCCATCGGCACGACGGTGGAAGCAACCGAAGTCATGTTCAGAGAGTTCGACAATTTGAAGCACCATTGGAACCAACCCAAGGAGATATCATGAAACCCGTTCGTTACGGCATCGTCGGTTTGGGGCAGGTTTCGACGAAGGGACATATCCCGGAACTGATGAAGCTGCCTGATACAGAAGTCGTGGCCGTTTGCGATCCTGACCGGGAGGCGCTCAGCCGTACGACACAGCTTGTCCCCGACGCAAGAGCCTACGACGATTTTGACGCCATGTTGCAGGATGACAATGTCGAAGTCGTTTTGATCGGCACCCCGAACTGGCTGCACAAGGAACAGGCTGTTCGCGCGTTCGAAGCGGGCAAACACGTCTTTCTGGAAAAGCCCATCGGCGTGGACCTGGACGAGTGCGATGCGATTCTACAAGCATGGACCGATAGTGGGCGCGCCCTGCAGGTTGGCCACGAGCTTCGCCACGCCAACTTGATGCGGGCCATGCGCGAGAAGATCGACGAAGGCTTGATTGGCCAGGTTCAGATGATCGTTGTACAAGAATTCCGCTTCCCGCTATTGCCCGGATGGCGTCAAAGCGGCAGGACGGGCGGCGTGATGCTCGAAAAGAACTCGCACTTCTTCGATCTGTTCAACTGGTTGGCCGGCGCGCGGGCGAGCCGGGTCATCGGTGCTGGCGGCAACAACGTGAACAAGGACTCGCCGCTGATGGATCACTGCATTGTCATCGTCGAGTACGAGAACGATGTGCGCGCCACATTGTTCATGTGCCTGTTTGCGGAACACGGCAGTCAACTGACCATTG
This sequence comes from uncultured Pirellulaceae bacterium, assembly GCA_964617665.1. GTDB lineage: Bacteria > Planctomycetota > Planctomycetia > Pirellulales > Pirellulaceae > JADHUC01. The sequence goes on from CAZUAH010000085.1 coordinate 2,649, forward strand.
ACGTGGTCGGAGACAAAGGCCGCCTGATCGCCCTTGCGCAGGATCAGAAACTGACCTTCTATAGCCGCACGGATGGAAAGCCCGTCGAATGGTCCTTCGAGCCCGGCGTCGACGGCACTTTTCACATGGGATTCAAGACTCAGCACGAATCTCTCGTAAGGAGCATCCGGGAAGGCAAGCCCGTCGTTTGCAGCGGCCCCGAAGCGCGTCAAACGATGCAAGTCGCCTTGGCAGCCGAACGCGCCGTCAGCGACGGGATGATCGTCGACGATCCATAACAGTCCCCGCGAGTCTCAGGAGGTACGATTCATGCGCCTGTTTCTAACCGTATTGGCATCCATCGGGGCTGTCGTCATAGCAGGAACGTGTCGGCCAGGAACCGCCGGCGAACACAGGATCGTGTTGAAGGAACACGTCAACCGCCAATGGACGAATGAGCTCCTGAGCTATCCGTTCGAGGCGCCGGAAGGTGCCTGCCATGTGGATTCGGCGAGTCTCCATGGGCCACAGGGCCCGCAGGCTGTGCAACTTTCCGATGTGGAGTTTTGGCCAGCAACGCGAACGGTCAAATCCGCCACACTGTGGCTAGTGGCCGATCTGGCACCGCTTGCCACGAACGAATACACCGTGCAGTACCAGGCGACACCGTCGAGAAGTCGCCACGAACGTTGCGATCTTGTGGTGAAGGCGACTGCCGACCAAGTGGAGATGAGCACATCGCGGTTTGGTGCACGGTTACGGCTCGGTGGTGAGACATTTGACCCGCCACGTACTGCCTCCGCGGTGCCAGGGCCGGTCGCGGCGATGCGTTTGACGGACGGGACCTGGTTTGGCGGAAGTCGCTTGTTTGGTGGCACGCAGTTGACAAGCTGGACGGCAGAGTTGGTAGCATCCGGCCCTGTGTACGGGCAGGTGGAATATATCTACCGATATGAATACGGCAACACGCTCAAGCTGAAGGCGCGCCTCTACGCGGGGGCGGCAGGTTTGTATTGCGAGTCGCACGTTGCTGACGACCGGCCAGAGGATGGCGTGGACATCGTGCTGAGCGATGGGATCCCGCCGCTGACACTGGTCATCCAACGCGAAGCATACGGTGACCGACCGCAAATGGAAGCCGCAAGGTGGGGCAATTGGGTCGAGATTCCTCTCGCCGAGTTCGAGGAAGAACTGGTGACCAATGTGAGCCCGTGGGCTGATTGGTGGAACACATGGACGCAGACTTCGGTGCGGCTGCGTCTTGGTGGCGGTGAACGCGAGTTGCACTTGGCCAGCCACGCCCCAGGCGCATGGGTCGAACCGGAGGCGCCCGGCACCATACGCGACTGGTCGGCTTGGCAACACAAACTGATACCGGTGAAACGCGGGGCCAATGGCGAAGTGTTCATGCACGTGAACAACGCAGCCGGCGTTCGCAAATGGGGCATCGAGGACCGCGAGCCTGCCTATGCCGAGGCTCGCCGCATGTCGCTTGCGCAAGTCAAGGCAGAATGGCCGCCGTTAAATGAGGTCAAGGATTGGATTCTAGAATGGCCGAGCGACGGTCGGGCGCATCCGCATCTGTTCGCATCACCTGAGGACGTGCGAGCAGCTTGGCAGCGAATGGGGGCAAACGACGACATCATGCGTCAGGCCGATTATCTTTCCAGGGAGGAGATTCGGCCAGTTCCAAGCTACAAGGATGCACAGGCAATCGAAGTCTACTTGGGTACCAAGGGCGCCCCGGAAGCTTCGAGGAAGGTGCGTTTGGTCGATCGCATGCGCCAGCACATGGGAGCGCTGGGCGACTTCGACAAGATGCGCAGCACTCAGACGGTGGCCGCGTTGTACGACCTGATGATGGGGTCCGACTTGATCACAGGCGCGCACAAAGAGCTCTATCGGTCCCAGATGGCCTTCCTGGGATACATCCTGGCCTGTCCATCAACCTGGAACATCGAGCGGGGCTATCGTTCCTACAACCCGAATATGAGCTTGTCTTATCTTCTGGCCCGAGGGATCGTCGGGTGCGCGATTCCGGATCACCCAATGGCCAAAGTGTGGGTGGCACCTGGACTGAGCCGAGCGAAGATCTGGCTGAACGAGGTCGGCCCCGAGGGCGAATGGTATGAAAGTGCCCACTACTCCCAAGTCAGCGCTTTCGCCATGACGTCATTCGCGGTGGCTGCGAAACGAGCCGGATTCGAGAATCTGTTCCTCAATGAAAACCTCAAGAAGTGGCCGATGTGGCTGGCCCAGATCTATTCGCCTCGCGACCCCATGGAAGGACGCAAGAACCGTCGAGCATCTCCGCCTATCGGACGAGCCACCGCCGGTCTGCCGTGGGGCTTGTTCGGACTGATGGCCAGAGCGACAGTGGATACGGATCCCGATTACTCGAAGCAAATGCAGTGGGCTTGGGCGGGCAGCGATCACACGACAAACACGGCGAATCACCTCGGCGGCTTCGAGTCGGTGTACATGGATCCGTCGCTGCCCATGACCGTGCCCGATTGGACATCGAAACTGTTTCCTCAGGTAGGACCGATTTTCCGCAACGGCGTGGGCGACGAGCATGAGAACTACTTGATTGTGCATGCCAACACGGGCGCCGGTATTCGCCCTTCGGAGTTTGGATGTCTTGCGTTGTGGTTTGCGCGAGGCGTACCGGTCGCCGGTTCGTTTCCGGGTGGATACAAGGAGCGTCATCAACTGCTGATGTCGCGCGTGATACCACGGCTCTCCTGGAGCGAGGGCGAGCCGTGGGACGAGTCGCGATTCGGCTGCAACACGGATGTGAAGATGGGCACGTTCAGTGCACTGCCGCGACAGGATTACTTCTCGGCCAGCTACACATTCAAGGGATGGAAGGGCGGTCGTTACGGGATACCGAAGGACTCTGTGTCTTGGCCGCCGGTCGACGGAACGGCCGGATTCCCGATCGAATGGTGCCGCCGCATGCTCTACGTGCAAGACGACAAGCCGAGTGGTCTTAATTACCTGGTACTCCGAGATTCGGTCAATGGCGGCAAGCCCACGCTCTGGCAGATGTGGACGGTTTCCGATCGACTCGGGTCGCCGGAGCAAGTACGCGACTTGGAGACTTTCCTGGCGGACAAGCCAGAAAAGCAGGCCGTGCCAGCCCACGCGCTCGCAGGCGACCGCATCACCGCCGTTGGCCGTTTCAACGTGGATATCGACTACTACATCGCCAGCCCGCGCGACACCGAGCGTTGGACCATGCGAATGGGACAGCGGTATGTGGACTACAGTGTTTCGGGCCACGACTATCGCGATCTGCTGCAACTGCGACTGGATGGCAACGGAGACTACTTTGTTGTCATGTTCCCCCGCTTCCGAGATGAAACGGCCCCGCAATTCGCCACGATTGGCAACGGTAATGTGATCAAGATCACCGGCGACTTCGGCACGGACTACTGCTTCTTGCCTAGAGATGAAGCGGAGGTGACCGTCGGCGACGTCTACTTCCGCGGCGAATCCGGGTCGGTGCAGCAGCGTACCCATACCACAGTCCTAGCGACCGCTTCGGCCGGGGAAGTCCGCATTGGGCAATGGGGTATATCGGCACCACAGGCCGCGAGTTTGCGAGTCGAGACCGACCGCCTGATAGTCCATCTGCCCTACGCCCGAGAGAATAGCGGAGAGGTCACATTGCAGACTTCTGGGCAATGGAAGCTGGCTGCAGTACAGGAGGGCGTCACCCTGAAAGCGATCGACGGCGGCGGCCGCGTCGTGCTCGCGCCGGGAAATATACGAGCGGTATTGCAGAAACCTTGATTTCGATCCTCACATTTGAGACGATGTAGAACTTGTCACGATGGACGAGTGTCTCGTGGCAATGCTTGAGGTAGCGATCTCGGAACGAGCGTCCAGCTCTGGCATAACCGACGAGGCCACGGGAACGGCCCGCGTCTCAGTACTCAATCGACGAATCGCCAGCCGCCTCGCCCTGCTGGCGGCGCAACTCGTCCATCATAAAGCTGATCGCTCGTGCGTAGTGGCGCACCGCATCGGAGTAGTCACCAGCGCCGGCTGCATTGGCAGCGCCACGCCTATATTCTACGATTTGGCTCCAATCGATGTCCCAATTGGACTCCTGGGCGGCGTCGCGCAGTTCGTCCAGTACGCCGGAAAGCGTCTCCACGAATTCGCCGCCGCCCTTGCAGGTCGCGTGTGCGTGTGGTCCGTTTCCATGTCGATTGCCGCCGGTGGCGACGTCTTCTACTTTCTTTGCACGCCCACTAAAGAGGAAAACCACACCGGCTATTGCGGCAACGACGCCGGCCAATGCCGATACGATCGCCGGTCCGCGCTGATCAGCAATCGACAATACTAATGCCAAGAACAAACAGACTCCGCCAACGACCCAGGATGCCAAGCTGCCGGTCGGCAAGGTGCGTTTGCGGGCCGGAGTGCTCGGGGCTTGGCCGTTTTCATTGTCAGCCATTCCGGGGCCGGCAATCTTCGCAATGATTAGCGTTACGTTGTCCGGGCCGCCGCGTAGATTTGCCAAATCCACCAAGACACGTGCCGCTTCGTCCGGCGGCAAGTTGGCCAGGATTTCGGCAAGCTCGTAGTCGTCCACTTGCCCGGTCAAGCCATCGCTGCAGAGCAGGAACGTGTCTCCCACCTCTAGCGGATAAGGACCTTCCAGGTCGATCTCGACATCCGGGTTAGGCCCCAAGGAACGCGTAATAACATTCTTGGGGACAGCCTTCGCCAGATCCGAGTCATCCGGCAGACGGCCGATGCTGCGCAGTTCCCACTGAAGGCTGTGATCGAAAGTCAGTTGTTCCAGACGCTTACCTCGAAGACGATAGACCCGACTATCGCCGACATGGCCGATCACAGCACCTTGCGGCAAGACTGCCAGCGTGCTGGCAGTTGTCCCCATGGCGTGGAAGTCCGGATTCGCCTGCCCGCGGCGGTGAATCTCGCTATTCGTCTCGGCCATTGAACGTCGAAGGGCCTCGGACGCGGGAAGATCGCGGTAGTGACCGTAGAGATGTGAAATGCCGTCTACTGCTAGCTTGCTAGCCAATTCACCGGCTGCGTGGGCACCCATGCCATCGGCCACGATGAACAAGTGGCCGCGTTCTTTCCACGACTGTTCGTCCTGGGCAAGCACGACAGCGTGGGAGTCCTGGTTATTCGCACGTCGCATACCCACGTCGGTGCGAGCGACATGTTGAAGAGACTCGACAAACTCTCGTGTTGACCCGGCCATCATGCGCTATCTTAAAAACGCTTGTGTGTTGCGCCAACTCGTCAGCTAACGGGGGGACAATTAGCCAAGCGACTTGCCCTGCCCTTCTATTGTAGCGTGAGCCACCCCCAATAGGCTAGGCGGTCAACGCTTTCACTGCAAGTCACCTGCAACGATTTCGATCTGGCCCCGCCGGAATCGTCGCATTATACTCCCGCGGCTCATCTGAGAAATGCGCTAGTATTGTCGTCTTTGGCTCTACACCGACTCCAGTCTTCTCCATTTGCGCGGCATATTCTCGTGTCAAAACCATCCGTTTCGACGAATAAGGCTCCGACCGGGCGTCTCTTGTTGCTGCTCGCCATACTGGCCATCACGTCTGCATCCGGATGTGTCCGGCGGCGGATGACCATTCGCAGCAATCCGCCAGGGGCGGTCGTATTCGTTGATGATCAGGAAATCGGCACGACCCCCGCGTCCTCCGACTTCACCTACTACGGCACGCGGAAGATTCAGTTGGTCAAGGACGGCTACGAAACATTGACGGTCAAGCAGACGTTTTTCCCGCCTTGGTACCAGATTCCGCCGTTGGATTTCATCAGCGAGAACCTCTGGCCGTTTGAACTTCGCAACGAGAACTTGGTGAACGTCCAGCTTCAGCCCCAGCAGATCCTACCCACCGAGCAATTGGTAGAAAGAGCCGAAGGACTGCGGACAGGCTCACAACTCGGATACACCGTACCACTGCCCAACGCACCTCCCACTCCCCAGCCAGTTTCGCCGCTGCCTCCGCCACCAATAAGCGGGCCAGGGCCGCCTTACGGCATGCCGACGGGCCCAGGGCAATAAGCGGGAATCGCCGATACGGTGCCTCGCAAGCCCGGCGTCCAATTCCGTCAGAGCGTTCGGGACGGGGCTCGAAGTCCTGCTTGGACTTTCGTGTTCTACGCTCCGTATTTTCCCAGACGACCGGCGTTGGCCAAGGCCAGACACATCAAGTACTTCGCCTCGAATTGCCCCAATCCGCCTCGGAGTGAGTTGCTCTCGCTGAATTGCGCTTCGGCGTCCGGTCTACAACAGTCGGATACCAGCAGCGTCGGTACCGGATGCCAACTGTGGCTCGCCAGGTAGCAGGGCGTGCTATGGTCGCCCGTGACAACCAGCACGGTGGGATTCAATTCGGCGATTTTCGGCACGACGGCGTCCAGCTCTTCGATTTGCCGCACCTTCGCATCGTAGTTGCCGTCCTCGCCCCGGCTATCGGTGTATTTGAAGTGGATGAAGAAAAAATCGTAATCGTCCCAGCTCTGCCGGAGTACATCCATCTGGTCGTCCAGCGTCTTGGCATCGCCGACAATATCCATGCCGACCAACTGGGCCAAGCCTTTGTACATTGGATAGACGGCAATCGCGGCCGCGCGCAGCCCATACACCTGCTCGTACGTCGGCAGGCTGGGTTTGGCCGCAAAACCGCGCATGGTGTGGAAGTTGGCTTGCGGTTGATCCGCCAGGATTTTTCTGGCCTGGGAAAGAAACACCTTAGCAACTTCCGCGGTCTTCTTGCTTGCTTCGTCGTCGCCAACGGGATCCAACGGCGGGACGCCGGTTGCTTGCGGATCGGTGTCGCACACACCATCGCCCAACCCTTCGCCTCGCAAGACCACCGCGAACCGGTGTTCCTTCACGGGCTCGACAAATACCTCGACGTCTGGGATCTGAATGTCACGCAGCCGGACCACCAGCGGCTCGCTTTCCTCTGTCGGAATCCTACCGGCGCGTCGGTCGGTTATGTTCCCATCTTCATCCAAAGTGCAGAAATTGCAGCGGATGGCAACATCACCATCCTGCAACTCGAAGCCGATGCCAGTGGCTTCCAAGGCACCGCGGCCTATCATGTATTTCAACGGATCATAGCCGAACAAGCCCAAGTGTCCCGGTCCACTACCGGGTGTGATGCCCGGCAGGATAGGGATGCTGAGGCCCTGAACGCCACGCGCGGCCAACGTATCTAGATTTGGCGTGGTGGCGGCCTCCAACTCCGTCTTGCCACCTGCTTCCATCGGCAACCCACCAAGCCCGTCGGGAACTAGCATGATGATCTTGGAGTCGTTCTTGACGTACATATCCCGTGTCAGATCATGAATATCCATGTGCTCGCTTCCTTTTGGTGTGTCCTCGGTTTTTTGGTCGACGCCCTATTGTCGAAAAAAGTCGCTGATCCACAACCGACCTCTACCTAATTCCTCTTGTTTTTGCTTCCGGCGCCGCTGGTGCCAATGGGGCGGGTCGGCTATCTTCAGCAGCAGTGGTACCTCGAAAGCTAGTAGATACTGACGGGAATAGACGATGGCAACGGAACTCACCTGGCTTGGACATGGGACTTGGCTGATCGAATCAGGCGGCAAGAGCATCCTGCTGGATCCATTCTTGGACGACAACCCATCGGCACCGGTCAAGGCCGCCGACGTCGCTGCAGACTACATCCTTGTCTCCCACGGCCACTATGACCATGTGGCCGATGCAGCTTCGATCGCCAACCGCACCGGCGCGCAAGTTGTGGCAATCTACGAAATCGCAGATTGGCTCGGTTCGCAACACGGTGTAAAGGACGCAGTGGGCATGAATATTGGCGGGGGCGTGGATTTGGAGTTCGGGCGCGTCAAGATGACGTTGGCACACCACAGCTCTCGGTTACCCGACGGGTGCGGTGGCGGTAATCCCAGTGGTTTCCTGCTGACCTTGCCCGAGGGAACGGTTTACTTTGCCTGCGATACGGGCCTGTTCTACGACATGAAATTGATCGGAACTAGCGGTGTCGATCTGGCCGTGCTGCCGATCGGTGACCTGTTCACAATGGGACCGGACGATGCATTGGAGGCCGTCAAGCTGATCGAGCCCAAACGAGTGATTCCCGATCACTACAACACGTGGCCGCCGATCGAGCAGGACGCGAACGCGTGGGCCGAACGGGTGCGCAGTGAGACCTCAGCCGATCCTGTCGTGGTCAAGCCAGGTGGCAAAGTGACTCTGTGAACCTGCACGCCTGCTGGGAATCGTACTCAGGAGATTCCCCCAACGAAGCAAGCAGGGCAGGCGATGCGTTGGAGTCCCAAAAGGAGTTGACATCGTGGAGTTCCAACTCGAAGCCCCTTTCCAACCAGCGGGCGATCAGCCCCAGGCGATCGATGCCTTGGTCGAGGGGCTTCGACGCAAGAAGAAGCACCAAGTGCTAATGGGCGTCACCGGTTCGGGTAAGACGTTCACCATGGCGAACATTATCCAGCATGTTCAACGGCCCACCTTGGTCATCTCGCACAACAAGACACTAGCCGCCCAATTGTACTCGGAATTCAAGGAGTTTTTTCCGAGGAACGCCGTCCACTACTTTGTCAGCTACTACGACTACTACCAGCCGGAAGCGTACATCCCCCAACGTGACATCTACATCGAAAAAGACGCTTCGATCAACGACGAAATCGACCGCCTTCGGCTGGCATCTACCAGTTCATTGGTTAGCCGGCGCGACGTGATTATCGTGGCAAGCGTGTCAAGCATCTACGGCCTAGGATCGCCCGAAGATTACAAACAGATGATGGTCGCGTTGGAACGTGGTCAAACCATCGACCGTGACGAAATGCTGATGAAGCTGGTCGATATCCAATATGACCGCAACGACGTGAGCTTCGAACGCAGTAGGTTCCGTGTGCGAGGCGATTGCGTGGAAGTATGGCCGTCGTACGAGGAGTACGCTGTTCGTATCGAGTTCTGGGGCGACGAGGTCGATCAGTTGTCGCTGATCAATCCAACCAGCGGCGAGAGCTTCGCCACGCAGGACCAGTTGTTCATCTACCCCGCAAAGCACTTCGTAATGCCCGACGAACGGATTGCACAGGCGGTGGACACTATTAGGGAGGAATTAGAGGAGCGACTGGCGGTTTTCCGCGACCAAGGCAAACTTCTGGAGGCGCAACGCTTGAACGCCCGTACGCGGTTCGACATCGAAATGCTGCAAGAGGTGGGTTACTGCCCGGGGATCGAGAACTACAGCCGGCCGCTTTCGGATCGTAAGCCGGGTGAAAAGCCGGACACGCTATACGATTTCTTCCCGGAGGACTTCCTGTTGTTCGTGGACGAAGCCCACGTGACGGTTCCGCAAATTGGCGCGATGTATGTAGGCGACCGGAACCGCAAGCAGACGCTGGTGGAACACGGTTTTCGCCTGCCCAGCGCTTTGGACAATCGCCCCATGCGGTTCGAGGAATGGGAACAGATGGTCAAACAAGCGGTCCACGTATCGGCGACTCCGGGACCGTACGAACTGGAGAAGGTGGGCGGCGAGGTCGTTGAGCAGGTGATTCGCCCCACGGGTTTGCTCGACCCAGAAATCGACATAGCACCGGCTCGCACTCAAGTGCCTCATTTATTGGAGCAGATCCGCGAACGTGCCGCGGTAGGTGAACGTGTGCTGGTGACCGTACTGACCAAGCGGCTGGCGGAAGACTTGGCGGGTTACCTGAACGAGCAGAACGTGGCATGCAAATGGCTGCACAGCGAGTTGGATGCTTTCGAGCGCGTCGACCTACTACGTGAACTGCGAGAAGGCCGTTTCGATGCCTTGGTTGGGGTCAACCTGTTGCGCGAGGGATTGGATCTGCCTGAAGTATCCATGGTCGCGATCCTAGATGCGGACAAACAGGGGTTTCTGCGGAGCGAAACGTCGCTGATCCAGACGATTGGTCGAGCCGCGCGGAATGTCAATGCAAAAGTCATCCTCTACGCCGACAAAGTCACCGATGCCATGAAGAATGCCATACAGGAGACAAGCCGGCGACGCAAACGGCAGGAGGAATACAACCAACTGCACGGTATTACGCCGGAGTCGATTCGCAAGAACATCCGCCAGGGCATCGAAGCGGAAGTGGCTGCCCATCGCGAGGCTAACGCAGCCGTTGGGCGTAGCGACGAAGCGGAATATGTCACCCAAGAGTACGTCAACGAGTTGGAGACGGAGATGATGGCGGCGGCCGAAGCGTTGGAGTTCGAACGAGCTGCCGCGTTGCGGGATCGCATCCTTCAACTCCAGGACTCGATCGGCCAGAAGGTCAGCGATGTGCAGGTAGAGTCCTACAAAACGCAAAGCCCAAAACGTCGCGGGCGGGGCCGAAAGGGCGCAGCCAAGGTCCCCAAGCCGAAAAAGCGACCGTAGGAGCAAGCAGAATGGTGGTTTGTCCTCGATGCGGCCGAGAATCGCCGGCAGCGCTCGCTCATTGCGAGTTTTGTGGAGCGGAATTGCTACAAACTTCACTGGATGCGGCGCGTAACCCTTTCGGTAAGGCCGGGCCGTACGCCTCGCCTAGCGGGTATGCACAACCGCAGAGCTATAGCATCGAGGACGACCCGGCTATGCGGATGCTGCTTCCCGTAGGACGCTCGCCCTACGCGATCGCCGCCGGATACCTGGGCTTGTTTTCACTAGCCCTATGCTTCCTTGGACCCGTCGCCATCTTGTGTGGAATCTTGGCGATCGTGGATATTCGCAAGAATCCGAAGAAGAGTGGTATGCCGCGGGCCATCGTGGGCATTACCCTTGGCGCAATAGGCACGTTGGGTCTCGTGCTGGCGATTCTCGCGCTAGTACTCGGCTAGGCCATACAAGCACGGATGGCCTTGAATTGCTCTACTCCAGTTTCTCGCGGAATGCGTCCCGTTCGCGGCGAGTGGCTTCGAGATCGAACATCAGGTACTTCATGTCGAGACGCAATTGAGCGAGCGCCTCTTGTACCAGATGCAGAATCCGCCGTCGACGTTTCGTGCTTTCTACCACGCGATCAAGAATCGGTTCCACTCGACCACGCTGGTCATTCGGCAATGCCTCGATCGCATCGACCAATTCCAGGATCTCTTTGGGTAGCTCGTCGGAGTTGAAAACAGTATCAGATGATTCAGGCTGCATGCACTCTCTCTCCCGCGACATGTTGTTGATGCCAGCATAGAAAGCAGATCATGTGCCGGGTTCGCTGTTCCTGAGTTGCCGTGTCGCAAACACTTTACCGACAAGCACTTAGGAAAAACCCCCTTTTCTTTGTCCCAATTCGCCGTTGCGGAAAAGCATCTCAGTTGATCTACCGAGAGACCGCAAATCCTGATACAAGCACGACTTACGTCGATGATACGATGCCGCCGAGAGGTTGACTTAACGCAACCACCCGTGTCAGACGTCAGATTTCGTGGAGTCATCGCGTCTCGAGTTCGCAATCATGTACCCAGTCTTGGGCTCTGCGCCCACTCCACCACAGCCAGCGTTCCCACTCGCCCACCGTCGCCAATGCGGCTGGGTACTGATGGCGTGTGGCGCGATATTGCTCGTATTCTGGGGCGTTCCAACGTCGGTTGCAGACTACTGCGAATCGTTCGAGTCCGCCGAAGTCACTTGGCGTTTGGCCGACGCGGACTGTGGGGTCCGAGTCGTCGCACATGTGAGGTCTTTCGACACGTTTCACTCGGGACACGCGAGCGAGCACGTTCAACTGGTCGCAGGTCGAGGCACCTACGTCCATCTGGTCCACAAGATCGATCGTGCTCGCGTCATCGCAGAATGGAAGCCGACGCTGTGGGTCCGCTCGGACCGGCCGGGACTACAATTCATCGCACGAGTTGTCTTGCCCCGTTCCGCGGACCCGCGTACCGGTGCGCCCCTGACGTCGCTCTTGCGCGGGGATTTGTACGAGCGCATTGGCGACTGGCAACAGTTGACGATCCAACAGGCGGATCAGCAGCTTGAGCGGCTGGTGCGTGTGCTGCGTTCGCAGTTCGGACCGGATGTCGACGCACGAGAAGCCTACGTCGACATGGTCGTATTGAACGCCTATGGCGGTCTGGGGACCACGAACGTCTGGATCGACGATTTGGAGGTGACCGGTCTCGTTCCCGCGGCCAGGTTCGCCGCACACCGAAATAGCCAGCACACGGGATACGACCTCGATGCTTTCGCACCGCGTCAGTCCGCAGGAACACCTGCCGCCAGCGAAGATCGCGTACGAGTGAACGGATCTGTACTTCTGGTCGACGGGCGTCCGATGTTTCTCCGGGCGATCGAATACAATGGCGAACTGTTTCAGTTCCTCAAGTCGCTGGGATTCAACACCGTCAAGTTGGACGCGGTGCCGACGGACGTGCAATTGCGCGAAGCGGAGCGTGTGGGGGTGTGGCTGGTGGCGCCTCCACCAGGCGACAACTACATCACACCGGCCTACGACCGCGTGTTGGCGTGGGATGTCGGTAGTGGACTGACTGACGGTCGACTGGAACTGACTAGGCAACGCGTTGGGGAGTTGCGTCGCTCGGATACGCGCCCGCAACGGCCTTTGGTGCTGGGTGCCGTCGAGCGGATCTGGAACTACAGCCGGCTGGCAAACGTGCTTCTGCTGCGGGGGCCGTCGTTGGGCAGCGGTCTGTCGCTGGAAGGCTACGGCAAGAGGCTCGAACAGCATCACTCGCTGACGCGGCCCGGTACACCGATGTGGACGACCGTCCAGACCGAGCCCGCCGTTCAAACGCTCGACCAGTGGGAAGCGATCGGCCTTGGCGCGCCCGCGTCGATGGCCATCGAACCGGAACAGCTTCGTTTATTGTGCTACCAAGCAGTTGCCTCGGGGACGCGGGGCCTGGTGTTTACGTCTCGCTCGCCACTGGATCGACCGGACGCAGATACTGAGTCCCGAGCGCGCGCACTGAGACAACTGAATTTGGAGCTTGATGTCATAGAACCGTGGGTAGCCGGAGGCAGCAGGGCCAACGACGTGGATTGCGGGCGTGACGATTTTCGCATCGGCGTGCTTCAAACCGAGCGAGCCCAGCTACTGATCATCCTTAGTCAAGATCCTACGCAGCAGTTTACCGTTTCGCCGACCGATCAGTCCCCTGCATCGTTCGTGGTCCCGTGTGCCGCCAGCTCGCCACAAGTCTACCGCCTGACGTCCGCCGGACTGCAGTCGCTGGACCATCCACGCGTGGCGGGCGGAGTCCGCATAATGCTGGACGACGTCGGGCCCGTGTCTCTAGTCGCGGTAACGCAAGATCCGCTGGTCATCAATCATCTCGGCAAATCGCTGGCGGAGCGAAAGGCGGAGCTTTCAAGACTGCAATACGAAACGGCTGCACACGCGGCGGAATTGGTCGAATCAATTCATGCCCGGCTGATCGCACAGTCTCAGCCTGCGACTGCCGCCGACACGTGGCTCGGGCAAGCCCGGTCAAATCTCCGGCATTGTGAACTGCTACTCGGTGCCAGCGACTATTCGGCCGCCCATACCTTTGCCGGACGAGCGTTGAACGCACTGGCTCACGTTCGTCGCAGCCATTGGGCCGCGGCGTCCAGTGCGTTTCCATCACCGATAGCCAGCCCTTATTGCATCAGCTACGGGGGTCTGCCGCTGCACTGGGAGATGGCACGGCGACTGCAAGCTGCTCCAGCCTGGAGCCAAAACATGCTGCCGGCTGGAGACTTCGAGAGTCTAGAGCACCTTCGTGCCACGGGGTGGCAGAACGTCTCGCCTTCTACGTCGGGCGTAATTGCAGATGTACAATTGTCTGGGGAATCGCCCCGCGGCGGCCGCTCGGCACTTAGCCTTACCGCATGGCCAGCCGACGAGAAAGACGCCCCCACCGTGTTGGAGACTCCGCCGGTCGAGATCATCTCGTCACCGGTTCAAGTGCGTCGAGGCCAGTTGATTCGAATCCATGGATGGGCTCACGTCCCAGAACGTATCGAGGGAAGCCAGGACGGCCTGATGATTGCCGACTCGTTTGGCGGCACGACTCTGGCTGAACGGTTGCCGCTGACAGATGGCTGGCGTGAATTCGTCCTCTATCGAGCGGCTCCGTACGACGGCACCGTGACGGTAACCATCGCTCTGACCGGACTTGGGCAGGCCAGGGTCGACGATCTATCCATTCTACTCCACGACCCAATCGCAGATCGCTTCCCCGGGGACAGCCTGGACCAGGCAAAGCGTCTGCCACCGGTCACACGCTCGTACCGATAGCGCGCGACATGCTATACTGAAGGCTCAGGCGGCGCTCGGGTGAGAACTGGTCAAAAGGGGAGCTGCGATATCATGCCGGAAGTATCCCACGTTGTGTTGTTGGGCGGGGCCGTTGCGGCGGTTGTTGTGCTGTTTCTGGTGGTCGTCGTGCTCGTTGTCCTCCTGCGAGGCCGGCGGCGAAGCCTCGAACCGCCGCCCGTGGACCTGCGAATCGAAGTGGCCGAGTTAGGGCCAAGCGGTCCGCCCGAGGAAGGCCCGCGTTTGGAGATCTACGGAACGCCGGTTCGACTGGCAGCGCTGGTATTGGCGCCGGCGGGTCGCAACAACCCATTGCCCACCGGCGGTGAGTTGGCTACCGCGATCGACAGTCTGGTGCCAGAGCTTATGGCAGTCGTTACCACACATCAGCCTCAGTTCCGCCGTTGGCCATTTCAACTGAGCACACAAGGCTTCACGCACTCGTTCTTCAATAACGTTCCATTGCCCGGCGAGCATGGTAAAGGAACACCCTGGTGCTGTGTGGCCGGCCGATTCGAAGCGGGCGATCAGCAATTGCTGGCCGGTTTGGTCTGCACAGCCGGGAAGCCCAATTCGCTGGCCCAGATCACCGTTCAGCACGTCGGCCAGTGGATGGACGTGGTGCGAGTGAAGACCTGATTTGAAGCGACTCACTGACAACCGTAGTTCATTCGCGGGCAAAGCTCCTTTCGATCAGAGAACTCTGTGGGAAGGCAAGAGTTGGGTCTTGATGGCATTGTCGTCAGCGAATCGCGACTGGGCTGGCTGACATTGGAGTTGCCACCACAGGAGCGGTGGCAAGAGTCCCTTTCCCAACTCCCGCCTGCACAACGAGAGCGCATCGAATCGCCGGAGTCTTACGAAACGCTGCAGCGGCACATCGGCCGCCGGTTCCTGACGTTGATTAAGTGACTCGATCGCGCCAGTCGGCGCCGTACCGTATCCACGCTCCGCACCTCTCGGCGTGCGCGGTCGACGTAGGTATCCGTGCGTTCACGTCGCCGTCTTGCCCCGTAGTCTCGCGAAGGCGGCTGAACACTTGTACTCCCCCTCACGAAGCGGTAGCATTGGATTCAAGCTAGGAAAGCTCACGTGTTTTTGCGACACGGATGTCAGACAAAATATATGTTAGGCGACCTCAGTGAATCTGTATTCCGACGATGCAATTCGCGCGGACATCGTTGCACAGACTGCGGAATTTCGGTTTCGCATCTGCTGGGATGGCACACGGCAACTTCTGCGCGATCGCGGCATTGACCCGATGCGGTGTCTGCTGCTTTCGTGTGACCAAGGCGACGACGTAAACGGTCTCTTGATGCTGCCTGAGGGTCAACTTGTCGAATTCGACGTGCGCGAAAATCGCGCGGATCGCGTCCACGAGCGTTTCACCAATTGGACACAGGTCGACTACTCAGATCGCGAATACGATATCGCGCGCCTTGTCCTCGGCTCAGAGAGTATTGCTGACTTCGATGCGGAGGTGCTTGAGTACTTCAATCGCGAATGGCGCGATCGAGATGCTCCTCTGCCTCCGGTGGACCATATTTGGCGGTAAGTGGTCGCCTAACAATGTGTGGCCGCAGAGTTGCGGCATCCATGCCGCAAACGCCTTCCTTCTTCATTCAACGCGGGCTCTTGTTGTATAATGTCTTGGCGGGCCAACGTTTTCTGCTTCGTTGAGGGGCGGCGTCGGCCACACAACCCGATAGGGCGGTCGGCCTTCGGCCTCCCGCTCTATCGTCCCGGCTGCTGCTGTCGAGGCGAGGCCATGTGGGAGTTCATAGAAGACCTCAATCCTTGGATTCGCATTCCGATTGCACTCGCAATGATCGGAATTGCATGCACCGTACTTGCTTGGGCTCCGGGCTGGTGGGCTCGCTTGTGGATATGTCCGCTGGTGCTAGGGCTCGTGCTCTTGATCTTCGGTGGTTGGGGCGATTGAAAGGCGTTTGCCGCTCGTTCAATCGCGTCGTGGCATGTGGGGGAATCACCCCGGAATGTGGCGCCCAACGCACGCCCGCAGAGATTCGCCATCCATGGCGAATACGCCGTTGCCTGCGAAAGTCTGGGAAGTAACAATGTTGCTTACGCGTATCCGGAAGACCTGACGGATGGTCCGTCGGCGTCGGGCGTGCGAACCCGTGTGCGGTGCGCACGCATGACTGACAAACACGTTTTCGGCGTGCTCATTACCGCATTCGCCACATCCGTATGCGCCATCCCGAGCCCTGCGTGTGCCGGCCTTAGCGGTCCGCCGTCGTCATTTGTCGTACCGGCACGCGATGAAAAGCACCTGCTCGTCATTCTCTCCCCTGCACCAGTATCCGAGGACAAGGGAAACGATTGCACACTGCCGAATGGAGACCAAGTCAAACTGCGAGAGACTTTCCCATTCAGCGGGCTTTATGAACTTGGTTCGACGACCCCAATCTGGACAGTGGACTGGTGTGGAGAGGAAGGACTGGTGCACATTTCCGCCAACGGTCGGTTTCTCGTTCGAATCAATCGATTTGGTGATGGCAGCTACCCTCAAGGTGCCCTAAGCTGGGGCGTCAAATTCTACGATAAGGGAGTGGAAACAGAGAGCCACCATGTCCGAGACTTGGTGGATTATCCGTCGCTGATGCCGCTGACAAACGCGGACTGGCACTTCCTTTGGATAGACCACAGCGTCTACGACTCAGAGATCGATGACGGAATCTTCGTTTTGACAACTTCCACGCATGATTGGTATCGATTCGAGGTAACCACAGGCCACATTGTGGACGAGTTCAGGTTGTGGCGGAATGTCGTTCGATGGGGCACCGCCACGTCTGTTATTGGGGCAGCTGTCGGGGGTTTCCTGTTCTATCGATGTAGGAAGACACGTCGGTTCAATCTGCCCAAGCGTCGACCACAGCAAGACTGTCTCGTTGAGCGGACGGAACAGACGAAGAAGTTATCCTACAGTCTGAGGTCTTTGATCATTGTGGTGACTGCAGCGGGGATTTTCTGCGCCGTACCGCACGTCTGTGTTCTTTCATTGGGAACGGCTATGGCCTTGTTTTTCACGAGGCTCCTCGTCAGAACAAGGCGGCGTTATCTCGGTCTCCGGAAGAGCAGGCCCGTGAAGCGACGTCTGGCGATACAATGGGCGGGTACATTGGCTTCTTGGTTTCTCTTGTACGTTCTCAGCTTTGGACCAGCGATGGCATTCGTGGCCTATTTGGACTGGCCGCATGATTTCCGGATGGTCTTTGCGAAAGTGGTTTACGGCCCCGTGTGGTGGCTGATCGTGAGCACGCCGATCGCGGGTTGGAGACCCGTCGAACTCTACTTTGAGGCGTGGGGGCCTTGGTTTAGGCTTGCCTGAAGCTGACGCTATCCGTTTGGCAAGAGCTTGTGTTTACCGCACAACTGGAGTATTGATGCGCGGTGGTCTCCGCCCAATGCACGCCCGCAGAGATTCGCCATCCACGGCGAATACGCCGTTGCCTGTGAAGGGTTGGGAAGTAACAATATCGCTTAAGCGTGTCCGATCGACTTGACGGATGGTCCGTCGGCGTCGGGCGTGCGAACCCGTTGCACGCACCGAGTCATTCCCGTGAATCGCTACTCGGCCAAACTTCTCTTTCAATTCCGCATCGACTTGGGCGCTGATACCGTGAAACGGCGCACTTGCGAAGAACGCATCATCCTTATTGAGGCGCGTTCAGCGTCTTCTGCGCTGGCAGAAGCAAAACGCAAGGGAAAACAGGCCGAACACGATTACGAGAACGACGAGGGCAACATGGTTTACTTTGAATTCATCGGTGTCATGGACTTGCTGTGTCTCGGCCTTGAATGCGATGCGGACGAAGTGTGGTATGACATTGGCGAGCGCGTTTCACCAATGGAACGCCGTGATGTATTCATTCCGCCAGAACACCAACTGAATGCGATACGAACCGAAACGTAGGGCGTGCAACACGGCACGGCTGCAGAGTGGCGTCACCTTCGACGTAGTGCAACGGGCGGCGACGGCCGTGCCTCCCGTTGGCAGATCGAACTGCTGGAAACCGGCACACGCGTCAGCCGCTAAGACGTGCGAAATGGGAATTCGAATTGAGGTTCACGATGGTGAATCCATTCAGGCTGCCATTCGTCGATTCAACAAGGTGGTGCATGATGTCCATCGCACTCGATGGGAAAAGCGTAGGCGAGGCTTCTACGAAGCTCCGTCTATTGTTGCACGCCGTGGCACATTAGTCCGCAGAATCAACAGCCTACGAGCGGGTCTTCCAATCGGTTCAGAACCGTACCGACGGTACGTGGGCTTTCGAGATCAATACAATCGCTAGTCGCCTGCCA
Organism: uncultured Pirellulaceae bacterium; assembly: GCA_964617665.1. Taxonomy (GTDB): domain Bacteria; phylum Planctomycetota; class Planctomycetia; order Pirellulales; family Pirellulaceae; genus JADHUC01. Next base: position 21,246 of record CAZUAH010000085.1, read on the forward strand.
ACACTGCACGCTCGCACAGATCCGGCCTCCATGGCGGATACGCCGTTGCCTGTGAAGGTCTGGGAAGTAACAATGTTTCTCACGCGTGTCCGGGAGACTTGACGGATGGTCTGACGGCGTCGGGCGTGCGAACCCGTTGGGCATCGTTGTTCGTGGAGTGTTGGCCAGTGCTGCACCGACTAGGAATCTGTGACTCCGCCTTGTTCATTCTTGCGGGCGCGGTTCTTGCTTCTGGTTGTTCGCCCGAGAAAGCATCGAGAGAAGCCCCAGCTGAGGTGAGTTGCGAATGGAACTTGGAGATACTCTCGCAAGGAATCGCATCGTACCGTGCGGAGCATGGTGATTGTGCAGCCGTCTTCATTGGTCCGAATGGTCACAAACATAGTTGGCGTATTACCGTTGCTCCGCATGCGATACGGCGATATGACAATTCAGATCGTTTCTTGGCGAACTTCGACTATCGGTTCGACGAGCCTTGGGATAGCCCGCACAACAGGGGTACTCTCCACTCGCTTCCATGGGATGCTATCGCCTGCCCTACAGAAGATCGCGGTATGGACTACTCTTTCACCACGTATCTCATGTTGGTTCGACCAGCAGACGAGGATGGAAAGACGCAAACACTCTCCCCCGATGCCGTGCTGGTCGTCGAGTCCGCGAACTGCGGCATCGGAATCGCAGAGCCAAGTGACCTACGGTGGGAAACGCTTTGGGAAGGCGATTCTCCATTTGGAAAGGGAAAACTCAATTCTATGCATCCCGACGTAGTGAAGGCACTCCGTGTGGACGGAGAGGTGATCGACATTCCGAAGAAAATTGGCAAAACGGAACTGCGTAAGCTACTCAATGGAAGCGGAAACGGTTAGAGGCTCAAACTTCTTTGAATAGATCGCCAGGGCACTTTCGGTCCTCGATTCGCGTCGTGCTTCTGTGCGCTACGTTTGTGGGCCTTTGGCGCGCAGTATGCACCCGAGTGAACTGATCGCATTTCTCCTGAACTTCGCCACGTCGATTCTCATTGCGTGCGCCACCACCGCCTTTCTCGCATCCGGCAAGCGTGGGGGCACTCGTGGTAGCGACGATCGCTGGTTTCGTCGCGCTACGGATTGTCAGAGGACGAGGCAGTGACGCAGGCCGCTACGTGGGCCGACGTAAGCTCAGGATCAAGGAACTGAATTCTGACGCCGTTGCTCGTGTCGCGGTATGTGCCTTGGAGCGGACAATCTACTTCGCGTCACGCTTGTGGAGACGTTCGTCCAGGTAGTATGGCAAGAAATCTTGGCAGGCCCCTCCAAAAGCGGTGGGATGTATGATGTTCCTTGGCGGGATGTTCCCTCCTTGCGACAGATTGTAAGTTAGAACAACCGTTGGCAGCCACGAGCTATGTTTGGTCGCCTCATTCTTGCTTGCGTCATTGCTGCGGTTACTGCTTGTGTATTGATCGTTCTATTCACTTTTGATCTCGATACGGTTGGTGCGGCGCTGCTCGTGTCTCTGTTTGCCCTCCCGTCGGTTGTGCTTTTTGTCGTAAGCCGCCATTCACCGCAGTGGGCTCAACGATCATTCGCACTGTACATCATTCCGGCTGTTGCCGCTTGCCTGTTCTTCGTCGTACCCGCGCTTACTGCAGGGGAGGGTCACGGACTGGCCGCGTTGCTTGGGACCGTGCTGTTCGGCACGCTGGTCGTCATGTTTCCGGTGTGTGTATTCGTTTCACCTCGTCCAGCACGAGACTCGTCCGGCCGTTGAACGAGTGGCTGCCAACAACGCACGCCCGCAGGGATTGGCCATCCATGGCGCATATGCCGTTGCCTGTGAAGGTCTGGGGAGTAACAATGCAATTTAGGCATGTCCGAGAGACTTGACGGATGGTCCATCGGCGTCGGGCGTGCGAACCCGTTGGCCAACCTACCGCAAAGATGAATGTCCTAGTGTTACTAGCGTTCCTGAGCGCTTCCCCGGCCCAGGTTTTCGATATCGACGAAGTCGTTCCGACGGAACGGCAGGCGCTACGTGCGCTGAAGAAACTTCACGCGTCGTTTACGTTCCATGAGTCCGGACACGTAAAATCCGTTGACATTCGCGGATTCGTGACAGAAGTGGACAACGCCGCGTTGGACCACCTTCGGTCGTTTTCAAAGCTCCGAAGGCTCCAATTGCTTCACTGCGATGTGTCGGACGCGGGGCTGAAAAGACTGTGTGAGTTGCGACAACTGCGGCACCTTTACTTGTACGAGCTGCCAGTGACGGATGAAGGGCTCTCGAGCTTGCCAAACCTCGCTGACCTACGCTCCCTGGAAATCTTGCTCATCCCGATCACTAACAAATCCGTGGACGGAATCGCCAAGCTTTGCACACTTCGAAAGCTCTGCTTGGGTTGGACCAAGATCACCGACGAGGGATACGTGCAGCTCAACCAACTGAAAGGACTTCGTCATCTGGGCCTTAGCCAGAGTAACATCACTGACGCTGGCCTTGAGCAGCTTTCCGGTCTGAGTGAACTTCGGTGTCTTGGTCTTACTCAAACGGCAGTCACTGGCGCTGGGTTCGAGAGGCTATCGGGTCTGAAACGGCTGGAGACCATTTACCTAAATGGAAGCCAAATCGAGGACGACCACCTTCGTCATATCGTATCGTTCAAATCATTGCGCGCGATCCATCTGCATCACTGTACGATTGGCGACATGGCTGCGGAGCACTTGGGCAGACTATCCAGACTCGAGGTTCTTGAGCTTTGGGACACGCACATCACGGATGAGGCGATGCCCCATCTCGCGAAACTCAGAGGACTTCGCCGGTTGAGCATCGGGCGAACGACGGTTTCGGACGCAGGCTTGCGTCTGTTGCACGAATTACCCCAACTGCGGAAGGTAGACGTTCGGTATACGAACGCGACGGCACAAGGGATTGGAGAATTGAGAAAGCACCAGCTGAAGACCAAAGTGGATTTTACGTTGCACAACTGAATGGCGGCCAACAGAGCGTGGCCGCAAGACCCGCTTCGGGGCTTGCCATCGTTCTTCGTTCAACGAGCGTCCGGTTGACACAATCACTGGTAGTTTCAACGTCGTTCGGTCCGTTTACGTCGGCGAGGGCCACGCAACCCCTTACGTGGAAGAGGAGGGGACGCAGCACACAAATGAAGCGAGTTATTGTTTTCACCGTTGCAGCAACGGCGCTCATCTTCGCCACCTGTTGTTTCCTGTGGTGGCGAAGTCGTCTCAACGAGCAGTTGGAGGCGGAGGCGAGGCAACGTCGTGACGCGTGGATCGCGGACACCATATCAGAGTTGCAGTCCGGAACATCATCGGTCTACCTTTACAGTTGTGTCAACACGAAGGTCATGCTGGAACGAATTTCGGGCATGCCCGAGGTGGAAGAGGTGATTTTTGAACAGACAATTGATCTGTCTGACGACGGCCTCAACCAATTGATGACGCTGCCAAATCTGCGCGAACTCGATTTCAGGGGTGAATCTCATTTGTCTGATTCCAACGTGAGGCTCCTGGCCGGTTGCCTCAGTCTAGAATCCCTCGGGATCAAGTCATGCAATGTTACCGACGTTGGGTTGGACGACATTGCGAAGATACCGAAATTGCGTTCGTTCCGGCACGCTGGGCAATTCAGCAAGCCTGCTCTGCAAGAACTTCAGACCACACGTCCGGATTGTGTAATCTCAGACGCCGGGTGGTGCGACTAGATGCCACACAACACGGCCAGAAGGCCTGGATACTTGCGTGGAAGAATGGCTAATCACCATCCTGAAGCTCGATCACGGTACAGCTGGTTTCGCTTCTGGTTGAGAACGCTGCTGTTGGTGTGCGCCTTGTGCCCCCTGCTGATTTGGGGTTTTGCGGGTGCGCTCTGGGATACGCCTGAATACCGCAGCTGGGATCGGATACGAGAGGACTAGGTTACATGGACTTCGATGTCGTCAAGGAGCCCGCACCCCCCGGACCATACTTGTCCATGGGCTGCCAGGCAGTCGCATTGGGGCAAGCAATCGATGGAGCCGTCATCGGGAACGGAGCAAGGACCGTGTATCACGTTCCAGCCGAACCTGATGCCGAGTTTCGAGTTGTTGGACTGGTACCGGAGGATGAATGCCCGCCAACTTACGCAGTCCTGCGACGCCGGACGCGATAGACGCCCAACACGCCGGCAGAGATTCGCCATCCTTGCCGGATACGCCGTTGCCTCTGAAAGTCTGAGAGGTGACAATGCTGTTTGAGCATGTCCGGGAGACCTGACGGATGGACCGTCGGCGTCGGGCGTGCAAACCCGCGGCGTGATGTCCCGAATCACTCACATCGTTGGATACTTGCGCAATGCCATCCAAATCTGAGACGGTGTCTATGTTGCGCGATGGCCGCTTGTCTGCGGTGGTTCGCACTTCCTCGATTCGGGGCCGCTACCCACCACCTTCGATCCGCTGTATTGCCAGCTCGGCAAGTTGACGGACTTCTTGGTCTTCGTCCTGAAGTCGTTTTCTCAACTCGCCCAATGCTGGCGAGGCGGCTGGGCCGAGTTTTCCAAGAACGAAGACCGCCAGACGACGGACGCCTGTGTTGGTGGAATTGAGTTTCTCGGTTGCCGGTGGCACGGACGCAGCGCCGATCGCGATCAGCGCGTCGGCTGCCTTGCGTGCAACGTTGTCGTCGCCGTCCTCCATCGCATTAGCCAGATCGGCGGTTGCAGCCTCCGCTGCAGCGCCAAGCCTCCCGAGTCTGACGGCGGTCAGCCCGCGTACGCTGGCATCCGGATCGTCTGCCAGCGTCTTGCGAAACGCTGTGACCGCGTCTGCAGGTTCTGCGACTCGCGAAACGGCCATCAGAGATGCGGAGCGAACCGACTTGTCTGGATCGTCCTGCATTGAGGTCAATAACTTCGGCAAGACCGGGCGAGCGTCCGCTTCGAGCGTAGCGATCAGTCGCGCAACTGCGGCGCGATTTGCCGCGGTCTCGTTCTGGTTTTCTAACGTGGTCGCCAGTTGTGTTGCTGCAGCCGCTAGAGCGTCCTTTGGAAATCGTTTGGCAACCGATAGGGCCATGCGTCTAACCGGCCCGTCGGAATCGGACAGCGCCACCGTAAACGCCTCCACCATCGCTGCATCTGAAGGATCGAAACGATCGATCAAGTAGAACGACGCACAGCGACGTACATCTGGCGACTCGTGCTGCAGGGCATCCACAAAATCAACCGCGCCGTCTGCTGCCAACGTCTCCAGATCCTCAGCCGCCGTCTGGCGGGCACCAGCGTCATTGCCCGACAGGGCCTCGGCCCAGACCTCCCATTGCTCAATCGTCGGACCGGCCGCCACTGTGTCGGGCTCAACGGCACCGTCGGGCGTCACTCGAGGCGTCCATTGGTCCGCGCTCGGCGGTGGTGGCTTGGCTCCTTGTTTTTCAGTGGCTTCCTTGGCAGGCACTGCGGGTTCGCCATCCGCTGGCGACGGGGTAGAGCCTTCGCCGCCCTCCTCCACGTCGGGGCTTTTGGCCTCCGTGGTTGGTTGGTCGCCAGATGTTGGCTGCTCTGGGCCGCCGCACCCGATGACGATAGGCAACAACAGAATCCAGGATAGCCGTTGTGTGATGTCCATATCTGCAACTCCCTCCGTACGTTCTACGTCAACAAGTCTAGCGTTCCAACGAAAAACAGACCGATGCTCACAATTGAGTTTACACGAAAGAAGGCGATGTTGACACGCGTCAGATCGTCTGGCTTGACGATGGCATGCTCGTACAGCAGCAGTACGGCCACCGCCGCAATTCCGCACCAATAGATCCAGCCCAATGCCAACTGGGGACACATAAAAGGCAATACGGCCAGTGCGGCGATCATCCCTAGATGGCACACTGCCGCCAATCGAAGCGCGCCCACCACGCCCAACCGCGCGGGCACGCTGTACAATTTCGCTCTGACATCGAATTCCACGTCCTGGCAGGCGTAAATTATGTCGAAGCCAGCGACCCACAGCAACACAGCGACGCCAAGAGACAATGCTGGCATAGCATCCGTCGCGGAAGTCATGAGCACTTCGCCGCGAAGGGCCACCCAAACGCCCGCAGGCGCGCACATCAGTGATGCACCAAGCCAGAAATGCGATAGGGCCGTATACCGCTTTGCATAACTGTACGACAGCACAAACAGCAGGACGGGAACAGAAAAGTAGAGTGGTAGAAGATTCGGCAGGAAGAACAGTGTGCTGGCGATGAAACCCGCCGAGGATGCCAATGTGAACAACCAGACGCTCTTCACTGAAAGGATGCCCTTTGGGATGTGGCGACTCTCGGTGCGCGGGTTTTGCGCGTCGATCGTTCGATCGGCGATTCGGTTGAATGCCATTGCAGCACTTCGAGCGCAGACCATGCACGCTGCGATGCCGACCAGATGCAGCCATCGAAAGCTCACAGGATCACCGTCCGGCGACGGCGCCGTCCATGCCATCACGGCCGCGAGGAGCGCAAACGGCAAGGCAAACAGCGTATGGCTGAACCTGATCATCTCCAGGAGGTGTTTCAATGTAGTGAGCATCTGTTCAAACGAAAATCAAAGGTCTGGTACGGCGGCCAGAGTAGGGCAGATTACGGTTGGTTAAAAGAAATGGAATCAAAACTCACCCGCGCTTCTGCAGCGTTTAACGGCGAGCCGAAGGCGACTGCGTTTCCCTACCACACCGTCGCCTTCAGCTTGCCGTTAAACGATGAATCTACTTCGAGGCTAATCCCCTCAGCAAACCGTCCGGCGTTTCGGAAACAGAATCTCAATCTTGACTCGCTTCTCCCCAGCGACAAATCAACGAACGTTCGATGCCGATTTGGTCGAGTATCCTAGCAACCACGAAATCGATCAGGTCTCGAATCGAACGCACGCCATGATACCATCCGGGCATAGCCGGCAGCACCACAGCGCCGGCCTCGCTGGCTCGCTTCATATTGTCAAGCTGTATCGACGACAACGGTGTCTCGCGCGGCACGAGAACCAGTTTGCGGCGCTCCTTCAGATGAACATCCGCCGCGCGTTGCACCAGATTGTTGCTGGCACCGTGGACGACGGCGCTTAGCGTACTACCGGAACACGGGCAAATTACCATCCCCGAGGTCACGAATGAGCCGCTGGCGATCGAGGCCGTGAAGTCGGCGTGATGGTGGTAGCACAACGTGCCGACATCTTCCCCCGCGGTCACGGCCGTCTTCAGACTCGACAGAATCCCCGCGATGGCATCCTGCATCTCGGTTCGTTCTTCAGTTTCTGCACAAAGACTGCTTCGTGTCAGACTTATGGCCTGGAACCGATCCAGATCGACGACAATGCCCAACTCGTGCTTCAAAACCTCCTTGCCAGACGGGCTGATTGTCAAGTGAACGTCGCATCCGCTCTCCAATAGAACGTCCAGCAGACGCAAGGCATGAAGGACACCGCTCGCTCCGGTGATAGCCAATACCAAAGGATGTTTCATTTGACTCCCACGTACAATGTCGCGACGCCGAACGTGAAGGGGTGCAGTTTCACGTCGCGCAGACCCGCACTCCGCATGCGCTCGGCCAAGGCTTCGCCCGACGTAAACTCGCCAACGCTGGCGGGCAAGTAGCTGTAGGCATTCTCGTTGCTGCGAGTAAACCAGTGGCCTATCCTTGGCAGCACGTTGCGAAAGTACCAGCCGTAGATCGCACGCACTGGTTGCCGCCGTGGCATTGAGAACTCCAACACGGCCACCTGCCCACCCGGAGCACATACCCGGACCATTTCCTCCAAGCCCTTATCCGTGTCCGACACGTTTCGCAACCCGAAAGCCACCGAAACGATCTGGAAACGATTGTCGTCAAAAGGCAACTGCTGCGCATCAGCTTCCACAAAAGTGATGTCGCCGTCGATCTTTGCCTTCCGCTTCTTCTGCTCGCCTAACTCCAACATCTCGCGGCAGAAATCGGCGGCCGTGATCGGCACGCGACCTCGAGTCCGGCGATAGAACGCGAAGGCCAAATCTCCAGTACCCGTGCAGACGTCCAAAATCGGCTGTTCTGTCTTTGCCTTGACAATCCGCACGGTGCGCCACCGCCAGTAGCGGTCGGCGTTCATCGATAGCAAATGGTTCATACCGTCGTATTTCGGAGCGATCTCTCCGAACATACGTTGAACGCGATTGCCGGATTTGTCGACGGACACGGGAATCCTCTGCATGACCCTCTCGGGAAGGGGGAGAAAGTCGAGTTCTGGTGCTTCGTCAAAGCTTAGTTTTTTGGGCGACCGGGGTTGGAGGGCGAAGCCCGAAACCCCGGGGCTTCCTTCACTAACGCTCAGTCCAGCCCCGGCCACCCAACCCTAGTTCTCAGACTGGACACAACACTGGCAAGTCGTTGCGCGTTCCAACTGCCCCAAACAGATAGTATAGTTTCAATGAACTCCGGCGAAAACGCGGTAGGATTCCGTCTCCAGCCCTTGCAGGGGGACTTATCGTCGATCAAGCTAGAACCCGTTAAAGACCACTTATTTTAGCTGTCTTTACTCGCCGTCCTGATCTGGTAAGCTCGTTGCGGCGGCCAACGTGGCTTCCAATCACACCATCCCCACGATAGGCAGGCCGAACGAAAACGCAACTAAATGGAGGTTCTTGATGACGCGGCTGCTATTCCACAAGGCCATTTTGACCAGCTTAGTACTCACTTGTGTCGGAAGCGTCAGCCATGTTTCGGCAGCGCCTCCCAACGCTCGCAAATTCGCCATAACCGACATCGCGAAGGTCGACGAAGATTTCGCTTATCAGGGCGAGTATGTGGGCAGGTTGTACGAGCCTCGCTATGGCCATGTGTATGTGGGCCTGCAAGTCATCGCTCGCGGCGACGGCAACTTTGACGCCGTCCTGTACGAAGGCGGGTTGCCCGGAGCGGGCTGGAATATGGACAAAAAGACCGAGCTTTCCGGTGCGCTGAGTGAAGGCACGCTGAAGCTGGAAGGCGACGGCCGCAGCGTCATCACCGACGGCGTCAGTGCGACTGTGTACGACGGCTCTGGCAGCCGCCTGGGATACATACAAGAGATCCATCGAGTCAGCCCGACCGTCGGCATGTCACCTCCGCGTGGTGCGGTCGTGTTGTTCGACGGCGAGTCGACCGAGAATCTACAGGACGCCAGCGTCACCGAGGATGGTCTGCTGGAGGTGGGCGTTACGACCGCGATGCCGGTGCACGACTTTCGTTTGCACCTCGAGTTCCGCCTACCCTACATGCCGTACGCCACCGGGCAATCTCGCGGCAACAGCGGTGTGTATATCCAACGACGATACGAGGTTCAGATATTGGACTCGTTCGGCCTGGAAGGCGTGCACAACGAGTGCGGTGGTCTCTACCGCCAGCAGCCGCCTGACGTGAACATGTGCCTACCGCCGCTGACGTGGCAAACCTATGACATCTGGTTCACGGCAACCAAGTGGGACGACGAGGGCAACAAGATCGCGAACGCTCGCCTTACAGTGCGGCACAATGGCGTGCCGATTCACAACGACCGAGAACTCACGAACAAGACAGGCGCCGGCAAGCCGGAGGGGCCCGATCCGCTGCCCATCCTTCTGCAGAATCACGGAAACCCCGTGCACTTCCGCAACTACTGGATCGTGCTGGGCGGCGAAGAGGAAGAGGAGCAGTGCACATGCCGCAAGTGCCGCAAAGCTCGATTTTGGAGAATTAGACGGCTACTCAGACGGTTGTTCAGTCGCCTCCATTACTGCCGACGACGGTAATCTCCATCGCGTCGCGTTTGGCCCACGGAAGATCCAAGTCGAACCATTCAGTACGGCTACTGTGTTTCTTGCGCACGTAGTCCAGGAAGTCTTTCATTCCGGTCGACCCGATCCCCACGTTGTCCGCCACGATCATTGCAGTGTCGGTCAGCTCGTCTTCCAAGCCGGTTAGGCAGGGAAGGTAGTTCGAATAGCCGCAGTCGATGAAGACGAAGTCGATTGGGCCGTCGATCTGCTTCACAACTTCCCGAGCGTTCCCAACTCGAAACTCAGCGTAATCGGCTAGCCCAGCCTCATCGAAATTCTGTTTTGCCCTTTTCGAGCGTTCAGGATCGATCTCGATGGTAATCAGCTTGCCACCACCATTTGCCTTCAACTGGCTTGCGATCCAAAGCCCGGAATAGCCGATGGCCGTACCACATTCAACGACTCGTTTCGGCTTCCTCTGACGAACCAGTTCGGCCAGGCGTTTGGCTTTTGCTGCTCCGATCATGTACACGGGACCTTCGCGGCACTCGCGCTCAACACGATCTATCACGGTCTGCACCTTCTTGCTTAACTTGACAGTGGACTTGGATTTCTCCGCACCGGCGGCCGGTTCAGTCGTGATGGCGGCGAGGAATACGACGTTCACAAAGCCGGAGAAGACCAACAGAATTGTGATTCGTGGATACGCTGGGTGGTAATGCATCTGTCATCCAATCTTGTCGTAGGAGCGAATCGGGAGGGTCTAAGCCAAGGGAAAGCTGGGTAGGATCTGGCAGGCAATCGCCCAATGCAGCGCTATTGCCGTGCCAGGCAGACAAGGCACATGTCATCCGCCCGTGGGCCTTTGCCGACAAACTCGTGAACGTCGTCAACGATCGCTTGCCCTACGGCCTGCAGGTCTTCGTTGCCTGACTTGACGTGGTTTCGTATCCTGTCAATCGAGAACTGGCCGCCGGAACCATCCATCGCCTCATTGATGCCATCCGTGTACATGGTCAACGATTCGCCGTCTGCCAACGAGACGACTGTCTGCTTGTACTTCACACCGTCGACGATGCCGATCGGCAGTCCGGACACGTCACCACCCGGCTCTTCGAGGGCGCCGTCGGCGCGCCGCCAGATCGGCGGCATGTGACCGGCGTTGACGATGGTCGCTTCGTGCTTGACGGGATCCAGCACCGCCATGACCAACGTGACGAACCGATCGATCCGGATGCCGCTGAATCGGTTGTTCAATTTGGTTAGAGCCGTCGCGGGGTCAGTTTCGGTTGCCAAACAAAACTTGGCCTCCGCCGACAACTTTGCCATCATCATCGCTGCTGCGATTCCGTGTCCCACCACATCAGCCACAATCACGGCCGTACGACCGTCCGGCAGTTGGACATAGTCGTAGTAGTCGCCTCCAACATGATTCGCGGGGCGATAGTAGTCAAAGAACTCGTATCCCTTCATGTCCGGGCGCTTCTGCGGCAGGAAACCTTCCTGCACTTCCCGGGCGATTTCGAGATCCTGTTCGATCTCCTTCCGCTGCAACTCATTCTCATGCATCCGTGTGTTATCGATTGCGATACCAGCCTGAACGGCGACGCTGGCCAAGACCTCCAGATCCTCTTTCCTAAATCGCTTGCGTTGATCTACCGTGTCGACCTGCATGGCGCCGATGGCATTGCCTTCCGAATCCAACAGCGGAGCGCACATCATGGACCGAATCCGCAGATCGGCGATGCTCTGGCTCATGTCCTCGAAATCTCGCATGGCGTCCGCCGATAGGATCGCCTCTTTCGACTCCATCGCGTGCCTGACAATCGTGCGGCTGATTCGGATCGTTTCGTCGGTGCTCTTGTTCCGGTTTTCGGCCCAACGGGGTACGAGTTCTCCATCGCTATCCCGTAATACGATGAAACCACGATCGGCCTGAAGGAAGATCTTAAACAGCGTGTTAAGCACCTGCGGCAGCACGTCGTCCAGCGATAACGCCTTGCCCAGGTTTCGCGTGATTTCGATCAAGGCAGCCAACCGGGCTTCCAGGCTCGCCGTGACCTGCAGCACTCCGTCCGTGGTACTACTCACGTCCAGTTTGGACATTACCGTCGAGCTGGAGGAACCTTCCACCTCGTCGTCGAACACAACGCGGCCCACGGTGGCACTGTCGCTCCCGCCGATATCGAACGTTGTCGACGGCTTTTCGGGCAGTTGAAAAACGAGGTTCATGTCGCAAACGGTCACGCAATCGCCGTGCGTCAACGGATATGGCTTCTCCTCTACCAAGTCCTTTCCATTGAGTTTCGTGCCGTTTCGGCTGCCCAAATCCTTGACAAAGAAGGCCTCGCCCTGTCGGACGATGCGCGCATGATGCCGGCTTACCCGCCCCGCCTCTCTCAGCAGGACGCCACAATCGGGATGCCGACCGATGGTGGTTTCATCGTCCTTCAGTTCGAACCGTTGTCCCTTATCGGAACCGTCTTGGGCAACGAGATAAGCCATTGAGGTCCGTTTCCCCCGAAAGCAGATGATCTGGCGTCAGGCCAAAAGAGACGGCCACGCTTGGAGTTCTTGACATCCAATCAATGATTGTAGTTGCATTCTGCCACCGTCGTCAACCAATATCAGGGGGGCGCCACTGACGGTCTTGACCGTCAGCGAGAAACTGCGTACCGTTATTAGGGAATGGAAACAGCGGCTGGTCCGGACACCACCCTTTTCAGCCTCTGATTTGGACAATCTTAGAGACCGTCCACATTCTTGCCCTGTGGTGTAATTGGCAACACACCTGACTCTGGATCAGGCATCCTAGGTTCGAGTCCTAGCGGGGCAGCTTTCAGACAGGAGACGCAACCCGTTGTTCGGCAACGGGTTGCGTTTTGCGCTCGGCGGGATTGGTAGCTTCAGTTTCGGGCGTTTCTGGCCAAGTGCCAACGAAAGTGCCAACTTTTCCTTGGCCCTCCCATAGTTCGGCCGCAATATCGTCGGCATCCTGGTCGACGTAGTATTTCATCGTCGTGGCGATGTCTTTGTGTCTCATTAGTCGCTGTAGGGTGGCCGGCTTTACCATCTTGGACCATCTCGTGCCAAAACTCCGTCGCAGGTCGTGAGCCGTGGCACACTGGTCTTTCGACTTGTCCACAATCACGCCGGCCGCGCGGCCGATCCACGACACTGTCTTGGATACCACCTTGGACTCTTGCAGTCGCCTACCCTTGAGTCCCCGGCAATTGAAGACCAGCCCAGAACGCTCATGGGGTGGCGTTTTCAGCAGAAACTCCACGAAGTCAGGCGTCATTGGCAGCAGTTCGTCCCTGCGCCCCTTCTGTGCGGGCGCGTAGATGCGAAACCGCGGGTACTTGCCCGTCAGGTCGACGAAGAAATCACTATCCTCGTCCCAGGACAAAATCAACGCCTCGCCAAGACGTAGTCCCGATAGCCACAGCCCTCGGAGGAAGTGCCGCCAGTCGGGCGCAATCGCTGTAATCTGCTTGGCGACCCGTTCGCGATACCGTTGCACGGCTTCCTTGCCCCACCGCTTCTTCGGCGTCTCGCTGTCTGCAGGCGTCAGAGCGGCTTCGACTTGGCCTAACATGCGTTCGAACTCCTCCAGGGCAAGTGGCCGCCCTCTCATGAGCTTCTGGCCCTTTACGGTCGCTGGGAGTTTGACCCGTGGCCGATCCGCCAACCACTCTTTTTCATCGACGGCCCACCCAAGCGCGGCCCGAATATGTCTCAGGTGCGTTGCGATCGTCGTGCCGGTCATTTTCTCGCGACGCAGTTCTCGCTTGAATCGGCTCAAAACGGTCGAGGTTACGCTTGCCAGTTGTTTCGGAGCGATAACGCGTTCCAGGTGGTTGAATGCCGCCGCGGACGCATCCTGCATTCCTCGCGACATTTCGTCGAGCTTCTCGTCTTCGTATCGTTCGCGGAACTCCTCCCACGCCATCTTGCTTGCGGGTTTGTAGCGGCCAGCTGCCAACTCCGCTTCCCACTTCGCAGCCACCCGTTCCGCCTCTCGTAGACGACCTGCCTTGATCTCACCCTTTGCGTTCCGCTCCGCTGGAACTTTTGTTGACCGGTCACGACGTTTTCCGCTCGTGGGGTCGATGTAGTACATGGTGAGATAGGTGCGTTCGCCGTGTGCTGTGACCTTCACCTGTATTTCGCTCACGCCGGCCCTCCTTCCTTCGTTTGCCCATGCCTGATGTGGCCGGCCAAGTCCACGAAAAACTTGGCGATGGTTTCCCGGACGTCTCCGGCTGTGGGGGCTTCAGGAAGCTCTACGAACACCTCGGAGACAT
>CAZUAH010000086.1:0-23825 GCA_964617665.1 uncultured Pirellulaceae bacterium
AAATCCGAGCCGCTACTTCATGGCCACGCGCTCGCAGAGTGCGCCGCCGGAACCCATATAGTCAACTTGACCAACGCTAACGCCGCCGATTGCGATTCAGCCTGAAAAACAGGGACTTGACACCGTAGGCTAGTTTGACATCCTATAGCTTCCCATGCATGTCATAGAGTCCCCAGGCATTGGGCTTCTTCTCTCCTACCGGATGCGTTTTCGCATCGGAGTTGTCTCTATACCATGCGTGCTCTCCAAAGCATTCCTCGTCGTCTCCAAAACTGAACTGTGTCGTGGTTCCCGCACGGCAAGCGTAGCGGGCTGGAAAGCCGTAGAAGACGAACAGCGGGGAGAGAAGGCAGCGAAGAAGGTAGCCCCGAAGCCAGAAGACGAGATTACCTATGAGCAAAGGCGGCTTCTAGCTGCGGCTAATCTACTGGACATGTTCCCCAACGAGGTAGCCGCAAAAGAAGCAGTTGATACGGTAGCTCTGCTCCGAGAAACCCCAGGTATGCGGAAGGCTCGGGGAGGAAGCTAGAAGCCCCTGGAAGCCGAAGACGGCTATCGGGCTGGGATGGGCTTACGTGGGCTTTCCAGAGCTTCTTCGTTGGTTGGTGGGTCTGCTAATGCACGAGCGGTGCGACGAGGTACATTGCTACAGGAGACATAAGCACACCTATCACGACGCCCGCCCATTTACCAAGTAGGTAGCCTATGCATCCAGATAGTATGGGGAGTGCGGTTATCATGCCTAGCGAAATGAGATGACCGTCTCCACTGACTAACAGAATCAACGGTATCTGTAGCACCGCCATGATGACGAGTATCACTTTCAAGCTGAATTGTGGTCGTGTCATTCTAAGGTTCTACCTTGGCATCTAATCGCCATTCAAGTTGTCTGGCGGCGGCATCCTATTCGGGCTTTGGTTCAGTATTGGCTGCGATCCGTTCTAGCAACGACTCCACCCGTTCCCAATGCCTTTCGCCTCGATCAAGATGGGAACGGACACTACGATTGTATCGGTGGATAAAGTGCGCTAGGAAACATAGCAGCACCAGCGGAGTAAGCAGGAACACCAGCCATAATATGTTCAGAACCGAACTGTAAGCTGACTCTTCTGCCATCTGTGCTAGGACGTGTAACATGATTGCTTCCCTTTCTCTACCTTGGCATCTAATCGCCATCAACATCGGCTGGCGGCGGCTTGCTCATAAACGCTCTTAGAACAGCTATAGAGGCTCTTGATGTCC
Source organism: uncultured Pirellulaceae bacterium (assembly GCA_964617665.1). Lineage (GTDB taxonomy): Bacteria > Planctomycetota > Planctomycetia > Pirellulales > Pirellulaceae > JADHUC01. Next base: position 1,243 of record CAZUAH010000086.1, read on the forward strand.
AAGTTAGAACGGCAACGGCAAGGAGGCCGATGGCGGCGTTGGCTGCGAGGGCTGGATAGCTGTCAATCCTCACTGGCTCCAATGGACGAATGTTTGTCGCTGTGGCGGCGAAACAGCCAGCGTAACTCCACGGACATCCAAACTCGACGTAGCAGGCGTGAAGTCCTTTGCCCTCTGGGTTGTGATATATCCCAGCCACATATCGTGGTCTTACATTCAACCACACCACCACCGAAGACCAAGCGACGATCAACAGCATCGTCCCCAGCGTCCATTTCGGTCGTAAGCGTCGGGTGTTCATCACTATTCCCTCGGAAGCCATTTTTACCACCTGAGCGAAGCCGGGCCAATATCTTGTGCCTTCTGTGGATTGTTTTCTTTCTTCATGGGGATGGAAAATGGTAGGATGGGGTTGTGGTTTGGATGGAGGCTCGCCGTGTTTCGATATTCGCTGCTGACGCTGTTCGTGGTCGTGTTGGTGCTGAGTGTGTTCGCTGCTGCTCTGGCGAATCCGACTGAGACTAAAGGTGCGTTCGTCTTCACTTCTACGTTGGTTGTGCTGTCTGCCGCCACCCTGACAGCGATTGCTAAAGGACGAGCCTTGCCGTTCGTGTGGGGTTTCGCAGTGATGGGATGGGCTTACTTTGCTGTTACGTTTCTCACCGGCCTGTTGTGGCAGGATTATCTCTTGACTCATTGGCCCCTATTGAGATTGGTGGAAGTAGTCGCCCCGGAGGTGAGCTACGTCCTTCCAACCTCGGATGGGCCGGGGGGCCTATTCGTAATCGGACACTGCCTCTGGACGCTCATCTTGGCGACCATTGGCGGTTTGGTCGCAATATGGCTTCAACGCTCAAGACCCCCAACAAAAACAAATTAAAGACCCATGACCACCCGTTCCAAACGCCGACGATTTCGATTCAGCCTTCGCACGTTGTTAATCGTCTTTGTTGTGTTGGGGGTGGGGTTGGGGTGGTTGGGTAGTCGCTGAGCTATACATCAACATCGGAGACCCGCTATGTTTCGATATTTGCCGCTCGTACTGGTGTTCGTCCCCAATGTAGTTGAAGCGAGGCCGGTTCGGATCTTGACGTATCAACAGCTATTCCATGAAGCCAGTGTCGTCATCATTGGCACAGCAACGTCTGAAAGGGATGCCGAGAATGGGGATGAAAGTGAGTATCACATCGAAGTGCCAATCGTGACAACGTTCAAGGTTCATCTTGTGCTTAAAGGCGAGGTGGAATCCGAGTCGGTCGAATTCCTGCATTACAGATACAAGAAGGGGTTGAACGTTGTGGTCAACGCACCAAATCTTGTTTGCTTCGAGATAAGTGGCCCTCGTGGCGGCAGAGGACTGCGGGACATCCAGAAATACACTCCTACGCCCTCGAAGTACCTTCTGTTTCTCAAATGTCGATCTGATGGACAACTCGAAGCTGTCACTAGAGATGATCCGCTCTACTCGGTGAAGAAGCTCGCACCCCCGGATAGACTTGACCTATCGAATAAGCGTGAAGAGCGGTTCTTGCGGGACTTGACACCGTAGGTTAGTTTGGCAACCTACAGCTTGCCTTGCATGTCGTACAAGCCCAAGGCGTTTGGCTTCTTCTCTCCTACCGGATGCGTCCTCTTGTCGGAGTTGTCTCTATACCATGCGTACTCACCGAGGCTTTCCTTGTCGCTTCCCCCCGAACCGAACCGCGTCGTGGCTCCCGCACGGCAAGCGTATTCCCACTCGGCTTCGGTCGGAAGGCGATACGTCTTCCCTTCTTTGGCCGATAGTCTCTTGCAGAACTCAGTCGCGTCGTCCCACGATACCCGCTCTACTGGGTTGGCAGCACCTTTGAACCTGCTTGGATTCGCCTCCATTACTTTCTCGTACTCCGCCTACTTCACTTCGCACACGCCAAGATAAAACGGCTTGATAATCCGAACCTTGTGTTGAGGTTTTTCATTGTCTTGCGCCTTTCCATCCGACTCCGGCGATCCCATCATGAACTCGCCCGCCGGGCTCAGTCTTAGCTTCATTCCGATGCTGTTGGTGATTTCGACCTGCAATCCCAACTTCTGGCTGCATTCCTTTTGTGCGGCGACAGCCTTCTCCATCGCAGCCTCTACATCTGGATCCGGCTTCTCGGCGCCGCGGATCGTGCCGCATACCAGCAGAAACGAAACCAGCAACGACCAAAGCATCTGAGATTTCACGGCAAAGCCTCCAATCTCTCGGGCAAAATACGCCACACTGGCCCCCATCACTCGTATTCCGTCAGTGTACCAACGCCGAAGCGAGGTTGCCACAAACGGCTTCACCAAACCTCACCGGTTCACGTTGCCGTTAGGGCGTTTTCGTTGGCGAGCACCGCTTGGCAGCATCCAACTTTTAATGGTTCATCCGGCTGAAGCGCGCGGCCATCAAGCCGCGTCGCGCGTATACACGCATGTTATGCGCTCTTGAGCGTCAGAGCTAATGTTGCACGTGAAGCTGGAGGGCCATTCATGGCCCTTTTCCGCCGAAGGCGGTGTTAGACCCGACGTTCACGTCGGGCGACCGGGCCGTCTCCGAAATCCCACGCATTCCCGCCTCTGCTGCCGTTTCGCGGCAGCAGAGGCGGGAATGCGTGGGAGGACACAATTGCTTCAGTGGACCCGTGATAAATCACGGGCCTAATGCCGCTCCGCGGGAAAAAGGGCGTAAACGCCCTTGGATCCTGCCAGGATTCAGCCCCCTCACAGGATCATCGATTTCCCTCGTGTGCGCGCTTCAGCCGGATGAACGCTCTTAACTCACGACCCCACGCCTGACTTCTTCGCTGATAGGTAGCTGGCCCCGTCCAGCGTCTGCCCAAGATTTGCAGCCGTCCATCGCTTTCTGCGTGATAGTCGGAACTAAATCCAGTAGAATCACTTGAAGAGAATCGAGTTGGGGAATTGCTCAGAAGAAGAGCTGCCAGGACTTATCGTCTTCAGGTTGGCTTAGAAAGCACTTCTAACCGTTTGGGATCTGCCCAAAGGAAAGCAGATGGCGAAGCAAAGCAACGACATCGTCAGATACAAGCGGTACGCGAGGGTCGTCAAAGCCGCGCTTGCGAAGGAGGAATTCTCGATGTACGAGGTCAAACAAGCCTGCGCAGAGGAACGACCCGTTTTCGTGACGAGGGTTGTCAAAGGACTGGAAAAGGATGGCGTGCTGAAACTCGTCGACGACGGTCCGCAGCCGACGTTCCGTTGGCAAGTCGATCGCAAGGAATTCTCTGCGCCCGGCTGGCTTGATCGACAGATCTATGGATCGCGGTTGACGCGTACACCGGTCGGGGAACGTCCGCGAGAACGATTGCTGCGGGAGGGCGCGGCTGCTCTACGCACCGCCGAATTGCTTGCCATCCTGGTCCGTTCCGGTCGCCCTGGAGAATCGGCTCTGCAGGCCGGCGAAAAGATCGCCAATCATTTTGCCGATGGCCTGGAGAAGCTGCGGGACGCTGGACGCGGAGAACTGAAGTCCATCAGCCCTGCCATCCAACAGACCGCCTACTGCCAGATCATGGCCGGCATCGAATTGGGCCGACGAGTTGCCGCCGCCACAAACGCTTTGGAACAGAAAGAGGAGAAGATCGGCGGCAGCGACGACGCCATGGCCTTCTGCCGCCAACACTTTGCCCGCCTGGTCGAAGACGGCAGCCGGGAGGAGTTCCATATCGTTACGCTGAACACGAAGCACGCCGTGATCATGACACACCAGATCAGCGTCGGCACGCTTGGGGCTAGTTTGGTTCATCCACGCGAAGTCTTCCGCCCCGCCATCCGCGACGCCGCGGCCGCAATCATCCTGGTGCACAACCACCCCTCCGGCGACCCCACGCCCAGCCGTGAAGACGTGAACGTGACCGAGCATTTGGAGGAAGCCGCCGCCACGGTCGACATCCGCATCCTGGACCACATCATCGTCGCCCGCGACGGAGCGACCAGCATGCAAGAGTATCGCCAACGATAGGATTGAGAGGCCGGAACTCGTCGAATCGGGCTTGATTGGCCCCTACGGATCGACTCCGGCGCGAATTGACGGAACGTGCCTCCGGCCAACCTCAATCGCGCACCGCGTAGGCCGGACCGAGGCCGACTCCTTGCCGGAGCAGCGCAAACCGACTTCATTGCTTTGACAGCCTGTACCATAAACAACGGCATTAGAAGAGGCCGAAGTTCCGGCAGTTGCACGGTTTGCTCGGTCCGGCCTACAAATTGGAGCGTAATACGGCTAACTCATATACCATCCGCCGTTCACGTTGATTGTTTGGCCGGTGATGTAGCCGTTGGTGGCCAGCAGCACGGCAACGTCAGACACCTCGTCCACTTCGCCGAATCGGCCGACGGGGATCAGATCGGGTCGCGCGCGAGGATTATTGCGGACCATCTCGGTCTCGACCAGCGCCGGCGCAATCGCGTTGACAGTGATTCCTTCCTTGGCCAGCAAAGCGGCGTACGAATGGGTGAGCCCCAGTATGCCGGCCTTCGATGCAGCGTAGTGCGGACCGACAACACCGCCGGTTTGAGCTGCAACCGACGATAGATTGATGATTCGTCCCCAGCCTGCTTTGCGCATACCCGGCACAACGACTTGTGTCACCAGGAACATGGACTTGAGGTTGATTCCCAGAACCTCGTCCCAGCTTTGTTCGGTGATCTGCTCCAACGGTTCCGGCCGCGTGATGCCCGCATTGTTCACCAGGATCGCCACCGATCCGAGTTGCTTTTCGATCTGCTGGACCATTCCGGTGACTTCTGAGGCGACCGAGACGTCAGCCTGTAACACAATCGCTCGGCCACCGTTGGCTGTAATCTGTTCACAGACCTCTTCGGCATCCTGCTGCTGCGTCCTGTAATTCACAGCCACGTGCGCCCCTTCGGCGGCCAAGGCCACCGCAATGGCACGGCCGATTCCGCGACTTCCGCCAGTTACCAAAGCGACTTTGTCCGTAAGGGAGACAACCGGAACTGACATGGTTCCTCTTTCTGTTTGGATATCAACGTCGTCGCGACTGAATAGCTCACGTGCTAGCACTTGCCATAGCATAACAGGCGGGATGCACGCCGGGCCCCTGCCCTGCCCCGCTTCTACCAGCAAGTCTGATCGCTCTAGGTCCTTGATCATGATATGATGAGCACGGTTGTGTTCAATCCAATTACCCGTGGCGGCTGACGCAAGCCGCGACAGCAATCGGAGGCCTACCCATGACAACGGCATTTCTTACCCTCGTCCTACTCGGTGCTCCTTCGGCAGAACCGTTCTACGCGGATTCTGAAATCGGTGTCGCCTTCCCAAAGCAGATTGGCGACTTCGCTGCGGAGAAACGGAAAGAGTACGATAAGAAAGAGCTTGGTTACGACATAACCTACAGATCCGGCAGCGGCGCGACGCTCAACTTGTACGTGTTTGACGCCGGGCTGAAGAACATCGAAAATGGTAAGAACGGCAAGGATTTGAAGGTGCTCGTCGAACAAGCAGTAGGAGACGTCCGCCAAGTCGAGAAACTGGGCTACTACAAGAATGTGAAGGAATTCGAAGTGGGCGAAGGTTTCTCGAAAACGGTAACAGCGGAGTTCCTGTCTAAGAAACTCACGTACCTACTTTCCCGAGACAAAACGAAGCCTGGCCGAGAGGTTGTTTCCTACCTGTTTGGCACTGGCTACAACCGGAAGATGGTGAAAATCAGGTGTACCGTGTCAGCGGATCGGATTATCGAAAAGGAACTGAACGGATTCCTGGAAGCCCTCCTGAAGTTACTTGAGAATTCCGGTGGTCTGACGTAGTCGCCACGGCAGTGCTCCTGAGTCGGTGACTTCTTCGAATCACACATGTTTCTGGAAGAAACGCCGATGTGGTCTCGCGTATTGTCTGTTCTTGCCGCAGTCGCCTCCCTTGTCCTCACGGCCCCGTCCAGTGCAGGCTTAGAAATCCCGCCGAACACGTTTGTCGAGGTGGCATGCAGTGAAGTTGGTGGTCATTTCTTCAGCCAAGTGATCTATGCGCCGTCGGCCAAGGCGTTGGTCTCGTGGGGCACGCAGACACACCACCATCGGATCCGCACGCATGAGACCCGCCATTGCTTGATCGACGAGAATCGTTGGATCGACGCAGCCTTGGAGTACGATCCGATTCACAAGGTGGCTGTGTTGCTCTGGCCGCCGCGTTTCGAGGCTGACATTCGCCCACATCTGTTCCGGTTGGATACAACGAATCTGCCGAAACGTTGAGTTCCCACCATGTGGAGGTCCATGCCATGTTTCACAGGGCCATTGTTTCCGCGACGCTGTTATCCGTGTTGGGCGGATCGCCCGTACCTGCTGCCGGCGGTCGTCTGGAGATCGGCAAGCTTGCCGAGCAACTGCGTGACCTGCCGACAGACGCCGCGTCGGAGGAGAGGCAAAAATACATGTTGGATACGGTTCCCAGTAACCTGAGGCGGCGGCTTCGGGCGGCCAATCGTCGGAGCACGACCGAATGGGAGGGGATCAAGACACGTGACGATTGGCAACGGCTCCGTGACGAGAAGCTTCGGCTGCTTCGCGAAGCGATCGGGCCGCTGCGCGAGGAGCCGGGCGACCTTCGCCTGCAAGTGACTGGAACCGTGGTCGGCGAAGGGTACCGCATCAAGAAGCTCGTATTTCAGAGCCGACCAGGACCGTGGGTGACGGCCAATTTGTACGTACCAGTCGAACCGGCCGAGTCGATGCCCGGACTGCTGATTTGCCACAGTCACCACACACCGAAGGAGCACGGCGAGTTACAGGACATGGGCATGACCTGGGCGCGCCAGGGCTGTCTGGTGTTGGTGCCCGATATGCTCGGCCACGGCGAACGGCGTCAGCATCCGTTCGTGACCGAAGACGACTATCACAAGTCGTACCGAATTGGCCGGCAAGACTATTACTTTCGCTACGACATGGGCATGCAATTGGCCTTGTCAGGCGAGAGCTTGATGGGCTGGTTCGTTCAGGATCTCCGGTGTTGCGTAACCGTGCTGTTATCGCAGCCAGGAGTGGATCCCAAACGGATAGTCATATTGGGCGCGGTGGCCGGTGGTGGCGACCCGGCGGCAGTAGCGGCTGCGTTGGACCGTCGGATCACTGGCGCGGTTGTCTACAATTTCGGCGGTGCCGAACCGGAATCGCCCCATCCGTTGCTCGTCGATGCGGAGGCGACCTTCAACTACGCCGGCAGCGGCAGTTTCGAGTCGACGCGCAACGTGCGGCGCTCCGCTGCGGACGGTTTCCTGCCTTGGGTGATTGTCGGTGCCATCGCGCCGCGGCCGTTCATCTACGCCCACGAGTTTGCCTGGGACCGTCACGATCCGGTCTGGAAACGGTTGCAGAGAATCTGGGGTCTCTCCGGCGCGGAGGACAAGCTCGCCGTGACACATGGGTGGGGCTCCGTCCGTGGCAAGTGGCCCAACGCCACGCACTGCACGCATATCGGTAGGCTACACCGCGAGTCGATACACCCAGTATTCGAGCGCTGGTTCGGCATCTCTGTGTTGGACGAGGAAGAGTACTCGGCACGACTCGAAGCAGAGAAACTGCGCTGCATGACGACTGAACTGACCGAGAGGTTCAAGCCGCAACGGCTCTGCGATCTGCTGCCGAGGATCGTGGACCGTCGTATTGCCACAGCACGAGAGAAACGGGCAAGACTGCCGCAAGTTGAGCAGCGGGAACGGCTTCGCGAAGAATGGACGTCCGTTTTGGGCGAGTCAAGACCATTTGAGTTAGCCCGGTTTCGGCCGCCCAGGAGCGATGAGCACATCGAAGACCCGCGGGTTGAGCGGGTCTTACTTTGCTACGAGTGGAGCAGCCGAGGTAGCTACGTGCCAGCAATCACCTTGTTCCCCAAAACATCGGGCGACCGCCGGCTGCCATTAGTCGTGGCCGTCGCCAACGGTGGAAAGGAGGGGTTCCTCAGAAACCGCGCCGAGGCCATCGCCGAATTGTTGGTCGGCGGCGCGGCCGTTTGTCTACCCGACCTACGTGGCCTTGGCGAGACGAAGCCCGAAGGTTCTCGCGATCGGTGGGGGGAAATCACTAGCTATTCGTCCACGCAACTCATGCTCGGCGAAACCATGGTCGGCGCCCGCCTGCGCGATCTGCGGGCTGTGCTGGCGTATGTGCGCGGTCGTGACGACGTTGACCCCGGGAGAATTGCCTTGTGGGGAGACTCGTTCGCGGAGGTGAATTCGCCCGAGCGTGATTTCCATGTCCCCCGCCACATGGTCGGCCGACCAAAATGGTCCGAGCCTCTTGGTGGATTGCTTGCTCTATTGGGTGCGCTGTACGAGGACGACGTCTGCGCGGTGTATGTTCGCGGTGGACTCAGCGACTTCCAATCCGTTGTTGCCGAACAGTTCGTCTACATCCCACACGACGTCGTCATTCCCGGCGTACTGACGTTCGGCGACGTGCCGGACCTCGCCGGTGCTGTCGCTCCGCGGCCCTTGCGATTGGACTACTTGGTCGATGGCTTCAACCGTCCACGTTCCGCGGGCGATGTGCTAACTGTCTACCAGCCAGCAGTTCAAAGCTACAAAGACGCCGATGCAGCCGATAAGCTGGTGATTGACGAAGCGACTCACCCAGCGAGCCGCTGGCTATTGGAACAGTTGTGACGATGTCTGCCGCGTCGTTTAACCCGAAGCCGTAGGCGATGGCGGGTAGCGGGATAGATCGACCAAACGTAGCGCTCGCCATCGCCTCCGGCTTCGGGTTAAACGAGAGGAATGGGCGAACGGTTATTACTATCGAAGGAGAATCCTGATGGTCAAGAGACTCGTTCTTCTCTGCATATCCATACTCACATTTGCTGGTCAAGTTACCGCTGAAGATCCGTATTTGACCTACGTCAAGAGTGCACCCGAATTCCAACCCGTCCGGCAGGACCGTGATCTGTTGATCGGCCGTTGGGATACTTGGATCTATATGCCTTGGCGATTTCGATGGAACGTCGGCACCGGCGACGAGGGAGGTCGGTTCTGCCGCGACTATGGTTTCAACGGTGGATTCACAGACCACGGCAACGGACCTTTCGAATGGCTCAACAAATGGAACTTGCGCTTCTACAACGACCACACGGCCGCCAAAGGCTACTTGTACTTGCGAGGCGCGAACAGCAAAGGCAACTTTGCCAAGTACCAACGCGACGGCCGCGCGATCCGCAGCGGAACCGATGGGCCACAACCGATTGACGATGCCATGCGCAAGCGGCTGAACGACACCGTCACGCACTATGTGACCAACGTCCGCAAACACAGCCCGCTGCGAGTGGCCTATGCGCTGGACGACGAAATTTCGTGGGGCGCATTCGTCACGCCGATCCCATGGCGGCTGAATGCGGACGACGAAGCTTACGCCAGTTGGCTCAAGGACTGCTATGGGCCGCTGGATGCACCCGAGCCGCGATTCGTCACGCCGGATTTCACACGCCGGCAACTGGATCGGCCGCTGAAGGACATCGACTTTTCACCCCTGCTGGATCGCATCACCTACAACGACTCGGTATGGGCAAACTTCATCGGCGAGCTGGTGGAAACAGCAAACAAGGCCGATCCCAATACTCCGTGCGGTTTCGTCGGCGGCCAGTCGCCAAACATGTGGGGCGGCTACGACTATGCCAAGCTGATGAAGAAGATCCAGTTCATCGAAGCCTACAACCTCGGCTCGTCACAAGCCATCATCCGGTCGCTCAATCCCGCAAACGCCATGCCGCAGGTGACGACTCACTTCCACAAGGACGATCGTGGCACGGCCAATGACGTCTGGCAGACGTGGTACTACTTCGCTCACGGCAACCGGGGCATGATCGGCTGGGTGGAAGGCTGGTTCGACGGTAAGAAGCCGCGGCCGTGGCTGGACGAGTACAAGTCTGTGAACAAGGAGATTGGCGGCATACAGGGACCGAAGGTGGTCGGCTCGCGTTGGATTCACGACGGCGTAGCCATCTACTATTCGCACCCGTCGATCCAAGTGTCCTGGTGCCTGGACATCGAACCGCACGGCAGCACGTGGGTCAACCGCGGTAACGACGCCCGTCTGGGCACTTCGCACAACGACCGCAAAGCGTGGGAGTATTTGCTGACCGACTCGGGTATCCAGTACGATTTCATTGCGTACGACAAGGTCGTCACCGGCGGTGTGCCGGACGAGTACAAGGTATTGATCCTACCGGCCTGCTACGCGCTCTCGGACGTCGAGGCCCAACGCATCACCGAATTCTGCCGGCGCGGCGGGACCGTGATCGCCGACTTCGCCTGCGGTCTGTTTGACCAACATGGCAAAGGGCGAACCAGCGGCGTTATGGACGAATTGTTCGGCATCCGCCGCGACGGCAGCGAAACCAGCAGCGATTTCTTCGGCGATCGGTTGTGGGTGGAAACGAATCAGGACGCCGGTTTCTACTTCCGCCGCTATCGCGATCTGTTCGCGACGATCGACTGCAAGTTGGAACAAGGTTATGCTGTTGCCGAGAGAAAGCTCCCGATGCAAAACGTCCGACAAGTCGGCGACGGCAAGGCGATCTACGTGAATCTCTCTCCGCAGCGATATTTGCAGTATCGAGAAGAAGCTGTGGCAGACGACCAGAAGCGTAACGCCTTCATCCAACACGTCCTGGCCGCAGGTGTAGAGCCTTGGGTTGCCGTGACCGACCAGTCGGGTCGCAGACCTCGCAACGTGGAAGTCACCTACTGGAGCAAGGGCGACCGTACGCTGCTGTTCGTAATCCAAAACGCCATCGTCACCGGAAGCGCGTTCGGGGGTGGCGGAGCTGAAGGTTTGATCAGCCAGAAAACCAGAATAGCCATCGAGTTTCCAGCGACTGTGCAAGACGTCGTTAATGAACGAACGGGCCAACGCCTGGGTGACGGAAGGCGTTTCACTTTCGATTTCAATACCGTCGAAGCGGCCATGTTCAGCTTCCGCGGGCGACCACCGCGTGACTAATTGGGAGAAACGGCATGTCAGATTCTGTTCGTTGCCTTTGGGTTTGTTGCATCATAGCTCTGCTGCCTCTGTCGTCCGCCAACGGTGCCAAGAACGACTGGGCCGAAGGCACGCAGGAACGATCAGACGGGGCGACCCGGGACTATTACAACCGCGCCGGCACGCTGGCGTGGGAGAACTTCATGGGCGACTGGCGGGATGCTGAAAACACCGCCCAGGGCAACGCGTCCTACGCGACGGCCGCAGTCGTTGACGATGACAACGGCAAATTCGTCGAATGGGATACAACCAATCTCGTTCGCGAGTGGATGAGTGAGAAGTACCAGAACCAAGGCTTCTTTCTGCGAACGATAGCAGACGGCGGAACGATCGTGTTCTGCAGCCGCGAGAATGCGTCGCAGGATCATCGTCCTCGCCTTGTCCTTGTCGGCTCCGAAGACTCGATCGCGATCGAGCCGACGGCGGACGCATATCTGACCAGGTCCACTTATCGCAGTCAGGGCCACTCCGAAGAGCTTCGAGTCTCCGGCGGCCCTGATCACGTACTGCTGCGTTTCGACTTGGCTGAAACGAGAAAACTCGGCCAGCTTGCCAAGGCGACCTTGCGGCTCTACACAACAAAGCAATACGGTTCCGCTGATATTGGCGTATTTCGCTGCCAACAAGGCCACAATTTGCCACCATCCGATCCGAAACTCGGATTGGCTGCCCGCTATCCTGGCGACAAAGACGTCTGTCGCGATCCGGCTGTCGTGTTCTCGGCCGACTTTGAAACCGAGAATTGGGTGGACGGCTGGACATACGCAGGGAAGATGGAAGTGCTCGATATCGTCGATGCCGATCCGAAGCTGAAGTTCCAGCGGCACCAGGGTAAGGCCCTTCGCGTGAAGATTGCTGAAGGTTCGACCGGCGCACTGAACACCTTATACAAGTTCGGAAGAGAGGTTGGCGAGGAGCCGGAGGAGATCTTCTTCCGCTACTACCTGCGGCTGGCCGAAGATTGGAATCAGACGCTGCAAGGCGGCAAGATGCCGGGGATCAGCGGCACGTATGGCGTCGCCGGCTGGGGCGGACGCAAAGTTGATGGCACGGACGGCTGGTCGGCGCGTGGTTCGTTCAGTCAGACTATCCCGGAGGGCAATCCGCTGGCCGGTTTGACGCCGATCGGCAACTACTGCTATCACGCCGACATGAAGGGCTACTATGGCAACGTATGGATCTGGCAGGAGGGCTACCGCGGGTTCCTGGCGACCAACCGATGGTACTGCGTCGAACAGTACTTGAAGATGAACACACCCGGCGAGAAAGATGGCATCATACGCGCTTGGATCGACGGCCGGCCGGCCTTTGAAAAGACGGATATCCGCTTCCGCCTTGTGGACAAGTTGAAGATCGAACAGATCTGGATGAACGTTTACCACGGTGGCAAGAAGCCGTCGCCCTACGACCAGCACCTGTACATCGACAACGTCGTGATCGCGCGCAAATACATCGGGCCCATGAAATAACCCCGTGAACGCGAGGGAACGACGCAACCGCCGCGCGATCTATTCTGCCTACGTTGTCTTCGACTTCTCCGGCGGGACGTCCGACGAATCCTCTTCCGGCTCTTCCACCGGGCCGAAGTGCGGGCCCCATTCTCTGGCCATCTTCTTGCCAAGCTTGACGGTCAGCTCTTGTTCCTCGGCTGTCAGCGGCTGAAAACGTTTGACGATCTCTACGTTCTCGCGCAGTTGCTCGACCGTGTGTACACCCAGGTTCGCGGTAGCCACGCCGGGCACGCTGAGCGAGTAACGGATGGCCAACTCGAGGTTCTCTTCGCCAACGAGCGGTTTGGCACCGCGTTTGCCCCAGCTTCCGCTCTTCGGATCGGGGCCGCCGAAGGCCTTCATCGACACGATGCCCACGTCATGCTTGCGCGCCACCGGCAATACCTTGTCTTCGAAACCGTACGTGTACCGATCCGCAAAGTTGATGTTCACCAGGATGACGTCCACCACGCCGGTTTCCAAGAACGGGACGAAGCGGCCCGGCAGGTTGTGACCCGAGATGCCAACAAAACGGCACTTGCCGGCCTGCTTCTGTTTCAGAAGCCACGTGAATACGCCGTCCGGATCTCTCGCGCGATCCACCTTGCGGTCGCCCAGGTGGTGGAAGTACAACACGTCGAAGTAGTCGGTCTTGAGCGTCTTCAGCGAGTTGGCCAAGGACTCTTCGGCGTCCGCGATCGTATCGGCCCAGATCTTGGTGGCCAGATAGATGTCTTTGCGCCGCCGGCCCAGAGCCCGCCCGATGCCCTCTTCCGACTTGCCGTACCTGGGCGCCGTGTCGATAAAATTGATGCCAAGGTCGATCGCCGTGTTGACGATCGTGCCGACTTCATCCACCGTGACATCTTTCGCAATGCCGGACGGAGCCGCCCCAAACGTCATGCATGTCACTTCGAGCTTGGTCCTCCCCAGGATGCGGCGAGGTAGATCACCATCGACCGACGCTGCCGCGGTACGCGGTACGCTCGCGAAGGTCCCCGGAACCGCAGTAGCAGCAATCGCCCCGGCCGTGTGAATAAAACCTCGTCGTGACACTCTGTGTTTGTCGTCGGCGGTCATGACCGTCTTCTCCATGTGGGATGTGCACGTTTCTCAGTCAAAGAGGAGAGCCTTTGCCTCCGCTCTCCGCACAGAGCGAAGAAGTGAAGGCACGTTCAATAATACTCAAACAGAAGTCTAAGATCCACGCACGCAGCGCAATGCGATAGTCCCGCCGTTCAAGACCTGCGTAGCAAAAGGCGCGCAATCGTGGGGATCATCGCAGAGGGCGGCGCGCAGCCGTTCTTCTTTACGAGGTTGAACTCGCGGACGCGGTACATGCGACGGTGGCGGCCGCGCATGCAGCGGCGGCTTGTTGGGCGTTGATGATTGACTGCATGTCCATCAGCGCCTTCGCGTCGGTGATTTCTTTCAGATCCTCGTCCATCTGGACGAGATCCAAAAATGCAACGCTGGATGCCAAGTTGAACGCAAGCGATCGGTCAGGCTTCGGCTTCAGTTGCCGGATGTCCGCCTGGTAAGTCATAACGCGGTCGACAACCAGCGTCGCGCGTTGCTTCAAGAACGAGAGGATGGCCAACTCGTCGTATTGATCTCGTCCGATTCTTGCGCCATGCGCACGAAAGGTATCGGCCAGCGAGCGATAACGCTCGGCGATGGCCCGCGAATCCAAGCGAGCGAGATACAGCAGGTTGGCCGCCGTCTGCAGCGCATCGCCCCGCTTGAAACGCGCGGCGTGCAACTGCTGATATATGTCTTCAATCCCTGCGCCAATTTCCTCCGGCGTTTCGGGCTGGGAAGCCAACATTGCGCACGCGGGAAAATCATCCATCCCCGTCAGCCACCAATGGTGCCTTTTCATTTCCTCGTAGATATCCTGAAACCGCGCGACGATATCGGCTGTAACCGGCTTCTTCTCTCGGGCAATCCGCAGAATCAGGATCGCCATCGTTTCGTAGATGCCGCCGCGACGCAGTCGTGCCGCGCGGAACATCTTCCGAACGCGTTCGACTTCGGCGAGGAACTCGTCGGCACTGTCTTCGTTCAGCACGAGGATCGCGCTGACGATGAACCGCAGAGGTGATCGCAGGTTTCCAAACCAGCCTTCGCGGTCACTGATTTCCGTGGCCACGTCGCGTATCGCTTCTGCCACACGGGGCGGTGTGCCGGGGCAAGTCACTGCGGCCATGGCGGCAAATCGCAGACAGGAGGCGTCCTGCCACCAGCCTCGGTCGGCGTTCAACGTTTCGTACAGGTCGACAAACCGCGCAAGCGGGTCGCTTGGCAAGTAGATGTTGCCCATGATCGGCTCCGAAACACGAGGAAACGGCCAGGATGTAATTCGCGTGACGTTGCCTGAGATTTGGATTCGCTACTGCTTTTTCGAAACGGCCATTACGCTGTACCGCCGCCGGAACTGAGACTGTATGCGGTACGTATCCCCGATCTTCGGCTTCTGACCGGTCATTTGACCGTCGGCCGTAAGGATGATCATCAATGCGTCGGGCGCGTCCTGGTATTCGGCTACACCGGGATTACGATTGCCCTCCAAGTCGCCTGTGTGCCAGCCGAAGTAGCAACCTTCGTCCACCGTGTCGGTTCCTTGAACCGGCTCGAAATCAAACGACTGCACGCCCGTGCCATCATTCGTCCGAGTTGTCCCAACACCGGTCAGTTCGTACTTGCCGTCTTGTTTCCGGAAGAGCAAGGGCGTTATCGAGCGGCCTTTTTGTGCATCGCCGTTATTGTTGAAGAAGCTCCAGGATTCCATCCGGTAGCCTCCATAGACGAATTCCTGTTCGTACCCGTCCATCTCGGCAACGATCCAAATCAGCCCCGAAGCACTATCCGCGCTGGCGCGGGACGTGAGCCCTTCCACATTGCCGACGATGCCGGGTTGTGGGGGAGTCGGCAGAAGCGGTCGTGCGGCGGCGATCAGTTGCTTTTTGATGCCGTCGGGCGTGGCCGCTTCGAGGTCTTCCGTTACGTCTCTTGGTCCCAGTGCGAGCAACGCGTCTTCCGCTTGCTGCAGCTTGTAGATGGCCGATGCCGTGGCCGTAACCTGTTCGAAGCCGGACTTCGGCCAGCCATCCTTCAGCCGAACGGTCAACAACGGCCGAGGGGCCAATGCGCCGTACAGGCAATCCAGATCCGTTTTGGTTGTCAGTGACGGTAGGTACGGCATCAAGTTGAAGAAACGAAGCTCGCTGGGCGCGGTGTTCATCGCAAAGTCGCGCATGGTGGTTGCGTCGATCGAGGCTACCCCGGCGACGCGCTCCTCCAGCAGGCCAGCCACGCACGCATCCACGCCGCCTATGCCGACCCCTGAAACCACGATCTTCGCGCCGTCCACCTCGGGCCGGGCAGCCAGATGTCGAAAGGCCGCCAGATTCTCGGCCACGCGCAATGCCAATGGCGACAACCCGACGACATCGGCCGGACCGTACAGCTTAGCTGCTTCGTCGCCGTAGAAGCTGGGCCGTTCGGCGTCTGCCAGCGGTTGGAGACTCTGCGCATGGACCGATGCATGATCTGGCACGATGACCCAGTAGCCTGCCGAGGCCAAACGTCGCGTGACCTCGACGATCTTGGCACTTGCCGCGCACTGGCGATCGTCGTGCGAGAGGACCACTCCGGCGTGCTTCGCTTGACCGGTCTGGGCCGGACGAACCAGCAATGCGGGACACCGAAAAGCGGCGTCCACGCCAAGGGCAATCCGTTCGGTCACCAGATCGTCGCCTTCGATGACTTCGACGACTTGGTCGGGCGGTGGCGACATGCTGTCCACTCCGCACGACGAGCGAAGCCATTGGATCATCTCGTCGCGCTGCGCCTGCCATTCCGTCTGTGAAGCGGGCTCGACTGGCAGCAATGCTGTTTGATTGGCGATCCGGCGTTGAACGTAACCCAAGATACTGAAATCGGGCTCCTCTTCGACCTCACAGCACTCCTCGGGCGCCGCACCGGAAGTCTTCAGCGACGGCAGCACACTGGTCTCTAACCATTGCGCTACGTCGGCGATGTATGGAGTCATGCCATCCGATGGTCCGTTGGGGGCTTGGCAGATGCGGTCGGCGGCATCGTGCAGCCCGTATGCCGCTTTCATGGTGCGCAACACCTGTTCGTAACCGGGAACGGCCCACTCACCCGCGCCGGCCCGGCCGGCAATGAACACGGGCCGTGGTGCCAAACAAGCGGCCACGCGATCCATGTCTGTGAACTCCAGCATGCCGGCCACAAACGCCGACGGGTCGCCGGGAGCCTCCCCCGACGCGGCGGCCTGTGTCAAAGCTGCGTAGGTCGTCGTACCGCCCACGGCAACGACGAACTGAAAACGGGGCTCCAGAGCGGCTGCCATGTACGATTGCAGTGCGCCCGCGCCCAATCCCGCGATGCCGATTTTGCCCACATCAACGTCGGCGCGCGTGAGCAGGTAATCCAATCCACGCAGCGCGTCGAAGACCTGGATACCGGCCGGCGGAATACCTGCGGCCGAGGCTGCTGCGTACAGACCAGCTTCTGGTGCCTGCCGCCGTCCCGTGCGAGGATCGTCGATGAACAACACGATCATACCTTGGCTGGCCATCGAATCGACGAACTTGCGATAGGGAAGAAATGTGTAATGGCCCAACGATCCAGATGGCATCACGATTGCCGGTTGGCGGCCGTCTGTCTGTTTGGCACGGATCACGGTTGCTGAAACGTACGTCTGCTCGGCCCAGAGGTAGGCGATCTCTTCGATCATCAAATCGCCTTCCTTCTTTGTGTACGTCACCGCCGCCTTCATCGGCTCGCGATCCGGCAGATCTAGCGCGGCGTCAAGCTCGCCGACAAGCTCCGTCCGCTGTTTCTCCCAAGCTTCCATCGTCTCCGGCACCGCCGGATGCGCGGCGGCCATACTCGCAGCACGCCCGGCAAGGAAATCGAACACCGAAGGCGGTTCCTGGCCATGAGACGAATTGGCGACGACCGTAAGTAAGGCTGCAACGCACAGGGCAGAGCAAGTCTTCCGCAACATGATTGGAGTTCTCCTTCAGAGTGAGTGACGCATGACGAAGCCCGAACGACGAAGGTCGGGGCGTTGGCCATTGGGATTTGGTCATTCCCGGTTGGAGTTCAAGCCTTCGCTTGTCTTCGCAGCCTAAAGGCTGTACTCCAACGTGGATTAGACATACTCCCAGTCCTTCAGGAACTGGTAGCAGCGTGGCAGTTGGGCCCAGGCGCGGTCCATGGCTCGGTCCAACTCGGCTTGTTCCTCGACGTCCAACGCGCGTCGTTGCATGACGGCTAGGGCGACGTTGTCGACCTGCTCGACGTTGATCATGCCGGGGATGGGTGCCGTGATCGCGGGGTTGCAGAGGATGTAGCGGATCGCCATCCGGGCCAGGCGGTTGTCTTCCTCCTCGTGCGGATTGCCCGGCGAACTATCGCCTTTGAACAGCGACGTGCCGGCGAATGGCTTGATGCCGAAGAAGCCGCAGTTGCACTTCTTCACCGCGGCATAGAATCCGGTATCATCATCGGGCAACATCTTCGTCTTGGCGGTGTACGGTGTGATAACCACGTCGATCACGTCGGGGAAGGTCTCCATCATGTACTTAAGCCAAGGCAGATCGTGCGACGAGAGACCGGTCATCCGTGCCTTGCCTGACTTTTTCGCACGGCGCAAACCTTCGGCGATGCCGGCGGATTCGGCTTCGTTGTGTGGGTAGATCCATTTGCCATCCTTGTCCCGCCGGCCGTTCACACCGCACACGATTCGGTACAAGTCGACGTATTCCTGCTTGCAGACCTTTAACGAGTCCTCGAAGACCTCCATCAATGCGTCGCCCGTGCACTGGTTTTTGTTGCGTGCTTCGCGTTCATACCATGACCAACCCAGATACATCTGGTCGCGGCGCCCCTCAAGGGCTTTGCTGTACGCCTTGATCTCGGCACCGGTGCAGGCGTCGATGTAGTTGATTCCGCGTTCGATACAGCGTGTAACCACATCGTAGCGGTTCTGCTGGAAGCCTGGATCGTCCAGATTGGCGCTCAGCCAGCTATTGCCCTGGAACACACCGGGCACCATCTTATTCACGCGTTTCCAATGACCGCCCAGGCAGACGGCCGACACCATCCAGCCCGTCTTGCCACAACTACGGTACTCCATGTCGGAACTGTAGTTCAGAATGCCCTTGGTGTCGGCCTGCTCGGCATTGCCGACCTTGACAATGTTCGCCACGGCGGCACCGGCAGCCAGTGCGGCGGCTCCAGCGGCTGTATCGCGAACGAATTGACGACGGGTAAGAGGCTCGTGGGCCATCTTTATCACTCCTTGTTGTGTAGTGGTCGACGCGGCTTGCTTGATGGGCGTTTGGCAGGAACGCAGCTGCACTCTACCTGATTTTCGTCGTTGCGGACGCCCGTGTCCATATGAGATCGCACAAAGATGCGATGGCCCTCCGCGAGAAACAGACGTGTTCGTGGCTCTGGCGACCGCTGTCAGCCGGACGGGTGTTCAGTCTTCTCCCAGAAGGCCCTTGATAAACGCCACCAAGCCAATCACGAACAAGATGGGTGGGTAGTAGAAGATCCAACCGGCGGCAAGACCGACCACAAACCAGACAATCGCCGCGAGCATGGCGATGCCTCCGCCAATCACACCGGCGCTGAGGACACTTGCCTCGAATCCAAAGAAGCCGCCGCCACTATCGTCGCTGCTGTCGTAAGCTGGGACCCCTTCACAGCTCTTCCACTTATCCTTGTCCGTATATTGGGCCAGCAATTCGTCTTCGGATAGACGCCGTTGTCCGCCGACAGGGCCGACGGGACTTGGCGATGCCGGTGCAAGGCCTAACTCAGCGTCGGATACGTCGTCGAGAAGGGATGGCGCACTCACACCAGAATTCCCCGCGCCGAGGGGAACTCCATCGAGCCGTGGTACCTGGACGACGGCTCCGCAGTTGCAGCGAGCCGCTCTACCGGCCATGGATGCGCCCACGTTGTGCATTGCGCCGCAGCCGGAGCACTGAACTGTAATGGGTGATTCGGGGGAAGTTGAGACTGGGGCCAAAGGTACCGTGAGCACGGTGCCACAACTGCACTTGGCCTTCTGGCCTGCCATCGAGTCGTTCGCCGAATGGCGAGCTCCGCAGCCGGGGCATTGTAGGGATACCGCCATTTCCTACACCTCCAAGCAAGAACAGAGTGTTCATTGTGATGCGGCAGGTCGCAAAGTGCAACCCTGGCGTCGGGTCTTCCGTGACGAGCGGTAGACTTGACGTCCACCGATGCTGAATCGCCAATGACCGAGCGGCGGCTGATAACGAATCACAGTTCAAAAGCGGCAGTTAACACAAGTGGATCTGACCGTCAAGAAACCCCTTTGGCTGGCCGCGCGATGATTTGCTGGGTATGATGCAGCCTCAAAGTCTGCGTCCGAATCGAGGTGCGAATATGCTTGGACTTCATCCAGCCGACTTGGCGGCCATTGGTGCCTACTTTGTCTTGGTGGCGTTCATAGGCGTCTGGACTGCCCGATCCGTTAAGGATATGGCCGACTTTGTCATGCCGCGGAAGTTCGGCAAGTTGATGATGATCTTCTTCGGCTTTGGCGCCGGCACCCACTCGGATCAAGCAGTCAGTGTCGCGTCGAAGAGCTACACCAACGGCGCATCGGGAATCTGGTACCAATGGCTCTGGCTGTTTTGCACGCCGTTCTATTGGGTCATCGCGCCGATGATGCGGCGGTTTCGCGCATTGACTACGGCCGATATATTCGAGCTGCGCTACGATCGCTCGGTGGCAGTGCTGTTTGCCGTAGTCGGACTACTGCAATACACCGTCAATATCGGCGTGATGCTCAAGGGCTCGTCGGCCGTGATCGAGGCCAGCACGGGCGGATCGCTGAATGCAGACTGGGCTATTGGCATCATGACAGTCCTGTTCGTTGCCTACGGTATGGCCGGTGGTCTACATGCCGCCGTGCTGACGGACTTTATCCAGGGCGTGCTGACGATCGTTTTCTCGTTCCTCCTGCTGCCGTTCCTATTGAACGCCGTCGGCGGCTTGACAGGAATGCGCGAGCAGGTACCTCCGGATATGCTATCGATCGTGGCACCAGCGGAAATCGGGGTGTTTTACGTGCTGGTGATCGCCTTCAACGGTTTGGTGGGTATCGTCACCCAGCCCCACACGCTGGCCAATTGCGCCGCTGGGCGCACGGAATTGGACGGGCAGGTCGGCTGGATGTGCGGTAATTTCCTGAAACGCATTTGCACAATTGCATGGACGCTGACGGGAGTTGCGGCAATCGCCTATTTTGCTCGCCTGGGCATGTCTGACGTGGAACCCGATAACGTGTACGGCGAGGTCGCGCGGCGATTCTTGCCGGACATCCTGCCCGGGCTATTGGGCCTGTTTCTGGCCGGCCTGCTGGCCTCGGTGATGAGTTCGTGCGATGCGTTTATGATCAGCACGTCCGGCCTGTTTACCGAGAACGTGTACAAGCCGCTGTTCCCAAACGAGTCGAAACGGCATTACCTATGGGCCGCGCGCCTGTCATCGTTAGTAGTGGTAGTGTCCGGCGTGATTTTTGCCTATTCGCTCAAAACCGTACCAGAAGGCCTCGAGATCTTCTGGAAGATCGCGCCCATGCTCGGCATTGCCTTCTGGCTGGGCCTGTTCTGGCGAGGTATGACTTCGATCGGTGCGTGGACGTCAACGCTGGTCGCGTTTTCCGTGTGGTGGCTGACGACGCAAACATTCTGTATCGAATGGATCGCATCGCTACCCATGGCTGAGGAGTTGCGGTTCATATTCACTCCTGACAAACCAGACGCGCAACCCGAAGTTTATCTACCTTGGCAGATGATTTTCTATCTATCGACGGGCGCTGTTGCGGGCATCATCGCCAGCTTGATTAGCCGCCCCGTGAAGGAAGAAAAGCTGGAACGGTACTACGCCCTGATTCGCTCGCCGGTGACTCCAGGGGAAACGCTAGACCAGCCTTGCACCATTCCGAAGGAGGCCGTTACTCAACCGCGCAGGAAACTGTTGCCCTTCAAGTCGTTGGAGGTCAACGTGCCATCCCTGCAACTAGTAATCGGCTTCGCGGCTGGCTGGGTTGGAGTAGCCGTGTTGATTGCCGTCTTCCTTTGGCTGATCTCATAACACACATTCAGTCGCAACCGACTAGGGTGGCCGGGGCTGGCCCCCATCGCTCATATTCGGCAGTGTACCAGCGTCGAAACGTGGTTGCCACAAGAATAGTGTCGTTCGGCGGGCATTCACCTCGCCCCGTGCCCCGCGTCCAGACCCATTTCTGCAGGGCTCGTTGCCACTTCCAGTGTCCGGGTACCCACTTGGCTTTGTCCCACGGACAAACGTCCGACGGCGGGTCTTTGCGGTCTGTTGGTTCTCGCGGTCTTGGCCATCGCGGTGCGCATCATTGCCGTAGCTCTAACGCGCGGAGGTGGCGCACACCCCTGTACTTGGCAAGATGCCGTTACGTGCGTCGGTGAAATCGACCGACGCATGAAAACGGCGCGAGGGCAATTCGCAGCTTGGAGTAGCGTCCCTCTCGGTTGGTTCTGAGGAGTTCGTTCAGATTGTTAGGGCGATACAAGACCGGCTACGCCGTGCTGCTACGGAACACGGCCGGATGCCTCGGCGTATATGCCTCCACCGTTCACTGGATCAAGGTAACCGATTTTGGAGCGGATGCAATTCTCTGCATCCTTCTTCAGTGTGGGGCAACAAGGCCGAGGTCAAATATTGGATGTTGATTTCTGGCGCTACGCGGTGGCAACGTGCCGTATCAATCAGCCTCCGTTCTGACAGAGCATCGGCCGCGTGTGGCAGTGTTTTCTGGCAGGTAGCTGAATTCTTGCGAATCCAACTACTTCAACTGTTTGACTTCGCCCCTGCCGGCTTGCCCGGCAGGTGAACCAGTCTGGCAGACTAAGACAACGTATCCCCAAGCCATCTCCTTATCCCGTCTTCGCCGCCGCCCGCGGCGCACACGAGGCGGGAAAGGAAGGTTGGCGCCCCCCCCCTAGCGTTTGAAAC
>CAZUAH010000086.1:23835-35191 GCA_964617665.1 uncultured Pirellulaceae bacterium
CCCCCCCCCCCCCCCCCCCCCCCCCCCCCCCCGCCCCCCCCCCCCCCCCCCCCCACGACGAGGAGGTAAGGAAGGTTGCGCGCCGCCGCGTTAGCTGTGCAAACGTCAGCTCCCGCCAGACGAGCTGGCAAGGGGCCAATGCAAAATCAAACAGCCGTTCTACCGTGGCGACCGCCATAGAATCTGGTCACAGAGCATCAGCCTGCCGACTGGAAGATCGCGAACCGCTCTGCTAGTCTCTAGCGGAGACCGAACGAGAAACACCCCGAGGAGAAACAAGCATGTACCGATTCGCATTATTGCTCTTGGCGACGTTTGTTTTCCTGGCAGCATCGGCCAACGCCCTGGCGGCCGACGAGAAGCCATTGCTGGCCGGGGCGGCTACCGCCAATATCACTCCGTGGCTGGGCGATGGACTGGTGGGCAACTTCGGCACGCCGCCGCCTGCCAAGTACGTCCACGACGAACTGTACGCGCGGTGCTTCGTCCTGGACGACGGCACCACGCGGATCGCGCTGGTCGTCAGCGACAACATCTATATCAGCCGCGAAGTGCTGGACGACGCCAAACGGCAGGTGACCGAGGCGACCGGGTTGCCGGCGGATCGGATGCTCATGTCCTGCACGCATACCCACTCGTCGGTGAGTGCGCGATGGAGTAATCCGCTCCGGCCCGGGAAGGAATTCACCGAGTATCAGCGATTTGTGGCCCACCGCATTGCCGACGGAGTGCGTTGCGCGATCCACAACCTCCGGCCGGCACGCGTGGCCTGGGGCACCGTCGACTTGCCGGGGCAGGTGTTCTGCCGGCGATGGTTGCTGGAGCCGGGCGCCGAGCTGTTCAACCCGTTCGGCGAGCCGGACCAGGTCAGGATGAACCCGGGAAATCGCCCGGATCTGTTGAAGCCGGCCGGGCCCATCGATCCCCAGATCGCGTTTCTCGCGATCGAGACGCTCGACGGTCGGCCACTGGGCCTGTTGGCCAACTACTCGCTGCACTACGTGGGCGGGACCGGTCGGCACAGCATCTCCGCCGATTACTTCGGCGTGTTCTGCGACCGGGTCCAGGAATTGCTGGCCGCCGATCGGCCGGATCCGCCCTTTGTGGCCGCGATGAGCAACGGCACCAGCGCCAATATCAACAACATCGACTACTCGAAGCCCCGCGAGAGACGCAAACCGTACGAACAAATCCGGCTGGTCGCCGACCAGTGCGCCCAGGCCGTTTGTGGGCAGTACGAGAAGCTCGTGTGGCACGACCGGGTGCCGCTGGGCATGCGGCAGCGCGAATTGGACCTGGCCGTGCGCAAGCCCACGCCCGCGCAACTCGAACACGCCAAGAAAGTCCTGGCTGATCCCGATCATCGCGACCGGTTTCCGCACGAGCGGAATTATTCCGGAAAAGCCATTCGACAACTGAAGTCGCCCGACACAGTCCGCGTCATACTCCAGGCAGTGCGGATCGGCGAGTCGGGCATCTCCGCCATCCCCTTCGAGGTGTTTTCGGAAATCGGCCTGGAGCTGAAGGCCCGCAATCCCTTCAAGCCCAGTTTCACGATGGAACTGGCCAACGGTGGCTATGGCTATCTACCCACACCCGAGCAGCACAAGCTCGGAGGCTACGAGACCTGGCTGGGGACCAGCAAAGTGGAAGAGCAGGCCTCGGTCAAGATCGTCGGCGCGCTGCTGGAGATGTTTGCGGAACTGAAAGATTGAAGGGCTACGTTCTCGGAAAGGAGCGGTCGGATGCATTCGTCTCGATCACGAGTTACTGCGATTCTTATCGGGCTGGGGATCTGTTGCGCGGGCGGGTTTGCGATTGCCGGCGAACCGGCGCCCGGGCAACAGTACGCGGGCTGGGCAACCGTAGACATTACGCCGTCGGCCCCGGTCGTTCTGGACGGCAGCGGCTACAAGCGGGTGACCAGCGAAGTGGAAGACCCGGTGACGGCCACGGTGCTTGCCTTGGAGACACGGGACGGCGATCAGGTGCTCGAACAGGCGATCATGATCACCTTCGATCTGGTCCGGATGACCAAAGAGGTCCATGAAGGATTGCAGCACGTGGCCGCCGAGAAGCTCACGGATTTCGACAGCAGCAAACTAATCTGCGGCGCGACGCATACCCATTGCGGTCCGAGCATCTCGTACAAAAACACGGGACCGGGCCAGTTGTACGACATCAGTGACCGGACCGATGTCATGACGCCCCAGCAGTACATTCTGTTTCTGTACGAGAAAGTCGGGGCGGGAATGGTGGAGGCATGGCAGAGCCGCAAACCGGCAGGTGTCAGTTGGGCATTGGGCGATGCCGCGGTGGGCTACAACCGGCGGCTGAGCTACACGGACGGATCGGCCATCATGGGGTTCGACACCGCCCGGCCGGACTTCTCGCACGTGGAGGGCTACGAGGATCATGCGGTGGAAATGCTGTTTTTCTGGGACTCGGACCAGAAGCTGACGGGGATGCTGCTGAATATCGCCTGCCCGTCCCAGGTTGGGCGCAGGGCAATCAGCGCCGATTTTTGGCATCCGATTCGCGAGGGCATCAAGGCGAAGTACGGGCCGAACATCCACGTCTTCGGGCAGTGCGCGGCAGCGGGCGATCAGTGCCCGGCGGTGATCGTCCGCCGCCAGGCCGAGAAGCTGATGCTCCAGCGCCGAAAGATTTCCTGGAAACAGGAACTGGCGAACCGTGTGATTCGGGCGGTCGACGACGTGTGGCCCTTTGCGCAGGTCGACGTTCAGACGCGACCTATCTTCGCGCACCGGGTGATCAAGCTGGACATTCCCAACAAGAACTCCTACAACGAGGCGCGTTGGATGCCGTCGACGGTGGCCGTCGAGTTCCACGTGTTGCGGCTGGGCGATATCGCGATTGCCACGAATCCGTTCGAATTGTTCCTGGATTACGGGATCCAGATCAAGGGCCGCAGCAAGGCGGTGCTGACCTTCCTCTCGCAGTTAACGTGCGACCACCATGGATATCTCCCAACCCGGCGGGCTGTGGCCGGCGGCGATTACAGCGCGGTGAATCATACAGTCGGTCCGCGGGGCGGAAGAGTGCTGGTCGATGAATCGGTCCAGGCGATCAACTCGCTGTGGCCTTGAGCCGTGCCTGGCAGGATCAACGCATTGTGCCATCTTCAAGTTCAGCGGGGTCCGTAACAAACTCTTGTGAATTGTCCGAGCGGATAGCCAGCAGAGCCGTTCCAGTCTCCCGGATGCGGCTACTGGCCTACGGAAACGATCGACTCATGGCGAATCGGCCGTCCGTGGAGTTCCTCGATGGGGACGGCGTCGCGCAGAGCCAGTTTGCCTCCGATGAACAGGTACTTCACGCCGGTGCTGTACTGTGCCGGTTGCTCGAAGGTTGCCCGGTCGATGAACTGATCGGGGTCGAATACGAGCACATCGGCTACAGCATCCTCGCGTAGATAACCGCGATCGGTCAGGCCCAGAACGTCTGCTGGCAATCCCGTGCAACTGCGAATCGCGTGTGACATGCTGATCACGTTTTCCCGACGGGCGTATTGGCCGACCTTGCGAGGAAAGGTGCCGAAGTTGCGCGGATGGAACCGAACGGACTGATTGGGCATTCGGGCCCAGCCATCGGATGCCGTGGCGACCCAGGGCCGCGTCATTCCGAATCGAACGTCCTCTTCCGACATGCTGAAATTCACAACCGTGGCGCCGCCGCTTTCGTGGATCTTCAGCACCAGATCAACCACGTCGATCTGCTGCTCGTCGGCGATCTCTTTCAACTTTCGGCCGTTATAGTCCGTGGTTTTGCAGGAGTCGATCACGACGGCCTTCGAGCGCGTGACCTGCCGCGTGATCAATTCCCGCACCTGACGTTGGAACTCCGGATCCTTCTCCATTCGCCGAAACAGGTTCGCCCGACCGCCCGGTAGTTTTGCTTCGGGCAGCAGCGTCGCGGCCAGCGAGGTGGAGCTGGCCACGTAGGGGTACTGGTCGGCAGTGACGGTCTGCCCGGCGCGTCGGGCTTCCTCGATGATTCGAACGGCGTCGCACAACCGGCCCCAATTGGGCACGCCAGCCGACTTGAAGTGCGAGATGTGCACTGGCAGGTCGGCCCGTCGGCCGATCTCGACGGCCTCGCGAACGGCGTCGCACAGAGTGTCGCCTTCGCCGCGAATGTGGCTCACGTACAGCCCGCCGTGCCGCGCTACCACCTTGGCCAACTCGACCAATTCGTCGGTATCGGCGTAACAACTCCAGTTGTAGATCAGGCCGGTGGATAATCCCCATGCTCCCTCGCGCATCGCCGCGTCGGCGATACCTTTCATGCGTTTCAACTCATCGGGCGTCGAAGGCCGGTTGGCGTTGCCCATGCCGGCGCGTCGCACCGGGCCATGTGGAACGAGGTGAATAATGTTTGATCTTTCTCTCCTCTTGTGAGTGATCTGTCGCTGCCTATTCATGAACCACGATTTCATAAGAAACCTTCAGTCATTCCTTAGACGGTCAAAATCCGTTCTCGATAGTTCATGGCCATTTTCTGTTGCTCTATTCATCCGTAGCTCCTCGCCGAGCCGCTTTGTATTGTCGCGTCCTCTGCTGGCTCATCGGATCGCACACCACTGTCGCGTATCCAGTCCAGAAGACGCGTTTCAAGCTTGCGCTGGATGTCTCTCGCAATCGGTTTGCCGTAGAGATTGGTAAGTTCACCGGGATCGGTTTTCAGATCGAACAGTTCGTGGCGGGTACCGGCGTCGAGGGGGCGACCGCGGTCGTCGTGGTAGAGCACCAGCTTCCAGTCGTCGGTGCGGATCATGCGCATGTGCGGCCTTTCGCCGTCGTTGCCGAGATAGATCATGTCGTACGTGTCGCAATACGCGTCGCGCCAGGTGACGTCCGATTCGCCCCTGAGAAGCGGCAGCAGGCTGCGACCGTCGATACAAGACGGAGTTTCCATTCCGGCGACCTCGGACAGCGTGGGAAGCACGTCGATCGTGGATACCAGCGCATCACTGGTCGTGCCCGGCTTCACCACGCCCGGCCAGCGGACGATGAACGGTACCAGCATGGAATCTTCGAACATGTTCGCACGCCTGCCGCAATTGCGGCTGATGCGTCCGCGCTCGTCAACGTCCAGGGTTCGTGCGTTGCCTTTCCCCAACAGGCCGTGCTGGCCGACCATAAATCCGTTGTCGCCGATGAAGATCACGACGGTACTCTTCGCCAAGCCGAGTTCATCAAGGACGGCGAACACCCGCCCCATGTTCCGATCGGCGCAGGTGATGTTGGCGTAGTAGAGCCGCGTCAGTTCTTCGAGATTTTCCCTCGTAATCGAATTTCCGGCTGGTGGATCGGGAACCGTCACGGGCCGACTTCTATAGTGGGCGTAATCCTGCTCTGGAACGGGGCTCCAGGCCAAGTGTGGGCGGTAGAAGCTGAGAAATAGGAAGAAAGGGTTTTCGCGGCTAGATTGGATGAAATCGATCGCCCGGTCAGCCAGGATCGTCGTACAGTCGGACGCGACGGTCGCGGATTTCCCGAAACGCTCCTGTTCCTTGCCATCGACCAAATACGGGATCTTTCCTGGGTTCTTGAATTCCTTGCCCGGCCCGACAAATCGGTAGCCTTCGGCGGTATCAAAGCCAAACCTTGTCGGATAGTACGTTTCGCCGTAGCCCAGGTGCCACTTGCCGACCAGACCGGTCGCGTAGCCAGCCCCTTTCAGCAGCGAGGCCACTGTCGGCGTGCCGGCGGGCAGGCCGTTGTCCGCGTGGACCGGATTGCCATAGGGGATATAGTCGGGGATACCAAGGCGATGGCTGTACTGACCGGAAAGCAACATTGCCCGCGAGGGTGAGCAGACGGGCTTGGTGAAGCCCTGATTGAACCGCATTCCCTCGGCAGCCAGACGATCCATGTTGGGTGTATGTACCTGCTTGTTACCGTACGCACCGACCGCCCACTGCGCGTGATCGTCGGTGTAGATGAGCAGCACATTCGGCCGTTCCGCGGGCTTATCAGCGCCCACGGCCAAGTCGACGTACGGCAGAACGGCAACCAGAGTGAAACAGATTGTCCTCATCATGGTCGGTCCCTTCAATTCTCGCCAAGCGCTCCTGAAGCAGCGAGCGGCATGCGTGCTCCCATAGCATAGGCGATGTCACGATGCATCATTAGGCCTTTCCGTTAGCGTTTTCCATGTCCGCCATTGTCAGGGCCCCACGGCAGCGCATCAATCAGGGAGCCTGAGGGCTCGTTCCTATGCTTTGCCGTACCGTTGCGAGTTGTACGTTACGGTTTGAGAATCAGTTTCCAATCGTTGGAATCGCGGGCAGGCTCGGTAGTGGTGGCTTTCATCCGCCGCGTTTTCGATCTCGTTCCCGGGCTCCTGCCTGGGAACGCACTGTCTTGCTGGCTCTGCCAGCTCTTGCGAGGCGGAGCCTCGTGGACGGTGGGTTACGAGGCAGAGCCCCGTAACCAGGGCGTTCGACAGGCTGGAAGCCTATCCCACGTAATTCGGTCTCCCGTGGTTCAGCGGGACCGTTGCTTGCGGCTCCGAGCTCGCATAATGGGTACCAGGAACTTTGCCGTTTCATCGGCGATGACGCGATAACCGGCGAGGTTCGGGTGTCGGTCGCCGAACCAGCCCGCCAGGCTGCCGAAGTGGGCGTCGAGGCGGTTGTCCAGGACGACGACGTACGGGTCGCGGCCTTTCTGCTCGACCACGTAGGGCTTGGCCAGCTCGTGGAACTTGGCCGGGATCTTCGCCAGCGGGAAGCGGCGGTAGTTCAGCATGTTAGGGCCCTCGGCCTGTTCGGCGGCATAGCGAGAATAGAGTTCGAAGCACGTGAGCTTCTCCTCAGCGGCCACTTGGCGAACCAGTTCATTGGCGACCTTCGGCCAAGCCTTTTCGTCTTCGAGATCCGTTCCCCAAGGGATGTTTGCCGTAGGGATCAGCATGGCGGCGGGATGGTCGTGGCGCAGGCGGGCGATGAGCTCGCGGTAGTCCTTCGGGAAGTTCACCGCGAAATCCTCTCGCTTGGCATGGTCGTTGCCGCCGTAGCGAATGAAGATGTAGTCGAGGCCGGGCAGCTCCGCCACCGTCCGGTCGTAACGCCCGGAATCCAACAAGCGGCGAATGAACTCGCCGCTCACGCCCGAATTGATGACGTTCGTCGTCGGCAAATCCTCCTCGGCGGCAAGCAGGATGCGGATCACGTCCTCGAACTGCGCTTCCTCGGGCGCGATCTTACGCGGGATGCTCGCCTCGGTCGCACTGTCGCCCAAAAGCAGGATTTGCACCTTGCCTTGATGTTCCGCCCACGCGAACGCCGGCAACAGCACGAGCGCGGCGAGTACTGCTCCGCGCGCAACCCATGAATGCCAGCAGTTTCCTTGTGTCAGCATACGCATCTCCCTACGTCTCAAAAGAGCATTCTTTGGTCGGAGACAAGGCTATATCGTTCTGGATGCCCCCGGCATGGTCAACAACCAGTTTGCCGACCTTAGACGGCTCTTTCAACGGCGGCTGGACGACAGCTTCTTCAGACGCCGGCCACTGTTGTCAGTCACGTCCCATTTTCGCATGGACAAGATAAAGCGGGTGTCGGGACATTGGAAGTGGCAGCGAGCAGTGCAGAATGGGTTTGGACTCAGGGACACTGGTCGGAATAAAGACGGCCGAACGACACGATTTCATTTCGTGTGGCAACCACGTTTCGACGCTGGTACACTGCCCGAGTACGGGTGATAGGGTCCGATATGGTCTACTTTGCCCGACAGATCGGAGGCTGCGTCATGAAATCACAAAGGGTATGGTTATTGCTGGTTTCGTTGCTGCTGGTTTGTGCGCTCATTGGCTGGGGGGCGGAGCTAGAGCCAATTGCGAAGGAGCCCACGACGCCCCCGGAAGAGCCCGAAGTGGAGGTCAGCGAACCGAATGCTGTCGAGGAACCCAAGGAGGCGGAACAACGGCCGAGAACGAGTGAGGATCCACCAGTATCAAGACCGACTGAAGCACCGTCACTTACGCGAGAACAGGCCATCGCCGAAATCGAGAAGCTTGGAGGTACTGTTATTGATAGCCGGACTTTTGTTGCTACGTTGGAGAAGTCTGGATATAGATTTGCAGATGAGACTCTTTGTTACGGGGCAATGGTAGACCTGGGAAACAGGCGGGTAACGGACGCCGGCTTGGTACACCTGAAAGGAATGACGTGTCTCCAATTCCTGAGCCTCCGGAACACCCAGGTAACCGACGCCGGTTTGGAAAACCTGAAAGGACTGACGAATCTCCGCATGCTCGACCTTTACGACACGCAGTTGACCGGCGCCGCTTTGGAGCATCTGAAAGGAATGACGAGCCTCCAGGCCTTGTCTCTCACCAACACTCAGGTGGGCGGCGCCGGCTTGGAATATCTGAAGAGAATGGCGAGCTTGCGATACTTAGGCATCGCGGGCACTCAGGTGACAGACGCCGGTCTGGAACATCTGAATGGAATGTCGAGCCTTGTACGGCTGGAAATCGGGAACACGAAGGTCACCAATGCCGGATTGCTGCACCTCAAGGGAATGACAAGCCTCGAATCCCTGTGCCTCGGGACCACGCGTGTGACAGATGCTGGTCCGCTGAAAGGAATGGTGAGCCTCCAATACGTGAACCTCACCGGCACTCAGGTGACAGACGCCGGTTTGAAATATCTGAAAGGGCTGACGAACCTTCGGGCATTGCGACTCCACAACACTCAGGTGACAGACGCGGGCTTGGAACACCTGAGAGGGTTGGTGAACCTGCAGCTGCTGAGCGTCAGCAACACTCAAGTGACAGACGCCGGCTTGGAACACCTGAAAGGGCTGACGAACCTCCAAAAGCTACTCTTGTCGGGCACACAGGTAACCGGCGCTGGGCTGGTACACCTGAACGGACTGCCCAACCTTCAGAAGCTGGACCTTGCGCTCACACAGGTGAACGACGCTGGATTGAATCACCTGAGAGAATTGACGAGCCTTCAAACACTGTACCTCTTTGACACACAGGTAGCTGACGCCGGTTTGGAGCACCTGAAAGGGCTGACGAACCTCCAAACGCTGTACCTCTATGATACGCAGGTAACTGACGCGGGGCTGGAACACCTGCAAGGGCTGGCGAACCTCCAGACTTTGCTCCTCTTTGACACGCCGGTAGCTGATGCCGGGCTGAAGCACCTGAAAGGGCAGACCAGCCTTTACCAGCTCGACCTTTCGTCCACACGGGTCACCGACGCCGGGCTGGAGCACTTGAAAGGGCTGACGAAGCTACTTTCGCTGCGTCTCGACAACACGCAGGTTACCGACGAAGGCGTCAAAAAGCTCAAGGAGGCATTGCAGAAGTGCGTGATAACGCACTAACCGTCGGCAGTTTGGCCGCTTTCAGGTCATTCGATGTGATCGTAAGTATCAAGCTAGTGTTCGGCGTGGGCCTACGGGACGACGTACTGGTTCGACAATGGCAGATGGCCAAGAACAGTTCCCAAGCCGCCGCGTTCCCCACGCCCGGCGGCTCTTGCCACTGTTACTGCGCTCGACCTTTCTTACCTCGTTTGCAGGATCGCCTCCCCTGACATCCCATTTGAGACGACCTTCGACAGCCACTGTTTAGGTCATTCCAACCTGCACAGCTCGCCCCACCGGCTGCTCGAAATGCTACCTCCTTGCGCGCGTCGGCGTTCACGACCGAGGTAATGAACGCGGTTTGCCAATCTGCACGGGTCACATCGATCGAGGCGTTCAGCAGCTGGAAGATGTTGGACTTGTTCGGCGCTGTCCAGTACCGATTGTCCGTCCTCATCTCAAGAAGTCCTGGAAAGACCTTCTTGCGATTAGGGGTGTCTTTTCACAAACCTGCTTTCGGCGCTGCATATTGCCCACGCGCATGTCTGCAGACCACTGTTCGTCGCTGGGGAAAGAACGTACCCCACTTCCCTTTGGTCCTGGTTGATGATACCCCTATGTTCCGAACGAGAAACGGAAATGCAGACGAGAGTCATATTGTTTGAAGAGGAATGCTGTATGCACAAGCACGTTTTGGATCGCCCTGAACTCAGGCGTCTTCATCGGGCCCTGCTGGCAATATCGCTTGCCGCGCTGGCCCAATTCTGTGGTAGGGATGTTCGCGGCGAGGCAGCACAGCCAGACGCGTTGCGCGTTGGTCTGGCCCGCGTGTGCATCACGCCGGAGAAACCAGTATGGCTTCACGGCTATGCCGGCAAGGCGCGGTTTCGTCCGTTCGAGGGCAAGCTCAACGATCTGTTTGCCAAGGCGATGGCGCTGGAGGACGCTCGCGGAGAGCGGGCAGTGCTGATCACCCTCGATCTTTGCGTGCTCCGCGCGGCGGAGGCGGAAACGCTATTCGGGCGTCTGACCGAATGCACGGGCCTCCAGCGGCGGCAGCTTCTGGTGAATTTCTCGCATACGCACTCCGGTCCGATCCTTGGGTCCTCTGACCTGGATCGCTACCCGATGTCTGCAGGGGAGCGGCAGGCGACGCTGGACTATACCGCCCGCCTTTTCGAGAAGATTGCGGACGTTGCGCGGGCGGCGCTGGCCGACTTGAAGCCGGCTACACTGGCCTGGGGTACGGGCAAGTGCGACTTCGTGCGCAATCGCCGCCTCTATCGCGCGGACGGTAGTTATCACCGCATGGGACCGAACGCGGACAAGTACGCCGACGATGTTGTACCGGTACTCCGTGTCGGTGCTCCCGACGGAACCCTGCGCGGGATCGTCTTCGGCTGCGCTTGCCATCCGGTGACCTTCGGGTCCGACAGCATCAAGCTGTCCGGCGACTACGCCAGTTTTGCCCAGGAAGAAGTCGAGGCGAGCCATCCAGGCGTGCAAGCCATGTTCGTGCAGGGCTGCGGCGCGGATGCCAATAGCGAGCCGCGCTGCGGCCCCGATGCGGAGAAGCATGCCCGCCTCCAAGGCCGACGACTGGCGGCCGAGGTTGGTCGTGTCGCCGCGGGATCGCTCGAGCCGATCCGCGGGCCGCTACAAATCAAATTCCACGAAGTCGATCTGCCGCTCAAGCCGGCGTTGCCGCCCGCCGAACTCAAGAAGATGTCGGGCTCGATGGCTCATAATGCGAGGCGTATGCTGGCCGCGTTGGAACGCGGAGAAGCGCTGCCGACCCACCACACGCATCCGTTGGCCGTCTGGCAGTTCGGCGAAGACTTGACGTTCATCGGGCTTTCCGGAGAGGTGGTGTCGGGTTATGTCCGTTTGTTGAAACGAGCGCTGGATGGCGACCGCCTGTGGGTCGCGGGCTACTCCAACGAGGTCGACGGCTATGTGCCCGACGCGACAGTCGTTGCGGAGGGAGGCTACGAGGCCCGCGGCCT
>CAZUAH010000087.1:0-34504 GCA_964617665.1 uncultured Pirellulaceae bacterium
TGGAGTCCCTCAAAATGATCCCCAATCGTGAAGAGAATCTGGGCCGCCGGAACTGCCAGTGGAAACGTGACCGATGATACAACGCACCAGGAGACCTGGGATTTGCTTACGCAACTGACCGGTCGTACAGATTTCTTATACGTTGCCGACTGCAAGTTGGCGACTTCGAAGAACCTACAGTACATCGTTAATCGAGGCGGGCGTTTTGTTAGTCTGTTGCCGCGTACTCGCAAAGAAGACACCGAGTTCCGTAAACGCTTGGTCGACACACCGGACAAGGTGCCTTGGAAGCATATGAAAGACGTCCTGAACCAAAAGGGTGAAACCATCGATCAAGTGAAGGTGTGCGGAGAGATCTTGGAGAGCAAAGAAGGCTACCGACTGTACTGGTATCATAGCTGCCGTAAGCAAGAGCGGGACGCGACGGCCCGGCAGAAATCGATTGAACTTGCGCTGAAGGAATTGCGGGGCCTAGAGCAGCGATTGAAACTGCCTAGGACCCGGTTTCGCCAGAGAGCGAAAGTGCAAGAGGCGGTGTCGGAAATTCTCAGCACAACACGTAGCGATGCGTGGCTTCGGGTTTCGATCGAGGCTGTCGAAGAAGAACACTACAAGCAAGCTAAGCCTGGCAGGCCAAGCAAGAATACCAAGTACGTCCGAGAAGTCCGCGAACGTTTTCAGTTGTCGATTGTCGTCGACCAAACGCAGGTGGCAGTCAACCAAGCGAGTGACGGTGTATTTCCACTGATCTCTTCCGAACACGACATGTCAGCCGAGGATGTGCTTGCGGCTTACAAACGTCAGCCGATCATTGAGAAGCGGTTTTCGCAGTTCAAAACGGACTTCAACGTAGCGCCCGTGAACTTGCAGGAGATCAGCCGCATCCATGCGTTGTTGTGCATTTACTTCTTGGCGTTGTGCGTGCAGACATTGCTGGAGCGAGAGTTGCGACGAGCGATGGTGGAAGCTGAACTGGAATCGCTGCCCTTGTATCCGGAAGAGCGTGACTGTCGTGCGCCGACGGCTCGCCGGGTCCTGGACGTATTCGAAGCGATCCAGCGGCACGAACTGCAGCGAACTGGTGAATCGCTGGAGAGCTATGTTACCGAACTGCGACCGCTACATCGGCAGCTTCTCAAGCTCCTTGGCGTAGCGATCCGCAGTTACGGCAAGCAAGCCGTAACCTGTACAGCTCGCCTCGCGTCGTACGTCGGTTCGACGCACCTGTAGTTGTCTGGTCAAACCACTAGCTGCCTGGAGGGCTCACCGCGAGGACCGTCGATTTCACCACCTCTGGCGTGCCGAACAAATCTCGCAGAAAATAAAGCCCCGACATGCGGAAAAGGCGCTATACGATTATGGGCGAGAAAATGTTCGGTGTCAATATTGGGGAAGAACAGGTTCCCGCTGAAAGGGGTGTTCCTATAAAGGGCCGTTGCTGGAAAGGACTCCCGTGCTCTCACGTTGCATGGGCTTCTCGGTAGGATGGATTAGAGGGCGTATCAGAACCTCGATAACCATATTTCGTGAGCCGTAGGCGCTAGCCGCGGGCCTTTCCTGCTTGGGCTAAATCGCCGCGCCGCCCGACGCTGGCGCGTTCGGCTCAGGTTTTGAAATGCCCTCAGCAAACTGGTACGTGTCCAGGGGGGCTATCGGATCGTTTAACGGCAAGCCGAAGGCGACTGCGTTTCGGGATCTCCTTGAGTCGAACGACACCGACGCCTTCGGCTTGCCGTTAAACGACGGGTTCTCCATTTCCCATCGCGCCATCGGCCTGTTGATTCAAGGTAGGTCAGGCTGGGCCTGACGAAATGCGTGTTCCATTCGGCTCCAGCCTTCGATTTCATCCCCGCCGGATTCCACCGATCTCCTACTCTCGCTCGATTGGACCGCAGTCAGCACAACGACACGGTTTCCGTCATGCACAGCATGACCTACTTGCTCACTTGGAATACTCGATCCGTTCCCTCCAACAAAACGACTTCCTGATCGGTGGCAAGATCTCGAAAACTCTGCTTCACCCCGGACGGCCAACGGATTGACAAACTGTCGATGTGCTCGACGTCACCCAATCCGAAGATAATCTGCCGCTGATTGCTGGCCAAGTATCCATGCCCAGCGATCAGCTGACGTGTCCACGAATGCTCGCCCGATGCGACGGTCACCATCGCCCCAACGGCGTCTCGGTTGCTTTTCACGCCGTGCAGCTTGACGGCCAAGTAGTGCCCCGCATCCTCGGTCCGGTTCGTCAACAACGCAGCCGGAGCATCCAGGTGAGAAACGCCGAAGTCTCCCCGTCCATCACGATTCCAGTCCAACACAACGACGGACCGGCCCAGGTACTCATTCTGAAAGTACTCGCCCAAGGAGCGTCCGGAGAGTTCCACGAATCTGCGACCGTCGACGTTCTTGTAGTATTGCGGCGCCATCAAATCTGGTGCACCGGTCGCAAAGGTCCGATCGACGTGTCCGTTGCTGACAACGATGTCCGGCAGTCCGTCAAGCTCGCCATCCAGCATCTGCGTCCCGAAGCCAAGCATGTAGAACCCTGGTTGGACAAGCGCCGCAGTTCGGGTCTCGTCCGCAAACAGATTGCCGGGCATTTGCATGTACAAAGTGTTCGAGTCGTTGTAGAAATTGGTCACGAACAGATCCAAGAGCCCATCGTTGTTGACGTCGCCCGAGGCGATCCCCATGCAGGACTGGGCTGTGCCTGCATCATTGAATGCCACACCGCATAGGATGCCATCTTCGACAAAGGAAAGCCGGCCTCCTGGTTCGTCGGTCTCATTGACGAAATACAGATTGGCCGTGGTGTCGTTGCCGACCAGAATGTGAATGCGTCCTGTACCATCAAAGTTAGCGGCCACGACGCCCAATCCTTTGCCGTCCGGGACCTTGATCCCACACTGGTCCGTCACGTCGCGAAATCTGCCGTCACCCATGCTCCTGAACAGTCGATCCTGTTCCGCAGTGAACATGCTTGGCGCGCACCCCATCGGGCGACTTCCTTTCTTGCACATCCGTTCCATGACTTCCTTGAGAATCAGATAGCTGACGGAGTATATTTCGGGCATTCCGTCTGCGTTCAAGTCCACAATCGCACAACTGACCGACCATTCGTCGCCGCTTACACCGGCCTCGGGCGTGACGTCTCGAAAGGTACCATCCCCGTTGTTCTCGTAGAGTCGGTTGAGGCCGATGTTGGCCAGATAGAGATCTGGAAAACCATCCGAATTGTAGTCGCCCACCGCCACTCCCTGGCTGAACGCGCTATCGCCCAATCCGGCATGGTCGGTTGTGTCTTCGAATCTCCCATTGCCAAGATTGCGGAACAAACGGTCCCGATAGCGTCGTGACGGGTTGTCCCGTTCTTCCCAAGGTCCGCTTTGTGCAAAATAGAGATCCGGCCAGCCATCCAAATCGTAGTCGATCACAGCAACTCCGCCGCCGGTGGATTGAAGCATGTGCTCCAGGCCGGTTGTTGCGGTTGTTCCGTTGAAGTAGTCGAATACGAGTCCCGAATCGGCCGCCAAGTCGACAAATCTGACGTGACCATCGACAGGTTCCCCGTGCGTCACGCGGGCACCTCTGCCCTGAACCTCAGGCCACTCGGGATGAGGGTAGTCGAGTGGATTCATTCGCAACGCCGGCTGCAGATTCGCCACCGTGAGCCGACCTTGTTTGTCGACAATCCGATCCAACCGTATCACGGCTGGCTTTGCCCATGCACTGCCTGGTTCGATGTACAGCGCCACGTAACACCATCCCACTGCTTCCCAGTACCTGCCCAATTGCTCGGCCAATTCCACGGTCTTTCGCATCATCTCCAGGTCGTTCATTCCTTTCAGTTCGCTGAGGAAGTAATCCAGTTGGGAAAGTTGCCGCGAACGTTCTGCGAAAGGCTCGGCATCCGACGCTTCTCCAACGCTGACCAGCGCTTGTGATAGCTGGTAGTTTGCGCTGCTATGATTCGGATTGCGCAATACGGCCTCTAGAAAGCAGCGAACCGCAGCGTCATGTTGCCCGTTTCGTCTGGCCCAGAGGCCTCGCACGTGCCAGACGCCGGGATGGCCATCCGCAGAGGCAGGCAAGTCAGCATGCCATCGTAGAAACTCAGTATCGTCGGGTTTTTCCAGTAAGATCGCGCCCAGTCGGGCATGTGCCTCGATCTGCGTGTCGTCACAGTCGATAATCGTACGTAGCGTCTTTTCGGCTTCTTCCTCGCGACCATTGATTATTGCCATTCTGGCCGGTCCCAGTCGCATGATGGGATCGTCGGGCACGGCCGACAGGCACGTTTCGACGACATGGGGATCGGACACCATGTTACGTTCGGTAGTGCCGACCATAAGCAAGCGATCTCGGCCGCACTTGCCGTTGCGCATGACTGCAAGAGCGTATGGCAAAGCCTCGAACGTACGTCCTTCGATCTGCAGCAGCACCGCCAGCCGTTCGTTCGATTCCGGATGATTTCCGTCCAACTCCAGTGCCCGCCGCAGACAACGCTCGGCATCAGTGGCGTGCCCCAGGATCAACAGTCGCTCGGCTGCCCAGCACTGAGCCTGGACGTACTCGGCGGTTTCTCCTTCCTTGACACGCTGGAAGTAGCCCAATGCTTCCTCGCCCCGATGCAGCTTGCTCGCCGCTTCACCCGCGATCAACAGAGCCAGCGAGCAATCGGGTGAGTTGTCCAACGCGAGGTTCGCGAACCGCTCCGCGTGCTCGTACTCCTCGCATGCCAAGAATGCGGCTGCACGCCACAATGCGCGTTTTTCCGGCGAAGCCAGAAGCAAAGGACGAAGGCAGACCGCAGTTCCCACCAGAATCAAAAAGACCACGCACCATCGACAACGGAGCGCCGATTTGTCTGACGTTCGAGTCTGCTCCTCGCGCAAGATATTCGAAGTCATATCTTTCGCACAACCGCTATTTCCTCTCGGTGATCACGCCCCAGATCAAGAACCCCAATCCTGCAAATACCAGAACCATGCTTGTCGGCAATAGAACCTCCCGAGCGAAGGCACTATGCGGAAAGCCAATCAGGTGCGCATGGGAAAACGCCTGTTCTGCTGCTGCAATCAGGATTGCGCCGGTTAGCATTCGCATGTCGTCTACCTTTCTTGCCTGCGTCGTTTCCAGGATACCAAAGCAAGCACAATCCGCAATCGCCGTTCGCGTTTTTGCTACACCAGAGAATAGAAGAAAGCCAATGGGACATGATCGTCTAGCCCGGACATTTCATCCGTCTGTCACGCAATTCCCTGGGGGCGTGAAATATCTGGGCTAGCATCACTGGCCTCCCCAGCCACTTGGCACGAGTCTCTCCGGGAGACGGTGTTGTTGCAGCAACAGAGGGCATCGGCACGTTGGTGTCACACCCATATTCCACCTTCGCCGTTGGGCTGTCTGTCGACGTGGGACGTGATCGATGATGTCACTTGATTGGCGTAGTCGGTTGTGACATTGCTCGCAACTGTTGACGCAGTCGCCGATAGCCTTGGTTGTTCGAGTCCAACGCGATTGCTTGATCCACCGCCGAGGAGGCGCCGGTGAAATCCTCGTTTTTCTGACAGGTCAGGCTCAGGAGGAAGTAATGCTCGGCCACGGGCTCCATTTCGACGGCTTTCTGGGCGAGGGTCTTAGCCTCTGGCAGTTTTAGCCCCGCCTGGATATAGAAGTTCGCCAATGCGGCGTATCCGCCAGCGCGAAGGGGCGTCAGCTCAATGGCCTTCCGGTATGCGCTTTCCGCCTCGTCGAAACGATCGAGCCGAGTGTAGGCCGATGCGATGCTCATTTGGGCACGCAGATTGTTCTGTGCCCTTTCGCCGAGTTCAGCCAACGTCTGGAGTGCTTCGTCAGTGCGCCCTTGCCGCTCGTACAGCCACGCCAAGACGATTCGGCATTCCACTGCGTTGGCGGAAAACTCAGCACCCTTGGTCAGATGCTCCTCGCCCTGTTGATAATCCCCGTGCGCGATGTACACCTGGGCGGCGGCCGTGTAGGTCTCGCAGACGACTTGTCGGATTCCGCGGGTATCGTTCAGTGTCTTCAGTGTGTCGCGGTGCAGTTGCGCCTCTTGAGCTTGGAGGTTCTTGAACGTCGCCAGGTACTCTTTCGACTTCTCTTGATCGCCAAGTGCCGCGCAAGTTCTGGCCAACGAATAGTACGCGTTGGTATACTCAGGGCCCATCTCCACGCCCATCTCCAGATGCTTCCTTGCCTCTTCGTACTGCTGGAGTTGAAAATACGCCTGTCCGATCAAGACGTTTGCCGGCATCGAGGTCGGGCGTGTCTTCAGGGTCTCTTTCAGTACCTCGACCGCTTCTTCCTGTTTGCCCCGGTTGATTAGCGCTTCGGCCAGGTGCACTGGGTAGACTGACGATCCAGGATCAAGTTCGGCGGCCATACGATAGTGCTCGGCGGCGGTATCCAAATCGCCCTCTTCAAACGCCACCGAGCCGATCGCGGCGTGCACGGTGGGTCCAAGCTCAGGGTCCAGTTCGAGGCACCGTTCCCAGCAACGGACGGCATCCTTGGTCATGCCTAATCCGCGATAGAGCCGAGCAACCACTTCCAGCGATTTGCCGTTGTTGGGGAATTGTCTCAGCAGGTTGTCCGCCACGCGTCCCGCCTCATGCAGTAGCGGAGTAGCATCAGGGGAAGCTTCCGAGGCCAATTTGACAATGGCCTCTTCCAGAGGTGCTTGCTCCGGATCTAAGGGTGCTCGGTGCGGAATGCACCAAGCCAGTACCAGGGCAACACCAACCGCAACGGCCAACAGAAGAAGCCAGCGCCGCCATGGTACGCGGTTGCGCGTCGGGGCCTTGCTTGGCCCCGTCACCTTCTCACGCCGGCGCTTGGTCTTTCGCTGTTTGCTCATAGCCCACAATCGTTGCCGAAGCAAAGCGCGAGAAAAAGCCCCCGTCGGCGAATTCCGCGCGACAGGGGCGGGTAAGAAGGTGATTGACAGACCGTTTCGCCAAGAGCGAACGGCAAGGCTGTTAGGTAGTCTCGAGTTGCTAACCAGTTGGCGTGCCGCCAGCGTTGAGCTTTTGCAGCAACTCCTGAGCCTTCTTCTTCGCTTGAGCCGGATTGCTGGCTCCAATGGTCATGAGTTCGTTCACGCCCTGCTCCATAGCAGCGGCCGTCGCGGGGTCGTCGGATTTCAGCTTCTCTATGTCCCCCATCACGCCCCCGATTTCGCTGCCGGCTTGGCCCGTTTGAACAACTTGCTCCAATGCCGCCTTGATGGCGTCCTTTGGGGTCACGCTGGGCGGCGTCACCGATTCTTCATCGATGCTGCCGCCGCAACCCGAAATACCGACCAGCAGCACAAGTAACAACACTCGTCGCTTCATCATGTCTTTCCGCTCCTGAGTTCTCTGGTTATTCCTTTTTCCGTTGAGTTCTGTCGCTACGGCACCTCGACCGGCTCGCCGCCATGCCTAGTCCCCAGTCCCTGGTAGAGGCCCCATTCGATACTGTTGGTGAGGAACTGTACTGAGCCGTCGACCATGGCGGTGTTGCAGCCGCCTGGATGTCGGCTGCGAGCCGGATACAGACCATCGCGATCCGACGCCATGCCCGGCGGATTCACCGCGATACAGGTGGGATATTGATAGTTAGGCGGAGCCACGGTATTGAAGACGGTCTGCGTCATATTTGCCCCCTGCCAGTGCCACCCATTGCTGCTCAGATGGTCGTTCTTATTAGCCTCGCACTGCACCCCCCAAGCATCAATGTCGGCTTGAGCCACGGACGGGAAAGAACCATACGTCGCGTTACGCACTGGTTCCCCAGGTACATACCTACTACCGTCGTCGTCGCCACGAAGCATTTCTGATGCAAAGATGGTATTCGAAGTACCGTCGATCACATCTCGCATGGCTGTCTCTTTGTGCATTCTGAAAACGCCCGGGGTCGCGTTTGTGTTGTCCCAGTCCAGTGTCGGACCAATGCTGACGCCATAGTTGCAGCCCGGACCGGCGTGCCAGATATCGGTGCTGCCAATGAGCGGCGCGACGTCCGAAGGGCATAGGAACCCGTCAATTTTCGTCTGCTTCATGAAGTTGTTGTTGCCATTGTACCACTCGACGTCGAAGTTGATCTGGTCGTAGGTGGCTTGCTCTTCGATGTAGGGCAGCAGCATGACATGCACGCTGAAGCCTTGCCAGTGGCTTTGGCCACTACGAGGATATGTGAACCGCGGGAATGTGTTGTACACGTCGTGGTAGTTTTGCGCGGCAAGCACAAACTGTTTCGTGTTGTTGTAGCACTCGGTACGTCGCGCTGCCTCGCGCGCCGCCTGGATGGCCGGAAGAAGTAGGGCCACCAGTATTCCAATGATGGCGATAACCACCAATAGTTCAACGAGCGTGAAGCCCGTTCTCTCATGTTTTCGCATTGCTTGCTCCTGTAGGAAAGTGAGGCTGCTGAATAAGAACTACGATACATTTGACTCAACGACGAGTTGAGTTCATACACAACGGAGTGATCACACAGATCTGAGTAGCCGCAACGACGCAACTTCTTCAAACAATGAAGCAGTGCGCAGCTGAGGACGCTCAGACTAATCGGAGTGTCGTCTCACTTTTGGTGGGGTGTTCAACCTCAAGCCAGCTGGCCACATCTTGTGCCGCCGAGTTGTCCCACAACTCGTTTTCCGGCAGCTTCCTTCGGAAGAGGGAGGGGTGGTCTTCGGGTGGGAAGGCGGTCGGTGGGGTGGGAAGTAAGATTTCTGTTCCGTGTAGTGTCAACATTTAACTATAACAGTGTAGAACTTGATCCGCAAGTGTTACGTGCAATTCTACTGTGATGTGACCGACAATCCGCAAGTTGTTCTTTTTGCTAGGTGAGGGCTGTAGCGGTGTGCACGGAATTTCGCCTTTGCGAATGAGCATGATGTATGGCGCAAGCCGCGCAGTTGCGTTTGAGCACGGCAACCGACAATCATGTCGGCACCATCGCACGAGATCCGTGCCCCGGGCTGTTGCGGGAACGACGGCCGGCACAAATAATGGGTTATGTGAGATGCTATTCGGTGTCCGATAAATCGGAAGATGTTGCTTGCAGATGAGACGTTTTCGCCCCCTCGTCCTGGGTTCTACCGTCGCGTGCTTGATCGCTGTCGCGCTGTTGGCCTTCGTCTACCGAGATCGGTTGGCTTCTGATGGGCCGGAGCCTACGCACAAGAATCCACCTTCAGCACAAGGCCCAATTCAACTGCAAGACGTGACCCGAAAGACTGAGATCACGTTCGCCCATACTGATGGAAGTTCCGGCGAGCGATACATTGTCGAGACGGTCACGGCGGGACTGGCGCTTTTGGACTACGACAGCGACGGACTGATCGACATCTACTTCCTGAACGGAGCGCCGCTGCGAGGGGCCGAGGCGGATACGCCTCCGCGAAATGCCCTGTACCGCAATGAAGGCGATTGGCGTTTCACGGATGTTACAGACGAGGCCGGCGTTGGCGATACCGGATTCGGACTCGGAGTTGCTGCGGCCGATTACGACAACGACGGGGATCAAGACCTGTTCGTGAACAACTACGGCGCAAACGTACTGTACCGAAACAACGGAGACGGTACGTTCTCTGAAATGACCGAGCAGGCCGGAGTGCCGGGCGGACATAAGGTAGGCGCTGGAGCGTGCTTCCTGGACATGGATGCGGACGGTGATTTGGACCTTTACGTAGCCAACTACGTCAAATTCACCTATGAGACTCACAAGTTGCACTTCAAAGACGGGCATCCGCAGTACGTAGGCCCCCGAGACTATCCCTTCGAACCCGACATCCTGTATCGAAACGACGGGGACGGTACGTTTACGGACGTCAGCGTGGAATCCGGGATCGGCCAGCACGCGGGCTCGGGAATGGGCATTGTCTGCAGCGACTATGACAACGACGGCGATACCGATGTATTCGTGCTGAACGACGTTTCTGGGAATTTCATGTTCGAGAACGATGGACACGGCAAGTTTGAAGAAGTCGGTTTGATGGTCGGTGCCGCCTACAACGGTGTTGGCGACGAGTTGGGCAGCATGGGTATCGCCTGCGGTGACTACGACAACGACGGCTGGTTCGACTTCTACATGACGTCGTACCAGAGCGAGTTGCCCGTGCTGTACCGGAACCTGGGCAACCGGACTCTGGAGGATGTAACGGTAGCGACCGGTGCAGGTGCGGGCGCATTCCCCTACGTGAATTGGGGCACGGCTCTGGTTGATTTCGACAACGATGCCGATCGCGATATCTTCATGGCCTGTGGCCACTTGCAGGACAACATCGATCTCGTTGACGATACTTCGGCATAC
This sequence comes from uncultured Pirellulaceae bacterium, assembly GCA_964617665.1. Classification (GTDB taxonomy): domain Bacteria; phylum Planctomycetota; class Planctomycetia; order Pirellulales; family Pirellulaceae; genus JADHUC01. Next base: position 10,324 of record CAZUAH010000087.1, read on the forward strand.
GAAGTCCGGAACGTCCTTTTGGAGAATACGGGTGATGGAAAGTTCGTCGATGTGTCGAGCATAAGCGGCGATGGCATGTCGGTCGAACGCAGCAGCCGTGGTGTGGCCTTTGACGATCTGGACAACGATGGCGACATCGATATGGTTGTCCTGAATTCACGCGAGGAATCGACCGTTCTCCGTAATCGTTCCGCCAAGGGAAATCACTGGATTCAGGTCCGCCTGACCGGCGTGATTGCCAACCGCGACGGCGTAGGTGCCCGTGTCACGGTCGCGTCCGGCGACCTGGTGCAAGTTGACGAAGTACGCAGCGGACGCGGCTACCAGAGCCACTGGGGAACAAGGCTGCACTTCGGCCTGGGAGAACACGACCATATCGACCGCATCGAGGTCCGTTGGATTGGCGGAGGCGTGGACGTGATCGATGATGTTGACGCTGATCAACTCGTTACGATTATCGAAGGTGAAGGGAAGAACTCCGAAACTCGAAGCACTGGGACAAAATCCGAAAGAGATTCGAGTCTCAAATGACAGAGATTCAGAACGCGGCTGGTGGCATCCGCTGGGCTCACCGGACGGCTGTGCCCACTTGGCAATTCGGAGTGCTCTCTTGTTTCCGTCATTCTGATTTCGGATTTTGGATTTGTTTCGGATTTCGCATTTCGAATTTAGGACTTGTTTCCAACCAGGAGTAGTAATGCGGACGACTACACTCGGCGTCCTCCTAGTGAGCTTGGTTCTGTCGGCGGGATGTGATCGCGACGATCGAACCGATGGCCCGCCTGCCAAACAGCGCGCGGGACCGATTCAGCTTCGTGACGCGACCGAACAGACAGGAATCTCCTTCCAGCACACCGACGGCAGTAGTGGGAAACGCTACATCATCGAGGCGATGAGTGCCGGTTTGGCCCTCTTCGATTATGACGGTGACGGGGACATCGACATCTACTTCCTGAACGGGGCGCCGTTGTTGGGCACGAAAGTGGACGTGTCTCCGACCAACACGTTGTATCGAAATGACGGGGATTGGCATTTCACGGATGTCACCAACGAAGCCGGCGTGGGCGATCTGGGATTCGGGCTCGGAGTCACCATTGGCGACTATGACAACGACGGAGATGCGGATCTGTATTTGAACAACCAAGGCCCGAACGCTCTGTATCGAAACAACGCGGATGGGACCTTCACGGACGTCACGCGGCAAGCTGGCGTGGAAAACGGCAACTTCGTCGGCGCTGGAGCCTCGTTCCTGGACATGGATGCCGATGGCGATTTGGATCTGTACGTGGCCAATTACTTGGAATTCAGCTATGACATTCACGTCGAACGCACTGTCGATGGCATTCCTTCCTACCCGATGCCCAGAGACTACGAACCCGTTCCCGATTCGCTGTATCGAAACAACGGGGACGGCACCTTTACGGACGTCAGCCAATCGTCAGGTATAGCCCTGCACGCAGGCACTGGAATGGGGATGGTCTGCGCGGACTACGATGACGACGGTGACACGGACGTCTTTGTTCTGAACGACGTTCACGAGAACTTCTTCTTCCAGAATGACGGCAGCGGCAACTTCGAAGAGGCGGGGATGCTGAATGGTGCGGCATACAACGTCTACGGCGACGAAAACGCCAGCATGGGCGTGGACTGTGCCGACTACGACAACGACGGGCGTCTGGATTTCTACATGACCTCCTATCAGGGCGAAATGCCGGTGCTCTATCACAACATGGGTGGCGGTCTATTGAATGATGTGACGCAGCGCACGGGCGCGGGCGAGGGCCTCTTCGCCCATGTCAACTGGGGAAACGGTTTAATCGATTTCGACAACGACGGTGATCGCGACATCTTCATCGCCAATGGACACACCGAGGACAATATCGAGCTGCGCGACGCGAGCGCGGCCTATCGCGCCCGCAATTCGCTTTTGATGAACACGGGCGACGGCAGTTTCGTCAATATCTCGGACAGTGGCGGCGACGGCTTGCTGCCCGTCCATGCCAGTCGTGGTACGGCGTTTGACGATTTGGACAACGACGGGGACGCGGACGCCGTGATCCTGAACTCGCGGGAGAAACCGACGATCCTCAGAAATGAATCAGGCGGTGGAAACCATTGGCTGCAGATACGTCTCTGCGGCGTGACGACCAATCGAGACGCCGTGGGAGCGCGCGTTACTGTTGTGGCCGAGGACCTGACCCAAATCGCCGAAGTGCACAGTGGGCGCGGATATCAGAGCCACTTTGGCTCACGCCTTCACTTCGGACTTGGGAAACGCAAGCAAATCGACCGCATCGAAGTGCGATGGATTGGCGGGGGCGTGGAGGTGATTGAAAACGTCGACGTGGACCGGTTGATTTCGATCATCGAAGGCAGTTCCGGCACCAAGACGGCGAACTGACGGGCTGCATGGGAAGAGAACCGGCATCCATGGCTGTCTAAGTATTGCTTAACAGCGGACCTACTTCGACGTCACTCCTTACCGACCGCCCGACGTGATTGCCTGATTCCACCAGATAGCGATCCCGCCGGACAACGACTGTGAAGTTGTTGCGGAGTGTAAACCGACGGCGAAGTCGGCGTCACCGTCGTTGTCGAAGTCGGCCAACTCAAGCGTGGCATGGTGCGGATGGCCTGATTCTAACGTATGGCGGACAAACTGCCCGGGCGACGTCTGCTCCAAACACAAGATCGAAGCCGTCGTCACTTCGGCGAGTTCGACTGGCATCACTTCCGCGGGCAGCAAGACAACTGCGATGACGTCCAGGTCTCCGTCCATATCGATATCGCCGGCCAACGCTCGATAGACACCCGGCAGGTCTGCGATACGGCGATGAGAAAACTCGAGATCGCCGAGGTTTTCAAGCCACTGAATGCCGTGACACGGCCTGGCGAAGTTGTCGTCGAAAGCATCGCCGTTGGTTAGCAGGACGTCCCAGTCGTCATCCTGGTCTAGGTCGACCAGGTCAATGCCGCTGGTCCCGAACATCGGATCCGGGCCTGCCCACAGGGTTTGCCTGTAGAATTCTGCGTTTCCCTGATTGACGAACGCCTCCACACACTCGTACTCCTGGCTGACCAACGCGACGAAATCCAGTCGATCATCACCGTTCAGGTCGTTTACAGGCACGTGAATCGTGCCCGGCCGAGGGTCGAGTTCCTCGGGCTCGAAGCGTGGTTTCCCACGACCCTCGACAACGTTTCTGAGCAGAATGATGTTACCCCTCCGCTCTGCGCCGAATTCCGCCACGACCAAGTCGACATCCCCATCACCGTCGAAATCCGCGGGTTGCACATCGGCCACCCGTCCCAATGATGAAGCGATCACAACCGTTTCGTAGGAACTCGACGCCTTCTGACGTCGCAGCCAAATGACCCGCCCTCGGTCGTGATCGTCCGGAAAAAAACTACCCAAATCCGCCACAACAAAGTCGATCAAACCGTCCCCGTCAAGGTCACACGGCTCGACGTGGCACGGGTGGTTCAATCGTGTCAAGGGCTGGGAACGCGGTGGCCGGTGCCGCAGATCAATCGCGGTGATGGTACCGTATCGCATGTCGCACGTCAGCAGTACGGGTTGGCCATCCGGCTCCGAGCGAGCCCAACGCAAGTGCGAAACAGCCGGTGGCAGATCGGCGCTTCGTTCCAGAGCCACCTCTTCAACGTCGAATTGAACGCGCAGCTTCGTTCGGGCTTCCTCCGGCTCGCTAAATTCCAATCGTTCCGGTGCACGAGATCGGAAGTACCTTACTACCAAGTGCATGGGTGGCGGATCCAGGTCGTCGCGGCCGGATTTGGCGTAAAACTCGAATCCGCGCATCACCCTGTCGTGCCACACATCGCGGGGATAGTTCTCCGCACGCGGCATGCCGTGACAATCGCTGCAAAACGCAACAATACGCGACTCGACCTCTTCGTCGATCACAACAGGCGATGTGTCTTCACGCACGAAGAGTTCGCGTGCTGAACCATTTGACCAGGCTCGCCATACAATGAAGGCCACAATGATACAAACGACCAAGACGGTGAGCCCAAGCACACGCGCCGGAGCCAGTCGATGTTGCTGTTCCCCTTCCATGCGCGGAGAATGCATGGGGACTCCATGTCTCAAATCCGAAGCACGCCCAATCGCAATCGTCCTTGTAACACACACGGCCATTGATTCCTATGGGGAGTTCTGATCTACTCGTCTACATGGGTCGGCGAGAACGAACTTCGCAGAGAACTCCCGCTTATCTTCGGCGCCGACGATGCGTCGTGCTATGTTTCGTCGTCGTGGCAGTCGTCGCGCTGTCGCTATTCGGTCGTCGGATTCATGCGATTTGGGCTCGCCAGACGGCTGCTCGCCAGATGAACGCGTGGGCGATTAGCACAGCACAGCAGCGGCTCGCGTGGGCGGATCCCGACGATGGTAACGTGGAATTGATGAAGGCAGTCTGCCATCGTCGGTTGGGGCAGATGAATCGCTGGCGCAAGGCCCTCGAGTCGGCAGAACGAAACGGAGCACGGGCCACCGGGATTCAGCACGAGAACGAACTGGGCCTAATTCGATCAGGCCAGTTTCCCGATGGCGTTGAGGGTCGGCTGTTCGATCTGGTCGAAGCAGCTCTATCGCCGCACGACGTTGCAGAAGCCTTCGTGTACGGCTATCTGGATCGGGGAAAACAGGACAAGGCGAGGGCCTTCGTCGAAGGCTGGGAAGCAAACTATCCCAATGCCCCACATGTCGCGTATCTGTGGGGCTTGTACTGGCAGTCGCAGGGAGAATGCGATCGAGCCGTGACGCACTTCGAACACACATTGGCGGTGCAGCCCGGCCATGAACCAGCGCGAATGGCGATCGCGAAGCAACTCGAGGCTCGATATCATCTCGACGAGGCGCTGGACGCGTACATCGAATTGGTGACTCGTTTTCCGACAAGTGAGTCCGGAAGATTGGGCCTATCTAGAGTCCTGCGGAGATTAGGACGTATCGACGACGCTCGGGCTGTTATGGAACCGTTGACCGCCGATTCGGAGCCGGTTTTGGATGTTGTTGGGGAGATGCGATGGATCGAATTCGAAGCCGGCGCGTACGAACAGGCTGAAAGGTGGCTCAAGGAAGCCGATGTCGATCGTGTCAATGAAGAGAGTAGCTTATCGGCTGCCGCAACCGTGTTTGCCTTCGCAGGCGATCCTATTCGAGCTGAATCGCTGTTCCGTCGACGCGATGCCATAATCAGCGCATCCACGCGCATGTACGATTTGGGGGAACGGCTGGTTATCGATCCCGAGGACAAGCAGGCCGCTGCCGACTTGAGGCGACTTTCTACGGGCCCGATTTCCACATCGGACGATGGTATCGCAAGCTTGACGAAACGAACCACAGAAGACGGACAGATTGAAAAGCCTGCTAGGTCTGGTTCCGAGTTGTTCGCTCGGTATTGCAGCGCGTGCCACGGATCGGGCGGCGATGGAAATGGCCGGGCCGCGCGCCATTTGTTTCCCAGGCCGCGAGATTTCCGCACCGACAGATTCCGACTGGTAAGTACGCGCAACGGTGTTCCGACGCAGCATGATCTCGAAGCGGTGATCGAGCGAGGAATGCCGGGCACGTCCATGCGGTCTTACGAGAAGTTGAGCGAAGATCAACGGAAGCTATTGGCTCAAGAGGTAATACGACAACACCGCGAAGGCATCCGAGATCAATTCATAGACATGCTAAGAAGAGAGGGCGAAGAAGCTGACGAAGCCGAAGTCCGGGAGGTTGTTGAAAACTGCACCAACCCTGGAGAGGTCATAAAGCCGCCAAAGATTGGCCCGCCCGACTCACAATCAATCGCACGTGGCAAACGCATGTACATCGAGTTAGGCTGTAACAAATGCCACGGCGACGACGGCATTGGCGCGACGGAGATGCTGCTCTTCGACGACAAACGGCTCGCGGCACGACCACGCGATTTGGTCCACGAGCCGTTCAGGGGCGGATCGGAACCCAAATCGATCTATCTGCGTATTGCGGTGGGAATGCCAGGAAGTCCACACCCTGCTGCCAGGAATCTCGCGCAGCAGCAGTTGATTGACGTGGTTCAATACTGTCGCTCGCTGTCGCAAGACCCCAAACGTCTACTAACGAATCACCAGCAAGCTACTCTTTGCACCAGCCGCGCGTACCGCGCAGCGTTGAGAGAATCTGGGAAGGTGGAGTAGGGTAGTGCTTTGTCCAAAGTAAGAATTGGGGTCAGGGCGGTAGCGGAAGTCGCCAAGACTTTCTGGGGCCGCGAACCGGATGAAACTCTGGGCGAGTTCCGCCACGCTAAAATGCAGCACGTCCGCCCTCGCACTGGCGGAGCCCAGTGGGAAAATGTGGCGTTGGCCGTTCGTAGTACCGCCTTCAGGCGGCTCAGTCGCATCAAAGACCGCATAAATGCGGCACTACGAGCCGAGACGGCACCACCCAAAAGATACACCCCTAAGAGGAACTCACGTTCCGCGAATTAGGCGCCGTCCAAGTTGAATGTGAAGTTGTTGTCTTCTCCAGCCGTAACCGTCTCTTTCAGCGGTGTGTTTGTCATCACCTCGTACTTGGCTGGCAGTGCGTTTTTGGGTCCTCCCGCGTCCGGTCCACCGTCTCCGTACATCGCATCCGGGGACGTGGTATCCACCTCATCCGGGTTCGCCCCGCCGGCGGTGTCCGCATATTTTGTAATGGTGATGGCATAATCACCTGGAGGCGCTCCATCATCTGGCTCGAAGGAGGTGAGCGAGAACTTCCCCTGAGCGTCCGTGGTCCCCGTAGCGGGACGAGGCGAACCTTCGCCCGTGAACGTCACCGTCGCGCCTTCTACCGCTTCGCCATTAAGTGTCACTGTTCCAGTTACTGGCACCGTTGCCGGATTCGACGTGCCGCCACCACATCCCGCAAGCAAAGCGCAACAAGCCAGACAGACCATTAATACAAGTAGCTGCTTCATAGTCGACTCCTAATTGTCAAAACGCGTTTGGGGCGGGATGGGACAGACGGGTTAACGGCAAGCCGAAAGCGACTTTGTGCCCCCCCCTCGTCGCAGGTCACCTTCTGCTTGCCGTTAGACGATGTAATCACAAGACCTTGCGCATGCTATTCGCCGCGAAGTGGTGCTGTCCAACTAGAAGTCGGGAACTGGATTGCCATCTTTACGGCAACCGAGCCGGTTGTACGTACTGTAGTCGATAGTATCTGGGAGATGGTGGACGGAACCATCGCAGAACACGAATCCAACCGTGCCTGGATGTTCTGACCTGAATCCCCAGGTCACGGAATGGCGATTCCAGCCGGCGCAATTGCCGGTGTAAATGGGTGGCATCCCAAGCGCATTGATTTCGCGGTAATTCAATGGCGAGGTGGTAGTCGCCCAGAGCGCATTGAAATGTAGCCAGCCGTTACGTTGATGATCGGAGTAATTCGGCAGGATTTCACCGATGCAGATCACGTTTGAGGTTCCGTCTGTGATGTCGGCAAATCGGGCCCCCCAGAGACCGCGACTCATGATGCCGGAGATGTTGCTCCCGCTGTTCGTATTGCCGTGTGTCGAGGGACCGGTTCCGAAAATATTGCCCGGATATTGGGACGAACAGGGGTCGTTGGGCGTCCAAAGCATCCTTTGAGCCCCCATGGACGGTGCGTAGTTGCTGATATGCGTATGCCCGATATCATCCGGGTGCGCCCTGGAAGGACAAGCAAACGAGTCGACAAGAACAGTATCGCGGACGCGTGCCCCGGTCGCGCCACCGGTGACCCTGGTGTCCTCCAGGTTGGGGTAATTCCAGGCGGTATTAGCAGCCTCGAAATCAAACAGGTCGTACAGGCTCGTTTCTTCGATAAAGGGAAGCAGTTTCACCAACATGGTTCCCTTGCTGGCATTTGACCAGTTGTATGGATTGTTTGAGTGTTGCGAACCGGTGCCTCCGCCCCCTGCGTGGTGATAGCACCCGTGATGGGGATATCGCTTGTGCGTGTCCTCATAGTTCGCCATGGCTAGGCCGAGTTGTTTCAGATTGTTGGCACACTCACTCCGGCGTGCCGCCTCGCGTGCCGCTTGAATGGCTGGCAACAGCAGGGCCACCAGTATTCCAATGATGGCGATCACCACAAGTAGTTCGACGAGAGTAAAAGCAAACCTACGAAATTTCATGATTGCCTCCCCTTGCAAGACGGTGCAAGATCCTGTGAATGGATCAGAATTGGAATAGGACACAAGGCGTAAACGTCACGACGAGAAAGATGTACGGAGTACCCAGAAGAGGGCTCCTTCTAGATCGAGATCAATTAAACAGCAAACGAACACGACTATCAAGCAATTCCCGCAAGAAACTCCAACTTCTTGCCGGGATTATCTCGGACCGATGCATTCCACCCATGTTGGCTAGTTCGTTCGATCGAATTGTGGTCACGCTTCCAACCCACACGGGCCTGGGTCACGCAAGTGCCCCTCGCTATCAACAGTACTCCGTGTCTGTATACGGAACGGTGACAGAGATTGTTCAAGCGACGACCTCAGACTCTGGGAATTCAGATCGATTGGCCTGAATCGCTTGAGGCGTCCGTAACTCCATGTGAACACATCGTTTAACGGCAAGCCGAAGGCGACTGCGCGGGCAGGGACACAGTCGCCTTCGGCTTGCCGTTAAACGAATGATTGGAAACGACTTGAGTGCATAACGATACCGCGTATTGTGTCAGGCACAGCCTGACCTACACTAAGGCGAGTGGCAGACGAGAAAATACCAGTAACGGAATTCGCTAAGAGTGTCGGTCGACACCGTGAATCACCGAGAGGCTTGGCGACTTCTGCTACGGCGGCCAAGGTTTCACCGCCCGCTCGCCCTAGTCAACAGTCACGCTCCCATGGCAAATCCTCGCAGAACGCGACTCTTGGTGACCGTCGCCGTCATCCTGTTGGCTGTGCTTGCCGTTTTCGCGCGCCCGCTCTGGCAGCAGTATCGTCTGAGCATGGCTCGTAAGTGCCTCCGCACCCACAAGGTCGACCAGGCACTGGTCTGGCTTGAAGCCGCCGAAGCTTACGACCCCGATGATGCAGAGGTCAAATTCCTGATGGCCCGCGTGCATCGTCGGCAGGGCGCTTTTGAATTGTGCCAGAAACATCTCCGTGAGGCCTGGCGATTGGGATTTCCAGTCCAGCGGCTGAATCGGGAACAGTGGTTGGCGCTGGCTCAATCGGGTCAGATGGACGAGGCCGAGCCTCACCTGGACGAACTCCTCGCCGATCCTCAGGGCGATGTCCGGGAGATCTGCGAAGCCTATGTCGCGGGCTACCTGCGCGTGTATCGCTTCGATCCTGCTCTGAAGTTGCTCGACGCATGGCAGGCGGATTTCCCAAGAGACCCTCAACCGTTGTTCTGGCGCGCTCGGATCTGGGAGCACACGTTTGCTGATCACAAGGCAGTTGTCCTCTACCGCAAGGCCGTAGAAATAGCGCCCTATCGAACCGATCTGCGTCGTGACTTGGCTGTGCTGCTTAGCGAACGCCGCGAATTCGACGAGGCGGAGGAGCATTTCCGCCATTGTGCAGACGACGCTCCCGATGATCCCGACATATTGGCCGGCTGGGGAAACTGCTTGTTGGAGCAGCGACGAACGGACCGCGCGCGGAGACGGTTGTTTCAGGCAGTGGAGAAAGATCCGACTCATTTCGATGCGTTGTACGGATTGGGACGGCTGGAGTTGCGCGTTGGGAAAAAGCAAGAGGCACTGAAGTGGCTCCGCCGTGCCTACAAAGAGGATCCGAAGCATTCTCGCATGCGTTTTGCCTTGGCATCGGCACTTCAAGCCACGGGGCAAACAGAAGCTGCCAAGGAACACTTTCAGTTCTTCACCGATGCCAAGAAAGCGTTAGACGAAATCGACGATCTGATGGGACAGGTCTTCGACGAGCCGGATCTGGTCGAGCCGCGGTATCAAGCTGGCATGAAGCTGATGCAATACGTCTCATCCGTACAGGGAGCCATCTGGCTGCAAAGTGTGCTGCAGTTGGATCCCTCCCACGCGCCAACCCACGAAGCGTTGGCCGTCCACTATGCGGAGCAAGGCAAACCCAACCTCGCCAAAAAGCACCGTCGTCTGGCCGCAGAGGCTCGAGACAGACAACGTAAGAAGTAGCCGGTCACGCTCATCGCTGGCACCAACCACGCCTCCAGGACGCGATGCAGAAGCACACGTGAAAGTGACGACCAGCGACTTGACTCATTGGGATCGTTGCCATCTCACGCTCAAGGATGTATCCTGCAAATAGCTGATTGTACGGGCAATGAAACGCGGAAACGCGTTTGAATTGGTTCGCAGCGTGGCTGCGGTTATGTTCCGTGAACCTTGATCCGAAAGGAGATCGCCATGCCCGTGCAGAAACTGAGAGAGTTCTTGGATGAAAACGAAGTCAGGTACGTGACCATCCAGCACTCGGCGGCCTTCACTGCCCAGGAAATCGCGGCGTCCGCGCACATTCCTGGCAAAGAACTGGCCAAGACGGTGATGGTCAAGATCGACGGCAAAATGGCGATGGCTATTTTGCCTGCGTCCTTCAGGGTGGACATGGAGAAACTGAAGGCGGCGACAGGTGCCGGCACGGTGGAACTGGCCAGCGAACGGGAGTTCAAGGACATGTTTCCCGCCTGCGAGATCGGTGCGATGCCTCCCTTCGGCAACCTTTACGACATGGACGTGTTCGCGGCCGAAGTATTGACCGAAGACGAAGAGATCGCCTTCAACGCGGGTTCACACACCGAGTTGATCCGGCTGTCGTACGCTGATTTCGAGAGGCTCGTAAAGCCGAAGATCACCAAACTGTCGAGGAGTGGCTAGACGGAAGCGCCTTCAAAAGGAGTAATTGTGAGAATACCTCAGCCGGTGGCCGAAGCTTTTCGCGGCCAGCGATTCAAACCGACCGTGATCCTGCTGGTTTCGCCGCCGCTGCTGCTCGCCTGGAAGTACTTCTGCTCGCCGGGCGTTTACGCATACTACTTCGAGATGAGTGGTATGAGGCAGGTCGATCCGCGAGTCATCGGCGCCATCTGCTACTTCGTGAGTTGCCTGTTGCTGATGGGCGCGTTGCCCGTCTTCATCATCAAACGAGTCTTTGGCGAGCGGCTACGAGACTACGGCGTGGGGCTGGGACTCCTCAAGCGGACGCTGCGATCGTTCCTGATTTTGGCTCCCGTGTTCGTACTGGTCGGTTACTTCAGCTCCAAATACGCGTCTCTGCAAGGCACGTTTCCTATCAATCCTGATGCGGGAGAGTCCGCGTTTTTGTTTGCGCTGAACGCGGGGACGCTGCTGGTCTTTTGCATCGGTTGGGAATTCTATTTCCGCGGGTTCATGCTAGTCGGTCTACGCGATTCGTTGGGCAATGCCAATGCCGTGCTGGTCCAACTACTTGCTTCGTCGCTGTTGCTCATCGGTGCTCCGGCAACCGTGGCGTTTGGTGGGATCCTTGTCGGGCTGCTGTGGGGAATACTTGCCTTGCGAACTCAATCACTGCTGTCCGGAATTGGCCAGCATTTTCTGTTAGGCATCACACTGGATTGGTTCATCTGCTACGGATAGCGCACGGCAGCAGAACGGCGAGAGTTCGTTGTCGTTTAACGGCAAGCCGAAGGCGTCAGCGTTGTTTGTGTGGCGGACGCCTTTGGCTTGCCCCCAAAACCTTTGATGTGACGACCAACACTCCGCCGCGTATATATCGGGTATGAAGCCATACAGGACGCAACGATGATTAACTTGCTTCATCGGATCTGTCTCGCACTGGTACGAGCTTGCTGTGTACTTTACGTCGCAGGCCCCATAGCACTAACGGCAGAAGAAGCCGTCGGTCGCCGACCCTACGAGATGGAGTGGGTGAGTCGAACGAACGATACGCGACCGCCGCAGCTAGATTTCGAAAATACGAACGGATGGACGGTCGAATGCCGGGATTCTGTGGCGGATTTCGAAGACTCGCGTGAGCAACAGCTTTGGGGCCAGCATGTTGGCAAGCTGACGTACCGAGGCGAGGGAAATCGGCCATCGGTGGTTGTGCGGCCGCCGGAGCCTCTGCCGATCCCAGCGGAATGTGACTGCGTAAATCTGTGGGTGTACGGAAACAACTGGGCGTTCAGTCCCGATCGCTCGACGCCTCCCGTAACCTTGACCCTTCTGTGTCGCTCGACGTCCGACAACGAGTTGCGCATCAGCTTGGGTACTGTCCGTTGGAAAGAGTGGTGGTTGATGCACCAGAGGCTGACGCCTGACCAGATTACCGCACTCGGCGAAAAGGCCACATGGGAAGGGCTGGAAATCACCGGGGGCCGTAACCGCGACAACCGCTCCCTGTACGTCGACAACCTCTGCTTCTATCGGGAGTCATTACCACCGCTGAGCTTCGAACCTCGTCCGCAGCGTGGTGTTGAACCGTTCCCAGGTCAAAGCGTCGGAACGAACACCGGACCTGGACGATTGCCGTTTCCCAACCGCCCCGAGACGATCTTGCCGGACAATTTGAACGACGATTTCGAGGTGTCGCTGAAGCAGGAAGGCGAGATCTGGTCACTTATCTACCAAGGCGACGATGGACGGTTGGTCTACAGGTATCATCCGATAACGGGTACGCTCGGTGACGTGACTGCCGAATGGGAACACGGTGGCGCGTCGGTTCGTTTTCAACCGATGGTAGACGGCGGTGTGTATTTCCATGGCGGCAACGACAATGCGGCCGTGCCGCCTGTGAAGGCAAAGCTGTTGAACTGCGAAAAGCAGGGCGATGCGCTGGTGGCGCGTTGGCAGTGCCAATGGGACGACCAAGCGGCGGAAGTAGCGTACACCTTTCGTTTGTGGCAGAAGTCGCTGGTGATCGACGTGGCCTGCGCAGGTGGTGTTGCGGAGGAAGTTCGCTTCGGCCGCGCCGCGGGGCTTCCCAACCCACGTTTGGTTACGCTGCCTTATCTGGCCGGAGGCAGCCAGCGCCCCGCCGTATTGGTTTCTGGATCTGCGGAACAACCGTTGTTCACAATGGGGCTAGTCGATCACACGCGATCCAGCGCATCGGAACTCTGGTTCCAGAACGAGGTAGAATCCTCCGGGGCGACCTATAACGGTGGATCTCGCTATCTGCCGAAGACCGACGGTCAGCGGAACGACTGTTTCGAGCGTCTCTTTCTGACCGTCTCGCCGCGTTTCGAGGAGATCTTACCGAACATCCCCAATCCGAAGTCGCCTTGGATGCACGTCACACGCGAACGCGTCTGGCGAGCACATGGGGCCAGCGACCGCCAGCGAGATTATGCACAGTGGAAGCGGCTCGCCCGTTACGGCATGACCAAGATTGCGCTGACCGACCACGAGACCGGCTGGCGCGATGGCGGCGAGAGCTTCACGTTCCGCACTCGTGCTGCTCCGGGCAAAGGCGGTGATGAATCACAAGCCGAGTATGCCCGCAAGATCCGAGCGTTGGGTTTCCGCTATGGGATCTACAACAACTACACGGATTTTGCCCCCGTCAACGAGCATTGGCATGAAGACATGGTGACCCGGCTGCCGGACGGCGAGTGGCGAACTGCATGGCCGCGTTGCTACAACCCAAAACCTGCCAGGGCCGTCGAGTACGAATCGCGTCTGGCACCGATCATTCAGAATAAGTTCAGACTCGACACAGCCTACTGCGACGTCCATACCGCCGTGCGTCCATGGCAGTACTGCGACTATGATGCGCGCGTACCCGGCGCCGGTACGTTTGCCGCCACGTTCTACGCCTATGGCGAAATCCTGCTCCACCAGAAAAGAACGTGGAATGGGCCGGTCTACAGCGAAGGCAACAACCACTGGTACTACTGCGGCCTGACCGACGGAAACTACGGTCAAGATCAATTGGCTCGGCTGAACGAGAATCCCTGGCTGGTCGATTTCGACCTTCGCAAGATGCACCCGCTGTGCTGCAATTTCGGCATGGGCAATCCGGGCATGTTTTTCGGCCGAAAAGAGCAAATGGGCAGAACGCCTGAACAGCAGCAGGCGAGGCTCGATCAGTTCCTGGCCGGAACACTAGCCTTCGGTCACACGGGTTTTCTGGTCAGGCAAGGCGGAATCGAGAACACCTTGCGCAGCTACTTCGGTCTGCAGCAGGTTCATGCGCGATACGCCCAGGCCACCGTTGCCGACATTCGCTACGCCGATGCCAGTGGCAATCTGCTCGACTCCACGGCCGCTGTGGCCACCGGTGCCTACCGGCGATCCCAAATCGTCACTCGATACGACAACGGACTGGAAGTGATAGTCAACGGGCATCCCAAGGACACTTGGACTACGGACGATGCCAAGCTGCCTCCGTTCGGCTGGTTCGCCCGCGACACGCGTGCAGGCGATCTGGTTGCGTACAGTGCACTAGTCGATGGCCATCGAGCCGACTATGTCGGCTCACCGGCCTATCTGTACGCAGATCCGCGCGGGCGCTTCGTTCGGTTCGACAAGCTCGCTTGTGACGGCCCGCTGGTCGCACATCGTCTCGACGACGGAATCGTGGAAGTGATACCCGTTGCGCCGTGTTCCCGCTTCGGCGTGGATCTCGATGGCCGAACTGGCACGGCCGTCGCACTGGACGAGGAGGGTAGAGAGATTGGCCCCGCAGCTACAAGGTATAGCCGGGGTTTGGTGTACATCGAGCCCCTGGCAGACGCATTCAGCTATCGGCTGACGCCGGGCGAAGCAGCGGAGGATCCCCTTCATTGCGATCGAACCGAGGCTGTGCCGGGCGAGACAGTTACCGTTGTTGGCCGGCAGAAGCACACGTTTCCGGTTCCCGGCAACGCCGTTGTAGGCGAGCAGCTTTGGTGCGAATTTGAAGACGCCTCGATCGACTTCCTCGTCCGCCCGTTGGTCGACGCGAAACTCGAACTCCGCGATGGTCTTCATCTGACCATGCTGCCCTATGCGTCATCAGCCGCGGATGCAGAAGTCTGCTTCGGCGGGCATCGAAAGACGATCCGCTTCATGCCGGGACAGGCTGCGACTGCAGAGTTTCCGTTTGTGATGTCCAAACACGAATTGGTCCGCAAGGTGCCGCTCGATATCCAGGTCGGCCCCCTTCGTATGCACCGAGACTGGTGGCTGAAATGTGAAGAGTCCATCCGGAAGTTTGGGAAATTGAAGGCCGAAACGGAGTCCGGCCAGTGTTTCCGCGACGGCAAAGAAACAGGCTTGGATGGCAACTCTGGTGCGCAATTGTATTGGAGGGAGATGACGTGCGGAGACAAGTCGAAATCAGGCGTGTTCATGCACCCGCCGTACCGCGGCGGTGTCGGATACACGTTCGGACAGTTCGGTCCGTTCTCGCTGCCGGCGAACGTGCCGACGATTTTCCGATGTGACATAGGCAAGCGTGACGGCAGCGATCCCGGCGATGGAATCCTGTTTCGTGTGGCTGTCGTCGACCGGGATGGCAAACAAACCACAGTCGCCGAGAAACAGCGGATCGAGCACGCCTGGACACCCTTGGAGGCTGACCTTGAGCCTTGGGCTGGGCAGCAGGTAAGTATTCGATTGATTTCCGACGTGGGCCGGAAAGACAACTCGTCCGGCGATTGGGCGTGTTGGGCAGCGATGCGAATCGAGTCGGCCTCGGCTGTACTGAACGCAACGGTTCATGACCGTGCCGTCCAACTCTGCCATCAGGACGGCCCATTCCCGCCGGGCGAATTCGCCGTCGAGCAGTTGCGCAAGGCCCGACGCGCATTCTTGCACTACCAAGGTATCGGACTGCAGAGCGGCGGCCAGTACATCTCGCACGGCGTATTGAACGGTATCCCCATCGGCCCGTTTGCCTCCTCCGGTGGATCAGAACGGGAGGGCATCTGGGGCGACGCCACCGTTCCGCTACCTACAGAAGTAATCGCCAACCTCGCCCGCGAGAATATTTTGGTGATCGACAACCGAGGCCAGGATTGGTTCAAAGTCGGCCGCATCTGGATGGAACTCGAAATGCCGAATGGCCGGAAGCTGTCATCTCAGGTCAACACAACCGTCTTCACCCAACCGCCGGAATGGCCCTATGCCGAGGGGACTCGAGTTCCGTTTTCCGAGTCGATCAAGGTCCCCTTGCGTTTTCGGAGCCGATCCCAAACCGAATAGCAGCCCATCCAACCGATTCTCCTGATTTTCACCTAAGAAAACCACGGTCTGGTCGTTTCTCTTGGTGAAGGCAAATGGAGTCAATCAATCAGGAGACCGAGCAATGTGTCGAATCTCCCTACATCAGTTATCGCGAGTTTTGATACGGTCTTGGCAGCGACCAACGGAAGCGAGCCATCTTCGACCGAGCGGTAGCTCGCATTTGGCTGGCGGCCCTGCCGCCCTACTCGCGATCACGGTTGGTACGTGTGTCCTGCTGACTGGCTGTGGCCGACACGGGACCGTGCAGACGGCACGGCAACCTGAAGACGCGGACCACTCTTCCACACGAGCCTTCGTCAGCGAAAGCGACGGCTCCAATGCTGTTGAAGAACCGGCGCTCACGCCCCATTTTGACATGGCCTCAGAGGCCCCCGAGGCATCGTGGCGTTCGGACGATGCTGTCGCGGCGTCGGGGCCAGCGGCAGCTGGTGATTCAGCCGGTCTGCGATATGAACACGCCACAGATTTCAAGTACCGTCCCTCCGAAAAGAGCAGTCGACGAGCGGACTCCGAGGTTCGCGGTTACCGCTCGCGCGAAGAAATGCGAATGCCCGCCGCACGACGCTACCAAGTCCAATCCGGGATGCTGACTGCCGGAAGTATCGACGATCATGGCAGCTTCGAGGCCTATCGGCAGTTCCTTTCCCAAAGCCTCCAGAATGACGCTGCCGAGGCTTTGCCTCGTTTCGCCATTGGCAGGCGAGCGGTGATTCAGGTAGTCAACACGGCCGGCTTGCCCGTTGGCGACGCGCGTGTTGTCGTGCAGCATACCGATGGTTGGCAAAACCAGCGCGAGGTAATCGACCTGACCACGGGCAGCGATGGCCGAGCGATGTTCTTAACCGGCATCGACGGCGGCGCCGACGGCCAGGAGTTTCAGGTCTCGGTTCACGGGCCGAGAGGCGAAAAGGCATACAGCAAACGCATGCGTCTCGACGGCCAGCCGTGTCACATCGTCCTGCCAGATGCCCCGGCGCTACGACCAACGCGACTGGATCTGGCCCTGGTGATTGATACGACGGGAAGCATGGGTGACGAGTTGGAGTATTTGAAAGCTGAAATCGACGATATCGCGGCCACCGTCAAGAACATGTTTCCCAACGTAGATCAGCGTTTTTCACTGATCGTCTACCGTGATGAAGGCGACCAGTACGTGACTCGATCCTACGATTTCACCGAATCCTTGTCCGTCTTCCGTTCAAAGTTGGCAACGCAACGAGCCGCGGGCGGAGGCGATTATCCAGAGGCGGTGCATCTAGCGTTGGAGCAGGCCGGCCAATTGAGCTGGCGCGATCGCGAGACGGCTCGCATGTTGTTCCTGGTCGCCGACGCGCCGCCGCACGACCGATTCGCCAGCCGATCGCTGGACGCCGTGCAAGACCTGCGGCACCAAGGTGTGCGCGTCTTTCCCGTGGCCAGTAGCGGAACGCAGCTGAAGGCCGAATTTGTTCTGCGAGCGGCATCGTTCCTGACGATGGGCGAGTATCTGTTTCTGACGGACCACTCCGGCGTGGGCAATCCTCACGCCAAGCCTCATACCTCCGAATACACAGTCGAGCATCTGAACCGACTGATGGTTCGCATGATCGCCCAGCAGTTGGCCGGCAGGCGACTTGTGCCGCAAGAGGTCATTGCCATCGAACGCGGTGACCTGTCGCCTTTGGACTTCCGCATCGAACCGCCGTGTCACCAGCAGCAGCAAGCGACTCAAGTATCGTTGACTCTTCCTCGAGTCTCTATCCAGTCGCTCTCGGAGTGCTTCCCGCTACGCTTGGCAGCCCTGGCTCTCATCATTGGCGGCGCCTTCGCGGCTGACCTGGCCCGCGGAAGGCTTGGACGCTAGGGCAGGCGGTCAATCGGACTTGGCGGTTAACGAGTAATCTAGCGAGTGGCGGTTGCAGAGATTCATCACTCTGACCACGTCCTGCAGCTCTGTTCGTTCATCCGCGCGGATGATAACGCGCGCCGCCACCGGATTCGCCGCCATGTAACTCGCCAGAGTCTTATCCAGTTGTTGCGTGGTCAGCTTTTTGCCGTCGATGAAGACGATTCCTTCAACGTCGATGTTGATGAAGAGTTCCTTGGGCGCGACGGTTAGCGGCCGTGCCTCTGAAGCCGGTGGCAACATAACGTCAAGTTCACGCTCTTCCTGCACTCGTTGTAGTTCTGCCACCTTCTCCGGAAGACATTCCGCCTCGAGAGCGAAATACCTGGCGGCCGCAGCCTCGGACGTGGACGCTACGCCTGCATCGACTCGTGCCGAAGCCTGTTTTGCCAACACTTGCATCCGCTCGATGTGCCTGCGTAAAGCTTGCTGCGTTTTCTGCTGCACCACATCGGCAACTCGTAATCCGCTTAGCCCGGCCCCCATTTCCGCCGACGCCTGTTCCATCTCCAGAGCAACGATCCTCTCCGACCATCGAGCACGCGATTCAATGCTCTCGACGCCGCCCCTTTTCCCAGTTCGGTGCCTTTCGAGCAAATGCTCGTAGACCATTTGCGCCGCATTGAGTCGAGCCTTGATGGACGATTGGGCTTCCCCGTTGTCGTCTGCGAATCCCGAATTCGCCACGAGTACGCAGAATGCTGCGAGTGCAACAGGTCGGGCAAACCGGACCATGTCGAGCGGGAGGCTTTGCATGATGGTCTCCTATTGAATGAGGCACTTGTGCAAAAGGGCTGCCCACAGATGGCATCGCCGACCCACGGATGATGTGGCATCTTCTATCGGTGGGTCGGCTATGCCGTCCGTGGGCCTATCTACCAGCGCTACACGGTCTGTCAGGGATCTTTCGGCTTGCGACCTACGGCCCAATACAGACCGCGGACGACCAGTTGCTGGAACGACGGGTTGTCCCACGCTGCCTTCCCGTGCCCCAGCGTCGTGTTGAATATTCGGCCCTTACCGTGTTGCTGGACCCAAACCATGGATTGCTGCTCGTCGCCCCGGTCCATTCGCGCAAGACTGTTCAGCTGGAAATCCGGGTGGTACTTGTTCCGATACGTCTCGTCGGAGATCTCGAAGTCTTCCATCGGCGCAGTGATCGGATGTTCCTTGTCTTCGATCCGCATCATGAACTTGCCGCCCCCGTGTCCGGTAAACCGGCCACCCATCAGCTTCCAGTACAGGTCGGACTTCTTGAACGCATCCGTGGCGTGCACGCCAGCCAACGCTCCGCCCCCACTGACGAAATCTCCCAAGCCTTTCTCCTGTGCGTCATCGGTGAAGTTGCCGCCGGATCCGTAAAACAGGACCAAATCGTACCGATTGATGTTTTCTGCCTTCAGGTCGTCAAGTTGATCGCTCAAGGTGACCTCGAAGTCGCCCGTCCTTTCGAGCACTTCCGAAATGACCGCGTGGAAGCCTCGCCAATCGTGGCCGCGACCACCCAGCAGGAGCGTCTTGATCTTCTCGGCAGCGAAGGCGTCGCCCGCAAGAGCGATGGCTGCCAAAACGACCAGTGCAAACGTCACGAGACACTTTCGGTGGAACATGGTTGAAACCCCCTTCGTCTCAATAGCTGACCAGGTAATAACACGTCTTATCCCGAGAGCCGTCGATCTCGAACTCGCCATCAATGGTCGGCAGCGTCTTACCGGTCCGGCATCCGTCGTGATCGAGCACGTGGACTGTGGGTCGGCCGTTCTTGCGAATCGAAATCGTCGCCTTCACCGGCTCCATCACGACGGGTGGCCTGCCGCGATCGAGCAGTCGGCAGTCGTTGAAAATTTTCGTCCCCGTGTTGCGAGCGCGGGCAAGGGCCACGACTAGCAAGTTCTTCGAGGACTCGATAGTCCCGTTCCTCTCCTGGGCCGTTACATAAACTGCGCCGAACCGGCATTGTGGCGTGATGGTCACGTCGCCCAATTCACAGCGTCGGCCCTCGGCGAATCCAGTCACGGCCTTGGTGGCGTCGGTGTCGATGGTGAAGAAGCCGTCGAGCTTCGAGGCCCCCTCTTTCCAACGAAGCTGTCCGGTGGTCGAAACCAAAACATCGCCACGCTGGTATCGCGAGATGTCAAACGTCGGCGTCTCGCGATACTCGTCAGTGAATTCAACGACACTTCGTGCCACGGCCATCGTTCGGGCGGGTACCTTGTCACTGTTGAACGTCTTCACGTCATGTTGCTGAGTGACGCGGTCGTCGAATCCGAGTTTGCCTTGGTGCATGGATTCCACGTGCACATAGCGAGTGGCCGAAATATCCGACTCGCGTACGTCACCGCGCAGCACTTGCCGCGCCACCGCGGGAAACACGCCCATTACTTGTGGAGCAGACACTTCCCAGCGGTCTCGTCCGATCTCGTTGCGGAAGCCGCCATCGTCTCGGTTCTGGAACATGTACGACACATCCCAGCCCTGCAATCCCATGCCATATGCGCCGATGATGGCCGGACCCTCCACACCCCATTCGTTCGGCGACACGTGAATCCACTCGGAAAGCATGAACGGGCGGTCCGCAACCTGCTGCATCCCGGAACTCAACACGCCCGATCCCGGAATTCGCAGCATGCTCACGTTATTGATCTTTCCGCCGCCACCGCCGCCAAAGTAGTTGTGTCGGTCGATCATACCGACCAGGTAGTCGGAATGAAGATTGTAGTAGTGGCTGAACGCCCGGCCGGCCTGCCAATTCGAGCCAAGGATTTCGCCGTCATAGCCCGTGTTTTGAATGGCCCTCACGTAGCGCGAGTAGAATTCGTTCTGGATGTCGTACAGAAACAACATGGTGTCGAACATGCGACGCCGCTTCACCAGTTGCGAACCGGCCAGTTGGTCCGGATCGTAGAACCAGGGATTCCCGGCTGGCACGATCGTTTTCTTGTCCCAGCTCTCGCCCGTGATGCCCTCGTTTCCAAACGAGTTCAACGCACCCTCGCCCCAAGAATCGACCAACGCACGCTCGTCGGCGTAGCGTTCCGCCAGCCAGTCGCAAAACTGTTCGGATGCACGTTTGCGAAGCGTGGGGATCTTCTGCAGTTGGGAAAGTGTGCCGAAGAACAAAGCACTGTCTTCGTTGAACAGTTCGACGACCGCGATGGCAGGATCACTGGCGTAAGTCAGGCCCGTGTGGGGGTTTCGATGCTCGAGGATATCAACGATCTGTCGAATTTGCAGATCTTGGAGCTGCCGCGACAGGAAGACGCTACCGTGGCCGGTCGACACTCGATTGCGACCTTTGCCGAACTCGTCCATGTACGGCACATACTGACGGTCCTTTGGTCCAAGCTTCACACCGAACGTCGACGACAACAACACGTAGATTCCGTGTTTTTTCAACTGAGCCACGAAGTAATCCATTCGGTCAAGTGCCTCGGAATCGAACTCGACGAAACTCTCTTCCGATTGAATGCCCGCCCAGCCCGGGCCGTCTGCGTACTTGTGTAGACGTACCGTGTTGATGCCATACTTCGCATAGAACTTGGCTCGCCGATTGGCCAGTTCCCTGTCCGGCGCGCAGGAGCTATAGCAAACGTTCAGCCCCCACAGCTTGATTGGCTGGCCGTTGTAGGTCAGTTCGTCATCTTTGCCAACGATTCGGCCGTGTTTCCCGGCGGGTGCGTCGAGCCAGTGTGCCAAGTCGATTTCGCTCGGCTTGTCGTAATCGTGAGTAGGCTGAAAAACGTACCACTGGTCCAGGCCGGATTCCTTGGGGACACTGTTCGGTCCGGGATAGTACGTCAAGTCACCCGGCAAATCCACGGTCATCGTCACACGACGTGGCTGATTGGCCTTGAAATGTTCGCTGGCAAGAGTGATTCGAGCTTCGCCATCCGACGTCACCTCACACGCGGGATCCAGCGAAATGCCCGTTTGTCGCCCGGCCGCGTCGACCAATGTGAATCGTTTCACGCCGCTGCCGATGCCCTGGCGGCCCAACGGCAAGTCGATCTTCCTGGTCTTTCCCGTTGTATCGGCAACCAGCACTTTGCCACCAGAAAAGGCCCGTTCCGGGTGAGTCAGGGATACGATTGTGCAAGTCAAGTCCGTGTCCCGATCCGTGTGCAGGTTCAGAGCCATCTGCAACTGGCGCGGACCGCTCCGTCGAACTGGCACATCGAAACGAAGTGTCGCTCCTGAAGCTTTGACGGTGGCCGATGTTGTCAGTCGTGACTCCTCGCCCGATTCCGTGATCTCTCCGCTGAATCCCAACCACTGCCAATTGGGTCCCCAGCCACCAAATGTGAACTCCAAGAACGTCTCGTTATCCTCCAACACGCCGACAACGTTGCTGGCCTCCGGCATCGCAACAAAATCGGAGGCGACCGCGGAATCAGAGCCCTTCCAACAACTCGCACACAACAGTGCAGCCAAACTTAGACGCATCCATCTTGTTCTCATCGACCGTCTCCCATCGCTGTTCGGTCGGGCGAAAAGTCAGACTCTTCCGATTCCCGCCACCGCTCTGGCCATACCAGCCGTGCAGTATAGTGCCAGGCATCATGGGAGTCACCCGTCGCAACAATCTTGGTCGTGGTCGCGAACACCACGCGTAACAGCTTTCCCCCGTGTCTCGTGGGTGGTAGGATAGGCAGAAATCCCATACCTGCCGATATCTTGTCGGCCTAGAACCCGTTGGCAGGACCCATTACCCATCGGGCAAATTGACAGCAGGGCGAGACCATGAAACACGCGTCTGCGACAACTGCTTTGGTTTCGATGCTTCTCCTCATCCCGGTACCTGCTGAAGGCAACGGCGCCGAGAGCAAATACCATACATGGACTTCCAGGACGGGAAGCACCCTGGAAGCGGCATTCGTGGATGCTGTCTGGGACAATGAGAAGAAAACAAACGTTGTTACGTTGCAGAGAAAGGACGGTTTGACTATCGACGTGGAACTAGGCGACCTTAGCGAAGCGTCTCAAGGACTTGCGCGGCGTCTGAAGCGGGAGGCGAGCAAGGCAAAATCCGTTCCTCGAGTCTCCAATGGAGCCGCCAGAACCGCAAAGCCCGAAGTCGCGCCGGAAGAGGATCGAACGTCTTCCCTGGACGTGCTACCGGTAGCGGGCTACGCAAGGGTAGTCGACGCAACGGCAAAGGTCGAAGTTGTCAATCCTGGCAACGTTTCCAAGGAGAAGTTTCAGTTCCTGCTTACCATTCCTGCGTCGAGTTTGCGGCACCAGAAACTGCTGGATTGGCAATCGGATATGGAACATCTTGCTACGAAGACGCATGCCAACGGAATAGACAAATACCTGTCCCTAGTATTTCCCGTTCCCGCCGGGGAGGTCGTCAAACATGAAGTCCGATTCCGCGTCCTTGTCGTACCAGTTGACTATTCGCGATTGCGGGAGCCGTCCGCAACTCCCCCACTGGATCACCCAACGATCGCCAAGTATCTCGAACCATCGCGAAATATCGAGTCAGACTCTGGAGAGGTCCTTCAGTTGGCGAATCGACTATTCGCTAATCGCAGGACAGTCCTGGAAAAAGCGAAAGCAGCCTACGAGTGGCCAGCGAAAAACATCAAGTATGAGGTCCAGCAAGAAACGTTGGGGGCACGGGAGGCGATCCGTCGAGGTATAGGAGATTGCACAGACTTCGCCGCTGCGTTCGTCGCACTTTGTCGTTGCGGACAGATCCCAGCCCGCCGTGCCACGGTGTTCAACATGGGAACCGACCTCGTGCGAACGGTGAAGCTGCCCAATCACGATATAGCAGAGCTGTTCCTGGAAGGTTACGGTTGGGTGCCTGTCGATCCGATCCACGGCCAAGGAAGATACGACAAAGCGGAGGGTTTCGCCCGGACCGGAAATTCTCTCGTGTTCTACAAGAGGGAAGGAGCCTGGACCTATTCGGGCTCGCCAACAAAGGACTGTTCTGTCAACTGGCTGCTAAAGGTAGTAGATCAGGGGCATTGGCAGGACTTGCTCCTCCGATACCGGCCCGGGACGAAGAAGGCGCCGTAGCTAGTTCCTCTAACGTCGCGCACGCGGCAACTCCGCTGTCCACTAGGAACGGACGGTCGCCTGCCAACACCGCACGCCCGCAGAGATTCGCCATCCAT
>CAZUAH010000088.1:0-34283 GCA_964617665.1 uncultured Pirellulaceae bacterium
TTGTGGGAAAACGTCACTTCAAAGCGGCCAAGAGGTCGATTCTCGTCGATCTGCAAGATTCCGTCCGCACGGAGGGACGGATCGGGATGTTGCCGTAGATCGATCGTGACCCAAGGTTGTGGATCGCATTCCAACTTGTCTCTATACGTCCAGATTGCCGTTCTGCGGTTCTTTCGCGTCGGCTTTCGCAGCGCCTTCAAATACAGGACCGGTCTGGCGAGGCGTCTGCCCTCCTCCCAAAGCTCCTCAATCGTGGGCCCAACCGGTTCGGGAACGTGTTCAGGTTCGGTGGGCTCGGCCACCGCAGCGCCGTAGACCTCGAACGTCTCTTCCTCCGTCACATGCCCCGTGGCATGGTCCATAATGTCCATCTGGTAATCGTACGAGTCGTACGGGTTATCGTCCTTGAATCCAACCTCTGCGGCGATTGCATCGAGTCGTTTTCGGTTCAGTTGATAGACTACCGGGTCCAGGGCAAGTGCCAGGTATGCATCGCACTGGCTCGCCCACCATGCAGCCCGTTCCTCATGCGTCTTCCCTTCCACGGTGATCGGACCAGGCAGGAACTCCTGGGACCGAAGATATGCCTGTGGAAGCAATTGGTAGATTCGCTGTTTCGATTTCTTCGAGAGTTTCATCTGACAAACCTCCGTTCAGATCATTACTTCCCCATTGAGGAGTCTCGTCCAATAGAACTAGCCAGTCGCCTCCGCGACGGGAGAACTCCTGCCCATTCCCGCAGCATCAACGAGCGGCCTAGCTCATCGTCTGCAACAAAAACGACATCCCGACCTGTGTCGCCAGGTATATGGCGACCGCGATACTCGTCCGCTCGACGCTCATTCCGATAAAGGGTGAGATCGCAAACCCGGGACAGACGGCTCCCTCCGCCAAGGGAAGTGATAGGAAATTTGATTTCCCAGTCACGGAGTTGATCGTACTAGGAGCAAATTGTGATTCAAGGGAGCAGGGAGGTCGGGAGCCATATTCGTAACGCGCGGCTGCCCCCACCTGCGTTGCACTCGCCGACAGCCTTGCACGCTCAGGACTAACCGACCTGTGTCACCAACGCGAGTTGCTGAAATGACCAAGGAGGGCGCGAACTCTGTGGCTTGGCCAGGCACCGCAAGTGCACCAGGTGGATGTGAACTGCGTCAGTTAGTGAAGTGCGGTTCGATACGCAGGTGGGGCGATCAGTGCGCGCTGGGGAACGCGTTTTGATCACCGGCCAGCCTCGATCATAACTCCGGCAGTTGCTAGCAGTAGCCGGAGTCGCAAGACTTCGGGCGCTCGCGAAAAACCGAACTCTTGCGAGTCCGGCTACAATGGTAGCAGTGATGGCATTTGCCGGAGTTATGATCAAGGCTTCACCGGCCCGACGATACCATCGCGCCTCACATTTTGGGAAATCTCGTTTCAGGCATACGAATTTCAAGCCTTCAGCATTGCATCCCACGGGGGGCGCATGAAAAACTGAGGTCGATATTGACCTCGCAGAAACCTTGAGCAAGCTGTTGACAGAGATGGTCTAGTTCGGTAGATTTAGTAGAGTAGATAATCATTTGAGAGAGCAGAGGGAGTGGCATTATGACGGCAACAAAGCTGGGGCGGATGCAGCTGCTGATCATGCAGGTGCTCTGGCAGAAAGGGCGAGCCACGGCTCGTGAGATTACGGACGCGCTGAATGAAGCGGAAACCGTCGCCCATAGCACGGTGCAGACATTGCTCCGAGGTTTGGAAGACAAAGGTTCGGTGTCTCACGAGGCCCAGGGCAGGACCTTCGTCTTTTTTCCCCTCGTGGAAGAAGCCAATTACCAGCAAAACGCCACACGCGACCTCGTCCAACGAGTGTTCGGGGGCAACGTCGCCGATCTCGTTGCCCATCTACTGAAACACGAAGAGGTTTCGTCGGAAGAACTGAGAAGAATCCGTCAACTGATCGACCAACGCGACAACTAGGAACGGGAGGCTGCCATGATCGCTACTGATTTGCAGGCACGGCTCTTGAACTGCCTGGTGGGAGTCACGGAACTCGGCTTGAATTGGCTCGTCCAGTCTACCCTGTTGATCGCACTCGGCCTGTTCATCGGCCGGCTGCTGCGCGGCCTCGGAGCTGCCGCCCAGTCCGCGATTTACCGAACGACGCTGATCGCCGTTCTCTGCTGCCCGCTCGTCGCCTGGACGCTCGCGCTCAGCGGTTCTCCCAGTTGCTCCATCCCTTTGCCGTCGGCGTGGACATCACTTGATCATCGTATCGCTCCGTCGGACTCCGACGAGGAGCCTGTAGTAGCGAACGATGTAGCGCCAGACGATATCGTCATCGCCAATTCAGGTCAGCTGACCGGCACCGATCGGGCAACGCCGCTACCCCACGGCCAATCCCCCGTAAGCTCGCCGATTCCTGAGACGGGGGACTTGACATTTCTCCCTGCAGCGTCGCCACTCGATCCAGAACCGTCGCCAGCAGTTACTTCGCCCGAACTTCGGAAGCCCCCGCCTTTCACTGCGATCGGTGCATTGTTGTGCCTGATCTGGCTGGCCGTCACCACGGTTTTCTTGGCTCGGCTCGCCGCCGCCCGACGTCAACTATCGCGAATATGTCGTTCTGCCGCGGAGGCGGAACGGGCCACGCGAGTCACATGCCGCGAGGTCGCCTCGCTACTGCAGATTGCACCGCCCGACGTCCGGCACAGCCCCTTTCTGTCCAGCCCGTGTCTTGCAGGCTTGCGCCGCCCCGTCGTGCTGCTGCCGGAGAGGTTGACGAGAATGTCGCTTCGCGACGTGTTGATTCACGAACTGGCCCACTTGCGCCGTCGCGATTGTCACTGGCGCCTGCTGGCTCGCCTGTCAAACGTCGTTTTCTTCTTCCAGCCGCTGTTGTGGTTGCTTTCACGTCGGCTGGACGCGACAGCCGAAGAGATCTGCGACGACTACGTCCTGCATCTGGGCGGCGATCGGCGAGAGTACGCCCACCGGCTACTCAAAATTGCCGCGATGTCTGCAACTCCCGTAGCCGCAGCAGCAGTGGGCATAGTGTCGTTTCGATCGACGCTCGCGCGGCGCGTCGTGAGGATCACCGATACCTCCCGCCGCCTTTCGATGCGAGTCGGTGTAATTCTGCTCGCGTCGGTGCTGCTCGGCGGTTTCCTCTGCACGACTGCGATCGGACTGGTGAGAATTGCGCATGAGCCACCCCAGGCGGAGACGGAAGCCGAAGTAGCTGACAGCGTTGGCACTGTTTCGACCGAGAGTTCTGATCCCGAAAGCGACGATGGTGAAGACGATTCGGCCGATGCGCAGCGAGGCTCCCTCACGGTTCGTGGACGAATCGTCGACGGCGACGGCAAGCCGATGGTGGGCGCCCACGTCGCCGTGATCGCAAGGAGATGGCACCATCGCCAAGGTGGCGACCTGTCGCCGGACGACGAGGTGCTCGGAGAAGCCATTACGGACGAACTGGGCAATTGCGTAATGAGGATCGAGCGAAAGTCGTCAACGACCTACGTCGACGCAAAGGTGGTCGCAAGAGCCGATGGTTGGG
Source organism: uncultured Pirellulaceae bacterium (assembly GCA_964617665.1). Lineage (GTDB taxonomy): Bacteria > Planctomycetota > Planctomycetia > Pirellulales > Pirellulaceae > JADHUC01. The sequence continues at coordinate 3,542 of CAZUAH010000088.1, forward strand.
CGGTCGCAGGGCGGACGCTCAACCTCCATGCTACAAGCGCGGACGTATCGCTCGCGCTCCCGCGCGAAGAACCAATTCGCGGCCGACTCGTCGATGACCAGGGACGCGTAGCGGCCGGTGTGCGGTTGTCGGTCTGGTCGGTTACACCAAAAACCGGCAGCGACAGGAAAGCGAACGCCACCTCCATTCGCGCCCGTCTCGACAATCCACTGCCGGCCTGGTTGCCGCAGACGACTTCTGACCATTCGGGACGCTTTGTCATTCGGGGCGTCCCTGAAGATTTCGGTGTCTATTTCCACGTCGATGGCGACGATCGCTTCGCACCACAGGGGATTCTCCTCAACACCGGAACGTCCGAACGGCGCGGTGAACGCGACGGCACCTACCGTCCGCTTGTCAAGAACTTTGACCACGGCGAAGAGGCTCGGCTCACCCTGGCCCCGGCGCGGTTTTTCGAGGGCGTCGTCCGGTATGCAGACACGAGAGAGCCTGCACCGCACGCGAGGCTCACCGTCTGGGCCAGCCAGCAGGAACACGGTGGCTCGATGCTTTCGATCGCCGGAAGAGCGGATACCGACGGGAGATACCGAATTTGCCCGAGACCGGGAGTCCGCTTCGGTCTCCTAACCTACCCTCCGGACGGCAGCCCCTACTTAATCCGAACGATTCGAGACATCCGATGGGAAGACGGCGAAAGGACGAAGCAGGTCGACATTACCCTGCCGCGAGGAGTGCTCGTGCGAGGCAAGGTCGTTGAGTCCGAGACAAATGCACCCGTCGCCGGCGCGGCCATCCAATATGTTCCCGAAAGGAACAACAATCCTAACGTGGCCGACGACATCATTACCGGCTGGCAGGGCATACAGCTCTCGAACGAACGAGGTGAATTCGAGATTGCCGTCCTGCCGGGACCGGGCCGCTTGGTCGTACACGGGCCGACGGACAGGTACGTGTTGCTGGAAACAAGTAGCCGCGAACTCAGCAGCGGAGGCACTGGGGGCCGGCGTGTCTACGCGCACGGCATTCAGAAGATCAATCCGGATGAAAACGCAGAAATGCGCGACGTCACTATCTTGCTGCGACAAAGCCCCGTGGTAAGCGGCCAGTTGGTCGACGGGCGCGGCTTGCCAATTGAAAAAGCGGTGATGTGTACCCGGTTGAATGTCTACGCCGGCTGGCTGGAGTGGATGGCAAGCCCGAGAACTCTCCTGGGCGGTCAGTTCCAAGTCGCCGGGCTTGCGCCGGGCCGAAGTTGTCCGGTCTACTTCCTCGACGCCGAGCGGCGATTGGGAGCCACGGCCAAAGTCACCGCGGGCTCCGAGCCGATGCGCGTCTTCCTGGAGCCTTGTGGCCAAGCCACGATGCGGTTCGTCGACTTCGAGGACAAGCCGCTGGCCGGCTACTGCCCTACGATCAAGATGATCGTGACTCCCGGTGTTTCGGAGGACTCGCCATTGGCATCGTTCAGGCCGTTGGTATCCCTGGCGTCGAGGATTGGACTGCTGACGGCCAATGCGGAGTACATCTCGAATATCGACCGGACCAACTACCCCCTGTGGTCTGAAAGCGACGAGCAAGGACGGCTCTTGCTACCGGCGCTCATCCCCGGAGCGATGTACGAAGTCGTCGTACAACGGGGCGGGCGATCTGTCGCCGCCAGCACCTTTGAAGCCCGGACGAACGAGACGCTGGATCTGGGCGACATCGCGGTGGATCAACCAGAGTGATGCATCTGCCCGAGAGGCCGGACTAGGGCTAGTCCGGATACTGCCACCTATTCCCCACAACGAGGAACCACCTGGCTTCGAGTGAGGCGACCCCTAACGTGCTTGGGATGACACCCCTCCGCACTTTGACTAGGTGCCGTTGCGCGCGGACGTGACGCACCCCGAGTGACGTATCCCTGTGCCGGAACACGCTTGGGTGGATGTGACCTCGAGCACTTGGGATTGATCCCGTATCGGCCTGCACCACCCATAAAAAGGCAAGCCAATTGCCAAGCAAAGCCAATCACGTTTTCAGCCTGCATGGTGGAGATAGAAATAACTCTTGGTGGGATTCCAAGGTAGCGTTGCGCATGTCCGCCAACCTGCGGATGTGTCGGACCGATGTAGGTTTGGGCCAGCGGAATGGACGCTCAGACACGCACACCGCGGCGCACATCCGCACTTCCCCAACGTACGGCGATCATACCTGAACTACTAAGCTCCGACTGGTTCATCGCCGCCCTGGACGGCAACGCAAATGACAAGCTCATAGAGGACGACAGAAGCGGGTCGGGACGCGAGGTCCGAAGAATTACGTAACGTATTCGCTCGATCGTTTGGCTCCTCCCTAGCTGGAGATACTCGCTCACGGCTGATGGCCAAGGGCTGGAGGACTCTGGATGGAGGCGAAAAAGGCCCCAAAAGGAGTCTCAGATGGACGAAGTGAGCACAAAGAAGCACTCCGAGTAGCATCTGGTTCCTCCGAACCGTCGGGGGCTCGGAGCGATTTCCTCGGTAGGGACTGTGAATGATAATCTGCTCGTGGTGGCCTTGGCAGTCCCTTGTTCTTCTCGCTCGGGCTAAACCTCTCACTGCTTCGTTTGCGGATGTTTCTGGGAAATGTCTGAACGACGCCAGCCGGTGGAATGGAGCGTGGGGGCGATCTCTGGGTTGGACATGAACATCCGCCAGCAGAGTTGGGTCCGGTGGTTCTCGATCATGCAGATGATCGGGCCTTGGTCGATGGCGAGGTAGCTGTCGGCAAACCAGTTGCGATCCAAATTGAAGGCGTCGCGGAAACCGTACTCGCCCCAGAGGCGCTCGCCGTACTCGTGATACAAGTGTTTCATCGCGGCCAGCGACTCGACAGGCGTGTAAGGCATCGAACTGATGGCCGCGGTGGGGGCGATGGTTCCGTCGTCGCGGCCGGGAGCGTTGGCGCGATATGCGTCCGGCACGTCGGAAGCCGTCAGGCCCCAGCAAACATCGCTATAGCCCTTGTGGCCACCGGGGTTCTCGGTGCAGTACGCGCGGTGGATTCGTGCGATGTTGCGGCTGTTTTCAAAGTAGTTGCAGAAGCGATCCCGTTTGCCTCGCGGGTCGAATCCGAGGAACGAGTAATGCGTCCAGAACAGCGGGCCGCCCATCGGTTCGCCCACCCACTGCTTTTGGCCGTAATGGGTCTCGCCGTTGGCGTAACGCGGATTGCTGGCCCAACCCTCGTCGTAACAGTCCGGCGGGATGGGATGAGTCGGCGAAGCGATGGCCAGTAGGTAGGTGATCATGCATTCGCTATAGCCGACGATGGCCAGGTTGATCTTCCAGCCGTGCGTTGGAGACCAGTGCCAGTACAGCCGCTTGCTGTCGGCATGCTGGAGGAAGAAGTCCCATTCCACCTCGTGCCACAACTCGGTGACGCGGCGACGAATCTCCGCTTCCACGGCGTCGTCGCGATCAAAGTAGCTGCGAATGGTCAGCATGCCCTGGATCAAAAACGATGTCTCCACAAGATCAGCGCCGTCGTCGTAGGGGCTGACTGGAAAGGGAATCGTCTCGCCAGTCCTGCCATCCAACCAATGGGGCCACGCTCCGTGAAACCGGTCGCTCTTGTCTTGAAGGAAGGTTACCATCTTGAGCACGCGGCGTGCGGCCCGTTCACGAGAGACAAAGCCGCGTTCTGCGCCGATCATGATCGCCATCAAGCCGAACCCAGTACCTCCGCTGGTACAACTTCGATACTCTCCATCCCCAGGCAGCCGCCCCGTGCGCCCGCGATCATAGGCCAGCCCGCTGACCGGATGCGCATGGTCCCAGAAATACCGAAAGGTCGCCTCTTGTACTGACGTTAGCAGCTGTTCGTCGTTCATCTTCGCAGTGCTGGCGGAGACCGTCGTGGAGAGCTCCCCCACCTCAGAACTGCCCACATTTGCACTTCCGACCCGGTAGTAGAAGGTCTTGCCGTTTTCTCCGATGAAGTCGCTGTAGACGTGTGGCTCGTGCGGAGCACGATGAAGCCTCAGGAATGGCCCATCTTCGCTGGTCGACCGGTACACGAAGTACCCCAACAGATCGTCGTCTTGCTGCGGCTCCCAACGCAAGTCGATCCGGCTGTCGTGCCCAACGGCCGTCACCGTGAGTGCTTCTGGATTATGTCCATCACAAGCTTGCATTGTGCACATCAGGAAGAACGCTGCGAATGGAAGGCGCATGGGGATCTCGGATTTGATGACTGGGCGGGCGTGAAGGGGACAGTCCCCGATCACTGGTACGCGATTGCCGACCGCTTGCCTGAGTCTAATCCAAGGTGTACTACTCCGTCAAAGCGAACTGGACCGACATCACGTCCCGGCTGCTGGGGCCGACGGATACGCGAAACTCGCCCGGCTCCGTTCCCCAGGTCATGTCGCGGCGCAAGAAGCTCAGTTCCTGCTCGCCGACGGTGAACGTGACCTTGCGGCTTTCACCCGGTTGCAGCTCGATTCGCTGGAATGCTTCCAGCTCTCGGACTGGGCGTGTGACACTGCCAACGAGGTCTTGCAGGTACAGTTGTACGATTTCGGTGCCGTCGCGATTTCCCGTATTGGCAACCGCCACCGTAACGGTTAACTGCTCGCCCGGTCGAATCCGCCGGCGGTCCACGGCGAGATCGGAGTATTCGAAGGTCGTGTAGCTCAAACCGAATCCGAAAGGGTACAAGGGATCGTTGGAGCAATCGAGGTATCGTGACTTGTACTTCTGGCCGGGATCCGCGGGATCGACCGGACGCCCCGTGTTTTTCATGCTGTGGAAGATGGGCACCTGGCCCACGTTGCGAGGAAAGGTGACGGGCAGCTTGCCGGATGGAACGCGGTTCCCAAACAAAACGTCGGCAACCGCTCGGCCGCCTTCCGTGCCGGGATACCAGGCCTCCAGGACCGCATCTGCCAACTCCGATTCCTCTTCCAAGGCCAGCGGGCGGCCATTCATGAGGACCAGGATCAACGGTTTTCCCGTCTTTTCGACTTCCCGCAGCAGGTCGGTTTGTATGCCAGGAAGACTGATATCGGATCGGCTGGCGGCTTCGCCGGTCATGTCCCAGCTTTCGCCCAAAAGCATCACAACGACATCCGCCTGACTGGCGATCTGTACGGCTTCCGAAAATCCCGATCGGTCATCTGAGTCGATGTCGCAGCCTTTGGCAAAGGTGACGGCACCGGCTTCGTTACTCTGTTTGATGCATGCCAGCACGGTTTGGACCGAATCCCACTTGCCGGCCGCTTGCCAGGAGCCGATCAGGTCCCGCTTTGCCTCGGCCAGCGGCCCAATCACCGCGACGCTCTTGCCGGTCGCGAGTGGCAGTGTCCGATTGTCGTTCTTGAGCAACACCATCGACTTGCACGCCATGTCATAGGCCGCTTCGAGGTGCGCTGGGGCGCCGCTGAGCTGCTTTTCCCGTTCGATGTCGCAGTATCGGTACGGATCTTCGAACAGTCCAAGCGCGAACTTCAGGCGAAGGATGTTGCGGACTGCTTGGTCGATCTGCGTTTCTGTGATCGCTCCCTCCGCGACCGACTGCTTCAGATACTTGTCGAAAACGCCTCCCTGCATGTCCATGTCGACACCGGCATTCAGAGCCTGCTCGCCCGCTTGCGCGTCGTCGGCCGCGCTCCCATGCGGTACCATCTCGTTGATCGAAGTGTAGTCAGTCACCACAAATCCGCGGAAATCCCATTCGTCGCGGAGGATATCCTTCAGCAAGAACGGGTTGGCGGTGACTGGGATGCCGTTCAACTCGTTGAAAGAGGTCATCAGGCTGAGCGCCCCCTCGTCGATGGCTGCTTTGAACGGGGGAAGATAGACCTCGCGCAGCGTTCTCTCGGAGATATCCACGGTGTGGTAGTCCCGGCCGGCTTGAGCCGCGCCGTATGCGGCGAAGTGTTTCACGCAAGACAGCAGCGTATCGGGATCGGCCAGGTTGTCGCCTTGGAACCCTCGTACACGGGCACGGGCAACCTGGCAGCCGAGATAGGGATCTTCGCCTGCCCCTTCGGAGATTCTCCCCCAGCGTGGGTCTCGCGCGATGTCGACCATCGGCGCGAAGGTCCAGTTCACGCCGCAGGCCGATGCTTCGATGGCAGCCACACGGGCGGATCTTTCGATGGCCTCCAGGTCCCACGAGGCGGCCTCGCCCAAGGAGATGGGAAAAATGGTCTTGTGGCCGTGGATCACGTCAAATCCGAATAGCAATGGAATCTTCAGCCGTGTTTCTTCGACGGCGATTGTCTGCAACTTCCGGATGTAGGACACAGTGCGAGCGTTGAACACGTTGCCGCACTTCGCTTGGCGAATGCTCTCTTCGAGCGCAGCGGTCTGCTCCGAAGGGCCTGTCAAGCTCCAGAAGCTGGTATACAGAACCGTCTGCCCAATCTTCTCATCCAGTGTCATCCGGCCCAGGAGAGATTCGACTTGTCTTGCGATGGCCTTGTCGTCGGCTCGCGAACGTTTTTCGGCGCCGATCGTCTCCGGTGGAATCATGCAGAAAACTATCAGACAGGCGAGAACCGCCGGTGACCAGAAGCTGCGGGGAAGAGCGTGAGACATGGCTCCACTTCCTATCAAGAATGTGTAGAAGTCAGTAACGATGTCGAAAGTGATCGACTGGCCGACGTACGTACCTCGGCTCTGGAGAGCCAAACTACTTCTGTTCTTTCACAACCGGCGCGAATTCGAGGCCGGTGATCGAGATGTCCACGGGGGCTCGCTGCTTGTTGCTTCCGAGAAGCATCACGATTTCCTTGATGCCTGCCAGGCCAGGCGTGGCGGGAAGGCAGATTTCCATTTCGCTTTCCTGCCCGTCCGTTGCCGCAAAGCTCGTGTAGATCTCGCTGAGGATGACTCCCGCTTCGTACAGAGCCGGGTCCTTCTTATCCAGCTTGATGACGGTCCGGGCGATCGGTTGCTTCGCCTTGTAGCGAATCTTCAGCCGGCCGCCGGAGAGATTCGCACCCCCTTCGACAGGAATGGGGATCGTGATCCCCACTTCGCCGAGATCGTTCCCCTGGAGACAAAGGCCCGCATCGTCGCGCGACGAAACGATGCTGCTGCCGTCGGGAGTCCAGACGATCACCTGCCTGTCCGGTGCCAGGAAGTCGATCGGTTCGCCCGTCTTGTAGAGGGCTTGCAGTGAATCGCTGAGCCCCTTCGCATCCAGATACCTTCCCATGTTATCCGACGCAGTGCCCAAGCCGCCGAGCATCAGGGCGAACATATGCGCGCTGGTCTGGAACTCGATCGCCTCCCCGGCGGTCGTGTTGTATCCTTCCCACGGGCCATGGTTGGTCAACAACTTGGAAATGACGCCCCACTGCGAATCCAGCAGGCGCTCGACTTTCTCCGGGGAAATCGAGTAGGCCACGCCAAGCGTATAGAGCGACGGTGCGTCGGTGATGCGCGGCTTGGGGCTGACGGTGATTTTCGGGATGCCGATCGAGCCCGTATACTCAGTGCCTTCACCGGAATAGGATTCTGAAAGAAATCCAGGCAGTTGGTGGCGAGCAGCATAGTCTAACTCGATGTCCACCGTGTTTCTCAGGATCCGACTCCAATTCGGGTCTTCTAGCTCCTGCATGCACACACTCAAACCCAGCGCCTGAAATGCGGAGCCTTCCCACGGTGCCAGCGTGTGTGTCAACTGGCCGTCCTGCAGGCGATACGGTTTGATCTTGAAACCGAGGTTCGAAACGATCACCTCAGGCATGTCATAACGCAAGAGGATGAACATGGTCGGCCCGCGGAATTCGTTCACCAGATAGTCCGAGTGACCCACGGTCCAGTTTCCTTTCAGATCCTCCCAGCCGAAATACTTGTCCGTCGAGGCGTTCCAGCCAAAGCTGAGCATGGCGGCCTTGTCGTCGAACAAGAACTCGTAGCCTTCCTGCTGGTCGTCGAGGAACCGTTCCATTTCCTCGCGCAACCGGATCGCCGTCGGATTGTTGCGGATACGCGGAGTCAGCAGGGCACCGATCGCTTTGGCGACGGACGAGGCCAGATTGGCATTGTCTCCGTAGGCCACCATCACGATGCGTTCATCCATAATCTCCATGAGCCGCTGTTTGGTTTCGTCGTCCCCGAACGGCTCCAACGCTTCGTCGAAGTAGTCGGAGCCATATTTCTCACTGCGCTGGATAACGCCCGATTGGTCGTTGTTTTCCGGTTTGATCCATTCTTTATCTTTCAGCGCCTGCCAAATCGCTGTCGCCTTTTCTTTGCCGAAGGCGTCGACGATATCCTGCTTGGCCACGTCGCGAGCCAGCGGGCCTATGCGGCGGTTTCCCTGCAGGCCGAGGAAGTTGCCCAGCAGCCCTTTCGCGCTGACCTTGGGATCGCGTTGGTCGTGGCGGACGCTCTTGACGGCATGGGTCAGTCGCTGCAGCGCTTCGTCTCTGGAGATGTATGGATTGTCGGCATAACCGGCCGCAATATTGGACAGCAGCTCGATCCACTGGCCGATGGCGGTGAGCTGCGTAAACGAGCGAAGAAACAATCCACGCTCCGGATCGTGATTCCAGCCTTCCACCGGGTAGCCTGATGCGGAATCAATGATACCCTGGTCGGGCGAGATATATCCGAAAGCGTTTTCCAGCAACGCAGTCATGCGACGATGGTTTGGGTCGACACGCGGGAATGCAAATTGGCCTGTGCCCCCGGTCGCTGTGAGGGAAGTGGACGAGCCGGCGTCCCGCTGTACCACGGGGGACTCGGCCCGCACCGTCGCCGAAAGGGTTGCCAGAAGCACAAGCGACGCGCCGACGCTTGCGAGTCTCAGTCTTGTGAAGACGTCGTGTTGCCGCCGGCCTGCACAACGCGCAAAAGAGACCCTGCGAATTCGTCTTTTCATCTCGATTTCTCCATGTGTTATTCTCGGCTCGACAAAGTACTCCAGCAACGATGATCACTTGGGCGTAAAGATCGTAGAGTCAAAGCCTGTGATTGTGACATCCAGGGCGACTCGCGAGCGTTTATTGCCAAACACAATCGCGATCTCTCGAATTCCTGCCAATGCCGGAGTTGCGGGAAGCGGAACGTCGATCGTTCGCTCGTCTCCGTCCGCCTTCTGAAGACTCGCGAAAACCTCACTTGGCGGTTCTGCCGTCCCGTTCTTTCTGTCCAGGCGGATCACGGCTGCTTTGATCGGCTTGTTTGCGCGGTAGCTGAGCTTGAGGCGTCCTCCGGAAAGATTTGCGCCCGACGGCTTGGAGACAACAAAGGCGATCCCACCCTCTCCAACGCTCTGCCCCTGGACGCGGTATCCTTCACCATCTCGCGAGGATTCGATGTTGCTGCCGTCGCTTGTCCAAGCAGTAATCTCTACGTCGTCCGATAGAAAATCGACGTCCTCTCCCAAGCGGTAGAGTTCTGCCAGACGGCCCCTCAATCCGGCGGCGTCCATATACCGCGACATGTTCTCGTCGGCCGTACCGAGCAGCCCCAGGATCAACGACAGCGTGTGTGCGGACGTTTGGAACTTGATCGGCTCTTTCGTTGCCGTGTTGTAGCCTTCCCAGGGACCGTGCTCGGTTAGCATGGTCGAGATGATCGGCCAGTTCGCTTCCAGGAACTTGTCGATCTTACCGGGCGCGACCATCGAGGCAGCGCCTAGCGTGTAAAGGGACGGGGCGTTGGTGATTCGTCTTCTTGGACTCACGGCGATGTCCGGAATCCCGACGCTTCCGGTGTACTGAACGCCATTGCCGGTATAGGATTCCGAGAGGAACCCGGGAAGCCGCATGCGGTGAACGAAATCGAGTTCGGCGTCGACGAAATTCTCAAGGATCGTTCTCCACGCCGCGTTGTCCATCTCGCCCATCGACAGCACGAGCCCCAACGCCTGAAACGCGGAACCGGCCCCTGGTGCCAGAGTGTACTTCACCTTGCCGCCGGCCATCCGGTAGGGTTTCATGACGAATCGCTGGTTCCCGATTGCAGTTCTCGGCAGATCGTGCCGGACGACCACAAACCATGCCGGCCCGCGAAACTCGTTGACCATGTAGAGCATGTGGCGTGCCCTCCAGATTCCCCCCGGACCGTCCCAGCCGAAGAACCTGTCGTCCGTTGCGTTCCAGCCGAACCGGAACGCGCCGACCTGATCATCGAACAGAAACGCATATCCGTCGCTCTGGTCGTCAAGGAATTGCTCCAACTGCCTTCTGAGTGCAACGACCTGCGGCCGTTCTTTGACGTTTGGGTGCAGAAGCGTCCCGGTCGTCCTGCCCACCGACGCGGACAGATTCGCGTTGTCTCCGAAGATCACCATGACGATGCGACGATCCAGGATGTCCATGATTCGGTACTTCGTGGCGTCGTCGCCAAACGGCTCAAGGGCTCCCTCAAAGTGCTCCGACCCGTACGCTTCACCTCGCAGGACAATTCCCATTCGACCTTGGTCCTGGAGTCGGATCCATTTCTCGTCTTGGAGTGCCTGCCAGATCGCTTCGCCCTTGGTTTCTCCGAACGTGTCCAGCAAGTCCTGCCTTTCCACGGATCGTGCCATGGGCCCCATCCGCTTGCCCCCCTCCAATCCCAGGAAATTGCCCAGCAGTCCTTTGGCACTGACCTTGGGATCGTGTTGATCATGGCGGAGGTTCTTCACGGCAAAGGCCAATCGCTCCAGTGCTTCATCCCTGGAAATGTAGGGATTGTCCGCATGTCCGGCCGCGATGTTCGCAAGAAGCTCGATCCATTGCCCGATGGTTGTGAGCTGCGTGAAAGACCGAAGGAACAGCCCCCGCTCCGGGTCGTGATTCCAGCCTTCGACAAGATAGCCCGATGCCGGGTCGATCATTCCGTTTTGGGGCGCGACGTATCCGAGAGCATTCTCCAGCAGCGAGATTATGCGGCGATGGTTCGGGTCGACCCGCGGAAAAGCGAATTGTCCTTCGCCGGACGTTACTTGAGGCTCGGCCTGAGCCCCGGTAGAAGCTGCGACCGGGGAAGGCAGACCGTCGTTTCGTTCAGGCTCAGAGGCACCGAACGCCATCGCCGTCGAGGCAATCATCACGAGCCCAACTAGGCTCATTATTGCCGTATACCTGCGGCGTTTCGCCCCCAACTCCGGTAGAGGTGCAAGACAGTAGCCCATGGCGAGAGTCATGGATTTCCGATGACAGCCAAAGGCCGAGGCCCGATAGGGGCGATAGGACCAGGTTGTTTTGTTTCGGATCATGAAATCTGTCGCCCCTTCCGGGGCTTCCCTCTGATTCGAACACCAAACCCACGGCTTACGCCGAGGGCTAAGATCTTCCGCCGCTGTCGCGGCTAGGACGGGTCAAACTCGCGTTGAGATGCCAATGGGCTCTCCTCCAGGTTTCTTTTCAACGTGCGTACCCGCATGTCGCCTCGCGGTTCATCCAAGTCGGCAGGCGGAACCACTTGGTTGCCGGCCAGCGTTGCGCCGATCACGCCTTCGCACGCCTGGCGCAGCATCCAGCCGGCGGCGCCGGTGTAGCCGTTCCAGATCATGCGTCCTTGATCGAACGTCGTCAGCATATCGGCCGATTGCTTGTTCGGCTGGCCGCCGTAGATTTCGATCTCGTCCGGCGTCATATGGGAGATCGGCGAAATCTTGCGCCACAGCCGGATCGTCGTGTCGCGGTAGCGTTTTGCCGTTTCCTCGTCACCGGCAGCCGCGAACTGTTCGGACAGCAGGCGAGCCGCTCGGATCAACCACTGCACGCCGTGGCAATACATGCCGTTTTCGCGCACGCCTTCCGGATAGCGGCAACTGCGACCCAGGTAGGGCTTGCTGTCTTCACGCAACGCCGGCCACCCCAGCAGGATTACGTTGTCACGTTCCAGCACCCGGATGGCTGTGTCGAAGACCGTGCGGCCCCGTTCGGGATTGATGCCCGACATCACTGCCCAGGCAGCGGTGAGCGCGTCGATTTCCCAAATCCCACTGCCTTCGACGCCGATCTCCGTACCATCGTCGTGAATGGCCCGCAGGTAACGGTCCCCGCGCCACATGTTCTCCAGTGCATCCTTCAGACCGGCAAGCTTTCGCACATAATGCTGTTTGCGGTCCGCGCCCTTCCTTCGTTCGATGTGAGCGAGCAGATTGTCCAGGATGTAATGGAGGAAGAAGCCCAGCCACACACTCTCACCGCGGCCTTCGCTGCCGATTTCGTCCAGGCCATCATTCCAGTCACCCGCGCCGATCAGGGGCAGTCCATGAACTCCTGTGCGTCGTTCAAAGACCAGGTCGATGGCTCGCAGAACGTGATCCAGAAGCGGTTCTTCCTGCGGCGAGCGATGCGGGAAGAAGCCCATGCCATGTTTCCCAGCCGGCAGCGGCGGCAACGGCGTTTCCGCCGCAAGATAGGATAGCCGCTCGTCCAGGATCGACTCGTCGCCTGTCATCCGCACGTATTCGGCCGTGCCCCACCCCAGCCACAACAGGTTGTCGTAGGCATGCGACCGGCAGGCAAAGCCGGTCCGCCCGTCCTGCAATTGGAAGAACCAGTGGACCACATCACCCTCCAGGAACTGTTGAGATCCGTGAAGGAGGATCTGGCGGCGAGCGAGCATCGGGTCGACCCAAATCATGTTCACCGTATCTTGAAGCTGGTCGCGGAACCCGAAGGCGCCGCTGGCCTGGTAGAAACCCTTGCGGGCCCAAACGCGTTCTGCCAGTGCTTGATATTTCAACCAATTCACGTAACCGTCGAACTCGGTGTCGGTCGTCTCCACTTGCAGCGTTTGCATCAGGCCGTTCCACCAGGAGCGGGTTTCCGCAAGGTGGGCCATTGCAGTCTCCACGTTGCAGAACTTGCGAATGACCGTCTCGGCCTGTCTTCGGCTGTCCGCTTGTCCCAGCAGGACCGCGACCGTACAGGACTGGCCGGCAGGAACGTTCAACGTGGTCAGAAATGCGGCGACCTGAGCCCGGTCGTCCATGTCCCCGGTTGTGGACGGGTCTCCCGACCCGCCCGATCGCTCGCCTTCCTCGACAAGCAACGGGTGGGCAACCGAGCGTCCCTTGCCGAAGAAACGGCCGCGCTTGCTCTCGACCACCTCCACGGGATGCGACATGGCGGCAAAGGCCGGCCCCGCACGGAAAGTGTTCCGGGGATTCTCGAAGAACAACGCGCCGGTCGCTCGGTCGTGATGCACATTCAGTGTGCCCGAGTTCTCTGGATTGTCGGCCAGCGCAATCTGGAAGTAGGGCGCAGAACGCAATCGTTTGTCAGTTTCTCCCTGGTTGGTGACGGTCAACAGATAGACGCCCGTCGGATCGTCCGGCGGCACATAGGTGGTCAATTCGGTGGCAATATCACCACGCTGCATGCGGAACGTCGCGGTGCCATCGACACCGAATTCGACATCGTAGGCGGCTTCCTTGTCCCTGAGCGGCAGATAAGTAGGCGAATACCATTGCTGCTCGTCCGGGTCGTACAGGTAGAACGCTTCGGCGGGCAGTTCGCGCGTAACTGTATCCGCCCAATCGGTCGTGATCCGGTTCTGCTGCGCGTTCACGCTGGCCGACGAATGCAGACCGCGGTTGGTGACACACAACACGTGCCCCAGGGCGTTCGACATCGAGTGATCGTACGGGCGAGGCGTGTGGGGAGTGAGGACGCGCAATGTTCGGCCATCATGGTCGAACTTGTAGTACGGCTGCGGTGTACCGGGCAAGATTTCGCCGTGTCCGATCAGCGGCTTGCGTTGGGATGGCGGTGTTTCTTGGGTGGCTGGGGTCGAGTCGCGAGGTATGAGCGACGAGCCCCCAGTGTCCGGCGTCTCTGGGGGCTCGCTGCGCTCGACCCCAGGCACCCTTTGAGAATCGCCCCCATGCCCCAGTAGGAATCTCTGAATCCAGCCCGCTGCTTCGTCTTCATCGTCGGCACAACCGATCAACAGACGCACCGAGTTCGAGCCACGTGCGTCGAGCGGCGCGTCCAGCAGCAAACTGCCGATCGGATCGAACGTGGGATAGGCCTTCGTATTGTGCGGTTCGAGGAAGTCAAGCGTCTCCAGACAGCGAGCCGACCAGATGCTGCCGGCGCGGCCGATGAAGTCGACTCGCGAGGTCAAGAAACCGTTCACCGGCGCGCTCGCGGCCAGGATGCCCAGCTTCTTCGTATAACGATGCAGCGCCAAGACGGCATTCAAATCCGCCCGATACGACATTTCTGGAAACAACCGGTTGTACTGCGTGTGACCACGGTCGGCGCCGGGATCGTTCAGTACCCATTCCAAATAGGGGACGACTCTGATGTTCCGAGCGGAATCGGTCATGTTCTGCAATTCGATTTCCCAGACTTCGACGGCGCCGGCCGCGTCGGGCAATCGAATTGCGACGGTGGTCTGGATTCCGTTGGTTTCGTTTGTCAGACGCAGGGTCGAGCCGTCGCACACAATTTCCGACTTGGCAAACAACTCTTCGGGATAGTTGCCGGCAATGGGCCATTGGACGCCACCGGTGGACTCGGAATCGTCTACGAGGAACAACGCACGCCCTGCGGGGTCGATGCCCTCATAGGCGCGTCGCGTCACGTCATAGCCTTCGCGAACGAGCGAGCTGTTCAACTCGCCCCCGGCTTTGGCCGTCACCGCGTACCGACGGTTGGCCAGACGGAAAGAGCGTTGGCGGCGTCTTGCCGACCGCCGGCCCGAAGCGCGGAGAGCACATGAGATCAGCGACACACAGACCACGCAGCCAAGGGCCACTCCCGCCTTCTGTGAAACGGGCAAGGCAAGCAGCGTCGACAGGATTCCGCCGGAAGCACTCTGAATCGTCTGGGACTCGGACCACACCGAGTCCCAGTCGTCGCCTCTGGGGAGATAAAACGGAATCAGCAGCGGAGCCCACGTCGTGAATCGTTTCACACCTTCGGGAATCAGCCGGCCAGCCGCCGAAGGACCGATGAAACGGGCAGCCCGTTCGTCCAACCGGTCCATGCCCAGGAAGCTGAGGTTCACCAGCGTTGCCACCCGCAGCCCCATGTGGTCCAACCAGATCAGGATCCGGAAGGCATCGTAGGCAAGCACCCACAAGAAGACGGTCAAGCTCCAGTCGTAAAACTCACCGGATTCCATGGTCACACTGTTGAAGACACTGAACAGCGTCCGCACCGCGCCGTCTTGGTTGTACCAGGTAGCCGTGCCCACAGGGCGCAGGAAGGTGAAGATCACCGGCGACATCCAGAGCCCCCATCGCATGACCCGAATCGTGCCTTCGGCCAGATCACTTACGCCTGCGCGGGTCGGGATCTGCTTGATCGGCGTCCATGTCTTCTCGAACAACGCCCTCAAGAAAGCTCTGTTGATAGCAAACAGCCACGCGGCAATGCCCCACACCGAGACGCCGATCAGCGTCTCGTTGAAGAGTATCTTCGCGCCACCCGTTGCGTCGGAGAGCCGGACGTAACCCCAGTTGTTCAGCAGGGCACGGAATTCATCGGGGCGTGTCGTTCTAACCGTGTTGCAGGCTTCGACGACCGCATTCGGGTCCATCCCCAAGCTCGTGTACAGGCTGAATTTGGTGAGAACGATGGGAATCTGGCTCGCGTCGAAATAGAACGCCAGAGCGCCGCCGATGAACAGCCCCAACCCGCCCTCCACGAGGTAGAGTCGAGGCGACCGCACGCCGCCGCGATGCTGCAAGCCGAGTACCACGTCGCGCAACAGGCTGATGCCGGCAAAGGCCACCATGCCCGCCCCGGCGCCGAATATCATGCGGAAACCGGTGGACTGCTCGGGAAGTGCCAAACCAATGGCGACGGCCAGGGCCAGCCCGACAACGATCCCCCGAGCATACAAAACGGGATTGCGGTAGGCCCGCGCGGCCCGGTCAAAGAAATTGTGGCTTCCATCGAAGCTCTCGATGATCGTCTTGGCCAGTGGGAATGTAACCGCCCCGGCCAGGGCCAGCGTAAGGTAAGGCAGATTGCCGTAGATCGTTTGAACTGCCGGCCACGCCACCAACAGACCGAGAACTTGGACCAAGCCCATCAAGATCCCGCTGAAGATCATGCCCTTCTTCAAGCCGCTTATCCCATGAGCCGAAATCGTCTGCGTTGTCGATGCGCCGCCGCGCATTCCGTCCAGGACCACGCCGGTGAGCATGAACACCAGCGTCCACAGACACCCCTGGGACAACACTGTCGCCGCCACGACCGCCAGAGGCTGAGCGATTGCCGGGACGGCGATGGCGCCGGATCCGAGATCCGCGATCCGCGGCGCAATCACGGCAATCAACGCGAAGACCAGCAGGCAGAGATGAGCCAGAGGGCTCCGAAGCGGCCGCCGCGACGTCAACAAGCTGAAGGCATTCACAACAAATTCGCTGAAGCCGAACAGAAACAGCGAGCCGCCGATTGCGGATTGGAGCATCGGCCAGTCCGAAAACGCACCGAAACTCACGATCTCTGCAAGGGCCTGCCTGAGCGAGTCGGTCTGCAGTGCGAGCAACAGGCCCAGCACATAGGGAAAACCCAACATGGCTGCGCCGCCGATTGCACCTAGGTGCCGCTTGGCCGATCCCAACAGGTAAGCGTTAGCCGTATGGTAGATCAAGCAGAATACCACCGCACCCGCGGCGCTAAGGCTCAAGAAATCCGACCAGACGACCGGCCCCTGCCAGACCGACTGGCCGCTTGCCGAGGCAGCCAGCAGACCGGTTGCCAAAACGTCCCGGAAGGCCTCCGTCGCGGTCAAGTGTTTTCCGGTTTGGCCCAGCTTCCATAATTCGCCCACGAGACCACCGAGCAGCGCGACGGCCAGGTAGACGTAGCCCGCTTCCAGTGCACTCTTGCTGCCAATCCACTGAATGGCAAAGGCCATGACGATCATAAGAACGACAGCGACTCCAACGGCCAAGTCCACGGTGAATGAGCGCAACTGCCCGTTGCCTGACTCTGCAGAGTCGGGCAAGTCCGGTCTGCCGTCCCGCGAGAACCCGACTCTGGAGAGCAAGGTTACGAGCCAGGCCACGAACGCAGCCAACAGGCTGATCGCCAGCACGGCACTCCATCGTCCGTAGATCGACGAGCCCATCCTCTCCATCGCGAGCAGACGGTCGAAGCGGCAGTCCAGCAGGATGTGGCCCACAGCCGGATCGACAGAACCGGTCGAATCGACCACAAAGACGACCTCGGCCAACTCCCCGATTCGGTCCCACTCGACAGGTTGCCGGACGGAAGACCAGCCGGGCTCAAGTTCCAGCGGAATGACCTGAACGCCGGCGGTCCCCTTAATCTCCACCTTGACCAGAATCTGGGAGACCTGTTGGGCATCGGCCACTTTGACGCCGACGTTGACGATATCGACCGCATCGCGGGCCAATTCCGCCGGATATCCTTTGGTCCAGATTCCCGCAGCCGAACCTTTGGGCACGGTGTAGTCGAGCCGGATGATCTCTTTGTCCAGGTCCGAGTCCGATACACGGCTCATTCCCGCCTGCGACTCACCGATATTCAGCGCACCTTGCTCGCTCGAAGCCAGTAGGTCGAAGCCCTCAGAAGCACTCGCGTCGGAAGGAGCCAATACCAGGGATGCAGTGAGTAGGATCACGGCGAACGCAAACGCCGGGCGAGACCACCGAGCTTGCCGGATTCCCTTGAGACAGATGCACTTCATACTACGTGTCACCGTGTCGACCTCACTTTCTCGAATGCCTTCTGCAATCGGCGTTTCGCCTGTGCCGCCTCCGCGTCGATGTTATCCAGCGGCAAACACTCCTCGATGTCCGACTCCAAGTCGTAGAGGCGGCCGTCGTCGTACAGCTTCCAACGCGTGTCTCGAACGAACTCCTGCGTATCCTGTTGGCGCCGGCCGAATCCCCAGTAATGGCAGAAGACCCACTGTCGCGGGTTTCCTTGCTCACCACGCAACTGCGGTAAGAAGGACACTCCGTCGATGACGCGATCTTTGGGAACCGAAACGCCGGCGGCTTCGGCGAGCGTGGGCAGAAAGTCGCTGAAGTCGATCAGGTCGTCGCTTACCGCTCCGGGCGGCGTGTGGCCCGGATACAGGGCGACCAGCGGCACGTGCGTTCCGCCGTTGGTCAAAAGCCCTTTTCCACCTTGCACGGGCCCGCGCTTCGTGTCCGTCGTGACACGTTTGTCCGTCCCGTTGTCGCCGGTGAAGAGAAGGATCGTGTTGTCGGCCACGCCGTGTTTGACCAGGGCGGCGCGAATTCGCCCCACGATCCGGTCCATGTAGGCGACCATGTCCGCCATGTGCGTGTCGTCTTTGTACTTGTCCTGGCTGAACTCGCGCGATGCATTCGGCATCAAGTCGGGAGTCGGGTCGAAAGGTGCGTGCGTCAGTGCCATCGGATAGTAGACCAAAAACGGATGCTGGTGATTCCTGGCGATGAAATCTTCGATATACGTGCAAAAGAGGTCCGGGCCGTAGGCGTCGGCGGCGACTTCCTTGACACTGCCGTTTTCAATGAACCGGTCGGGTTCCCAGTAGCGCCGTCCTTGTCTACGGCCGCCTTTGTTTTCCGGTGGATAGAGAAACCAGAGGCAGTATTCGTCAAAGCCGAAGTGGCCCGGCGTGGATGTGTCGCCGGCCAACTGCCACTTTCCAGCAATACACGTCCTGTAGCCCGCGTCGCGCAGGACATTGCCAAATGTGATCTCGGACGTGGGCAGAACGCCGAACCCCGCGTAGTTTCGATGGTTGTATCGCCCCGTCATGATCTGCACGCGCGACGGCGTGCAGAGCGGTTGGGCGTAGCAGTGCGAAAACCGCATGCCGTCTTTCGCCAAGCGGTCTAATTCGGGCGTGGCGTATTCCGTGCAGCCATAGCTACCCAGACACTCCACGCCCAAATCATCGGCCATGATCAATACGATATTCGGGCGATCCTTGGGCCCGGTTCGAGCTGACGGAGCCGGTATCGGCTGCAGTAGTACTCGACTGACGTTGACCGCCCGCCAAGGCTGTCCCGGTTTGAGGCTCAGTTGATAGCGCCGATTCCCTTCAAGCTCGACCTGGCCGATCAGCTTTTCGGTAAGGTCTCCCCAATTCCGCCGACTCGGCAGACTGGCCTTCAACTGCTGGTCGTTCAACTGCAGGACTACGTGGGACGGGTGCGGCGATGCGTACTCCAGGATAACCCGATGCGGCCCGGACTCTCGCGCCGTGAACGTCCATTCGATCCACTCGTCGGGCTCTCGCCAATGAGAGACGACGCCGCGGCCCTTGCGGAGCGTCTGTCCGTGCAGCACCGCGTCGGCACCGGGCAGAACGTGCACGCCGTCGTCACTCGCACGCGGCGCAGCCGGCGTCTCGGGCGCCGCATCCGGATTGGGCTTGCGGTTCTTCGGACCACCCCAGCAATGACTCGGAGGCAAGCGGCTGTCCCAAGCGTCGAACAGATCTTGCAGCTCCTGCTTGAGTTCGGGTCGATCGGCACTCAGGTCGTTGTGTTCGCCCGGATCGTCCGCCAAGTTGAACAGCATGGCGTCGCTGTCGGGCGGGCAACTATGGTCGTTCCAGGCCAACTTCCAGTCGTCCTTGCGGATCGCGTAGTCGTCGTCCCGCCGCCAGTACAGAACGTCATGAGGACGTTGGTCGCCGTTGTCGCCGCCAAGGTACGGCATCAAGTCGACGCCGTCAAAGTCGAGCCCCTTCGGTGGCTGCTCGACGCTCAGGTGGGCCAGCACGGTCGGAACCACATCCAGATTGGTGACGGGGTGGTCGTAACGCAATCCGGGCTTGAGCTTACCCGGCCAGTGCATCACGAAGGGAATGCGGATCCCACCCTCGAACGTGTCGCCTTTGAAGCCGCGAAACGGTCCGGCGCTGGACATGGTGCAGCCGCAACGCTCTTTTTGCATGTCCTTGGGCTGGTGGTCCAATCCCTGGCCGCGCGGTGTGCCGTTATCGCTGATGAAGAACACCAACGTGTTGTCGCTCACACCCGCTTCGTCCAAAGCGGCCATGATTCGCCCCACACCGTCGTCCATGGCCAGCACCATAGCGGCGAAGAAGCGGCGGTCTTCGATTTCGCTTATGTCCTTCGTACGTTCCAGATACTCTTCGGGCACTTGCCAGGGGTGATGGACCGCGTTGTAAGCCACATAAAGAAAGAAGGGCTCCTGCTTGTTTCGCTCGATGAAACCGACCGCTTCGTCGCTAAACGAGTCGGTCAGATAACCTTCGTAGGCCGGTAGCATTTCGTTGTTGCGAAACAGCGGCCAAAGGGCTTTCTTCTTGCCGAACTCAGGAAAGGCACGTTCATAGTCATGGGCGCCGTTCAAGAATCCGTAGAAGAAATCGAAGCCGCGCGAGTGGGGACGCATCGTCTCGTGCAGCCCCAGATGCCACTTGCCGACCATTCCGCAACGATAGCCCAGGGGCTTGAGCATTTCCGACAAAATGGGCTGCGATCGCGGCAATCCGGCCAAGGGGAACTTGGGAGCCTCCGGGAATCCACTGGTGTTCGGGTTTTCCCCGCATCCCAATCGCTGCTGATACACGCCCGTCATCAACCCGCACCGCGACGGGCCACACACCGAGGCCGAAACATAGCCTTGCGTAAAATGCACCCCGGCGGCCGCCAAGCGGTCGATGTTGGGCGTGAGGATATCATCAACGCCGTGGTAACCAACATCACCCCAGCCCATATCATCAGCGTAGATGATGACGACGTTGGGTTTCTCGGAAGCGACCGCTCCGATCGTTGCTACCAGCCACAGCAAAGAACCGATGAGTATGCGCGGAGTATTCATGGAGTGCATGCTTTCTCAAGAAGAGTAGCTTGGCTACTGGCGTTGCGGGCTCTCGCTTGGTCGGGAGAAATACTCTGGATCGTGATACGGCTTCGGCTTGCCAAAATCGGGATCGCGGTAGCCGAGGCTGGCGTTCCAGCCCCATTGCGGCGGCATCAGACCGGATTCCCACTGCCCGTGCATCGTGATCAGCGAGCGGAGTTCATCGGCACGGCTGGCGGCCAGATCGGTCTTTTCGGCCACGTCTTGGGACAAGTCGAACATCTGCCAAGTCTTGCCATTGTTGGTCGACAGGGCTTTCAGGTCACCGTGACGGATTGCCTTCCGCGGTCCCCAGGCCCAGTACAGCGTTTCGTGAGGCCGGTCGTTCAGCTGGCCGGTGGCCAACGGCATCAGGTCCACGCCGTCCAACTGCCAGGCGGGATCGACTTTGCCGCCCGCCGCCGTAATGAACGTCGGCATGAGATCGAGCGAGATGACTGGCCGCTTGTACGTTCGCCCGGCTTGGATCTTCCCCTTCCACTGCATGCAGAACGGTACGCGGAGTCCGCCTTCCCAGAACGTCCCCTTCTTTCCTCGCAGTGGTTTGTTGGGCGACGATTCGTGGCCGCCGTTATCGCTGAGGAAGACGATCAGGGTGTTCTCCTCCAAACCGTTTCGCCGCAATGCCCCCAGCACCTTTCCGGTGTTTTGATCCATCGAGTCGAGCATGGCCATCACTCGCCGCCGCTGTTCATCCGGCTGGTCCGCATACTTGTCGACCAATTCCTTTGGGGCTTGAAATGGTCCGTGGATTGCGTTGAAGGGGATGTAGCAGAGAAAGGGACGGTCCTTGTTCGCGTCGATAAACCGCACCGCCATGTCGCCCAGCGAATCCGTCAGATAGTTCTCCGTGTCGCGAATCAGCACGCCGTTCCGGTTTACGTCGCTGTGAGCAATCCCTCGATCCGCGTAGGACGAACTGACAATCTTCCGGTTGTGAAAGATAGGGTTATGCGGCCGGTTCATGTCGACCAGATAGTTCGATGCCCCGTTGTTGAAGCCGTAGAACTCGTCCCAGCGATTGAAGGCCATCATCTCTTCGGCGTCGCCGTCGTGCGTCTTGCCGAACAGACCGCAGGCATAGCCGAGTTTCTGCATACGCTCGGACAGAATCGGCTGGTCGACCGGAATTCCCGGCTCGATGTCCTTGTTCCGCCGGAAAGGCCCGATATTGTCCCAAAAGCCAAATGACTGTTGATACCGGCCCGTGAGCATTCCGCCGCGAGAAGGCGCACAAACCGGACACGTCACGTAGCCATCGGTAAAGGTGACCCCGCCCTGAGCGATGGAATCAATGTGAGGTGTTGGAACATCGCCTCCCTGAAAGCCAACATCGCCGTAGCCAAGATCGTCCGCAAAAAAGAGCACAAAGTTGGGCTTCGGCGAGGACGCGTTGAGGCTCGGCTGCCTGGATTCTCGCTGGTGCGAGACATCCTGGGCGTTGATGTCCGTCTTTTCCGCCGAAGCACCGTCCCGAACGTCGGATGACGCCGCTTTGGGCTCCGTTACATCGTACTTTTTGCGCAGCCGCTGGAGATCGCGCTTCAGGGCGCTCCTGATCTCTCGATAGTCGGGATCTTCGTAGACGCTCCGCAACTCCTGCGGATCCTTTTGCAGGTCGAACAACTCCCACTCCTGTTCGGGAAGGTAGTAGTTGATCAGCTTGTACCGGTCGGTGCGCACACCTTCGAAACGCGGTAGGTTGTAGGCGCCGTCCATGTAATAGTGGTAGTAAATCGCGTCTCGCCAGTCGGTTGGATCTTTGCCGTCGAGCAAAGGCATCAGGGAGCGGCCTTGCACTTCATCCGGAATCGGTGCACCGGCCATGTTCAGGAAGGTCGGGGCGTAGTCGATATTCTGGACCATGGCGCGGATGTTCGTCCCGGAAGGTATGCGGCCGGGCCAACGCATCATCAGCGGCATAGACACGGATTCTTCGTACATCCAGCGCTTGTCATTCCAGCCGTGTTCGCCCGTAAAGAAGCCCTGGTCCGAGCTATAGATCACGAGCGTATTCTCTGCCAGCCCTTGGGCATCGAGCCATTTCAAGATGCGCCCCACGTTGTCGTCAATCGCGGCAACGCAGCCCAGGTAGTCTTTCAGGAATCGTTGGTACTTGTAGCGGTCCAAGGCCCGGCCTTCTAACTGGCCTGCGGCTCGCAAACGCCTGTACTCTTCGTTGTCCGGATCATACGACCGGTGAAAGGCAGCACGCTGCCTGTCTGTCATACGGCCCAGAAACTGGAATTCGCGCTGGTTCATGTCGTACTGGCCGGCCAGCGGCGTGATATTCAGGATGTGCTCCTGCATGCCGAACAATCGCATCCAGCACTTTTCGGCGTAGTGAGTGCGGCCCTTGTAGTCGTCGAACAACGTCTCTGGTTCGGGCAACGTCTTGCCGTCGCAGATGTCCATATGACGCGGTGGTGGAATGCGGTGGATGTGGGGAGCCTTGAACTGGCACATCATCATGAATGGTTGGCCCGCCCGATGCTGTGCCTCCATCCACTGGACCGACTGGTTGGTAATAATGTCCGTTGAATAGCCTTCGATCCGTTCGGTCTCGCCATTCATCCGCTGAAATTCGGGATTGAAGTAGTGGCCCTGACCGCCGGCGCCGGAAAGGAGTTTCCAGTAGTCGAATTCATCGGTCGGCCATCCGCGCAAATGCCACTTGCCAATCACGGCCGTCTTGTATCCGGCCTGCGAGAGAGCGCGTGTGAAAACAAACTGGTTGCCGTTCCAGGGCGAGCCGTTGCGGGTCACGCCGTTCTTGTGGCTGTGCTTGCCGGTCAGGATCGAAGCTCGCGACGGGCAACAGATCGAATTGGTGCAGTAGCTTCGTGTGAACAGGACGCCCTCTTTCGCGATGCGATCGATGTTGGGTGTCTCGTTGAGCCCGCTGCCGTAAGCACCGATCGTGCGCAAGGCGTGATCGTCGCTGAAGATGAACACGATGTTGGGCCGATCAGCCCCGGCAGGCTCTGTCGTACCGTTCGCCGGGTCGGCTGCGAACGAGATGGCACCTGTCATGGGGATGCTCGTGACCAACACTACTGCTATCCAATTGGGATGTGCGAAACGGGATCTCATACTCTTCACCTATTTCCCTCTTGTCGGCGGATTCTGAATTCGAATCGCATCCAGCGAAAACTCGACTGCCTTACCCGATCGACCAGAAACCTCGACTCCCAGCTTCACCGGTCCATCCGCCTTGTCCTGCAACGGTTGAGCGTCGACGAAGGCGTTTGAAATGGATACACGGCGGTTCGACACCGTTGCACGCCAGAGCCCGCGTTGTGGATGAACGTGGACAAAACAGCGATACGCAACACCCCGTCGAACGGGCAGCGTCTGATAGTGCAGTTCTGCATCCCGTCGACACGCGAGCTGCCAGGCAGGCGCCTCATCGTCGGGCGACTGGCGAGTCGCTGCGAGCTGCCAACTTGGGGCATCCGCCGAAGCCGCATCATGGGGAATCCCAAAGACGCGGACTTGTTCGATGTCGGCCGGATCGCAATCAAGACGCACCAACAATTCGATCGTATAGGGCTCGGCCGTCGTGAACTCGTCGATGGAGCCAAAGCTGCGGGCTACGTTGACGCAACACGGCTCGGCAGCCCCTTCAGCAGCGGCTGCCAGTCCCAGATACATCTCCGTGCCGGGAAACAACGTTGGTTGATCAAAGACGCCTGTCCGGTCACGCACTAGTGAACCGCCCTGCACGCCGATCGACCAGGACGTCAACCACCCGCGGCCCGCGTGGCCGGGGAACTTCTGGCCCGAACCCGGTCCGAAGGGTTCCCAGATGATCCTCCAGCGGGCCAGAGAGTCGCGAGCATCGCGATACGGAGCCAAGCGAATCGATTCCTGATGCGTTTTTCCTTGCGTGTCCACGCGGTAGGAAAGTCCTGATTCGACAACCTGCGTCGTGCCCTGCGGAGCCGTCGGTGTCAGCTCTACCTTGCCATCGAATACGCTGAGCTCGGTCTCGCCGCGGTCGCCTACAGTCAGCCCAAATTCCGTGCCCAGATCGACAATGTTCGCACAGGGAGTCGAAACGCGAAATCCATCTGCGCCGACTGGCACAAAGGCGGCCAGCCGCCCTTTGTGAAGGACGCCCGTGTCATGTGTGAGGATTTCATAGTCGGCTGGCCCTTCGAGCGTCACAATTACCCCGTGTCTGTAGCTCAAACGAATTAGGCCCGACTGCAGACAGATGTGGCCCGGAGAA
The DNA here is from genome assembly GCA_964617665.1 of uncultured Pirellulaceae bacterium. Taxonomy (GTDB): domain Bacteria; phylum Planctomycetota; class Planctomycetia; order Pirellulales; family Pirellulaceae; genus JADHUC01. Next base: position 28,525 of record CAZUAH010000088.1, read on the forward strand.
ACAGTATCTCCCATGGCATAGCTGCGATCGTCCCGCATCCAGACGACATCCACCACCTCGGCAATCGTTGCGATTAGCGCAGAGCCCGGGCTTTGCACCACGTCCTGGTCCGGCTGACGCCACAGATAACCAGTGATGACTATCAGCAACGATAGGGCAATGGCCGCGGTAGCGACCCAACGGCGGCGCAACCAGCGTGATGACTCTGGGAGAGCAAGGGAATCACTATCCGCCGTGTCGGAGCTTTGTCCACCTACCATGTCGTCAGGAACGCTGGCCGGAAAACGCGCTTCCAGCAACCCCTGAAGCGACATGAACTTCAAGAAGTATCTACGAGCGTCTGCATCACTTTGCAGAAGCTCCTGCAAGCGACGCTGCTGGTCCTGCGTCAGCGTCTCGTCGCGAAAGGCGGCCACAAGTTCCAGCGTTTCGCGATTGGGATGCTTGCCTGCACTCACGCCACACCTCCGTTTGCGGCTGGTTCTGAGTGACGCTGAATGCAAGCCAACAGCGCGTTGTATACGCGAGTCAAGGCGCGGCTGATTGTCGACTCCGACCTATCCAGCAAGCGTGCGATCTCAGTGTTTGTTCGCCCGGATAGAAAACGCTCGTCCAGCAATCTCCGGTCTTCCCTTCCGAGCCGGTCCAGGCAATCGTCGAGTGTCTCGTGCATTGAGACTAAGTTGCCGTGCATCCGGTCGGCGTCGGCTGCCAACGTCTCAATGGTCTGCTGATCCAGCAGGCATACGTTTCGTCGCGACTTCTGACGAAAACTGAGCGTCTGTAATCTCGCCACTTTGCAGGCCCAACGATCGAAGTGCGTACCTTCCTGGAACTCGTCAAATCGTCGCCACAGAACCGAAGCCGTATCCTGCAACACATCCTCCGCGTCGTGTTGCCTAAGCCCCAACGAGCGAATCGCCGCATAGATCTTAGGTTGATTCGCGACCAGTAGCCGCATGAACCGTTCATGTTTGTCAATCTGTGTCATAAGCAGAGGTCCTCCGTCTGATCCGTCACGCGTCTCCAACGTTGGCTACTAACTCAATATGACGGGGCCATCGTTTCTTGCACGATTCTCCGAGATTCTTCAAGAAACCCGGAATCTTCGGTTTCGACGCCTAGGTATCGCCAGATTGAGGGGCGGCAGCCAGGTGCGCGAACGATCTCTCCCGCGACTTCCGGTACGATTCATTTGGACACTTGTTGTTTGAACGAGCCTTACCGGATCGGCTTGGCGTTCTCAGCTTGACCTGCAGGTTTCGAGCGTCGCCGTCCAATCTGTCAATTGACGACTAATCCGGCTTCGGGCCCAGATCTTTGACATCGGCTCCGTTGGTATGGAGTTCCTCCAGCTTCTGCGTCAGGACACGCTGACTGGGCGAAAGGTGTTTCTCGGCGTTCTTGCCCATCGCATTGATGCGCGTGGCCTGGCCCGGCGTCATGGGCAGGTTTCCGTATCGCTTGCTGTTGTAGATCGAGTGCTTGTCGGCGCTCGGGTTTTTGGGCGGGTTGATCAGCGATTGGTCATCGGGGTAGAGTCCCTCGGGTTGGGAGACGTAGTCTTTGGCGATCTCGGCCTGCTTGTCGGTGCGGGCGATGATCGCGGATGTGCATTTCATTTCCGATGCGGCCTTGACCAACTCCTCGTAGCTGACCACGTCGGGGTTGCTTCTTCCATCGTCTTCCCATTTTCCTACACCTCTTCTTTGGTTCCCCGGACCGGTACCCAAAGTTGACGAGCGTACGACGACTACGGATACTGAGGCCAAGCCGCCACGCGAGCCAATGCCGTGCTCGCAAGCCGGTCGTCCCCAGCAACCTTGCGAATACCCCGTGTTGTCGGTCAGCAAAGGGGAAAACACACTGGCCAATGCAAAACGATACGAGTAAGCAGTCATGCCTCCAGAATCGATCCCCCTGCATTCACCGGCACGTTTACTACACATAACGGCACTGATATTTGCTCTTGTAGCAACGGCACCATCAAGTGGAACGGCAGCAACAAGCCGAGAACAGAATAACGGAAGTATACCAAATATCGTACTAATAATGGCCGACGATCTCGGCTATGGTGACATCGGTTGTTACGGCTCGACCGTGAACCGAACGCCTCATCTGGACCGCCTTGCTGCGGGTGGGATGCGGTTTACCGATTTTCATAGCAATGGTCCGATGTGCTCACCGAGTCGGGTTGCTTTCCTGACCGGGCTATACCAGAACAGATTCGGCCGGCGGTTCGAATCGGCTTTGAGCGGCGTGCGCCGCGACGCCGGTTTGCCGCTGAGCGCTGTCACAATCGCCGAGGTTCTCAAACAGGCCGGCTATGCCACCGGCATGTTTGGAAAATGGCATCTGGGGTACGAGGCTCCTTACCTGCCCACCAACCAGGGCTTCGATGAATTTCGCGGCCTGGTTTCTGGTGACGGTGATCACCACACACAGATCGACCGTTCGGGGAACGAGGACTGGTGGAAGGGCAATGCCATCGCCATGGAAACGGGCTACACGGCCGATCTCATCACGCGGCACAGTGTCGACTTCATCAAACGGCACCGCGACCGACCCTTCTTCCTCTATGTTCCGCACCTTGCGATCCACTTCCCATGGCAGGGACCCAACGATCCGCCGCATCGGAAGGCTGGCGTCGCCTATCACAAAGACAAGTGGGGCGTGATCCCGGACCGAAGTAACGTGCGGCCTCACGTCACGGCAATGATTGAAAGCCTTGACGCCAGTGTCGAGGAAATCGTGGCGGCTCTGGAAAGGCATGATCTTACCGGACAGACGCTCGTCGTATTCACGTCTGACAATGGCGGATACCTCGACTATGCGGGGGGTTTCGAGAAGATATCCGATATGGGCCCTTTGCGTGGCGAGAAGGGCTCGATCTACGAAGGTGGACACCGAGTGCCGGCTATCTTTTCGTGGCCGGGAACAATCACACCGTCAGTATGTCACGAGACGATCATGACCTTTGATCTCTTTCCAACCTTCGCCGCACTATCCGGGGCTCAGAGCGATGAAGCAAGGACATTGGACGGCATCGACCTGCGCTCGCTTCTGTTGGACGGCGAACGGTTGTCGGAGCGAACCTTGTTCTGGCGGATGGGCTCCAGTAAGGCGGTTCGGCGCGGCCCATGGAAACTGTGCATCCAAGGGAGGCGCCCGCCGGAACTCTACGACCTTGCCAGCGATCTCGGCGAGCAAAAAAACCTCGCCAACGCCCAACCTGTAATTCTCGGCAGCCTCCAAGAGGCTCTGTCGGACTGGGAAGTGGATGTAGACAGATCAGTTGCGACGAAGGAGTGAAGATCTCATGATTGTGTTCAGCCGATCCATTCGTGTCTTCGACCGGTTGGATTCCGGGGCGGCGCGCTCTCCGTCTGTTACACGATCTTCCCCATGTGATCACCCATTTTGGCGTACAGCTCCCTTTTCTTCGCGGAATTGCTGAGAAGGTCTTCATCGAACTGCACGCGTCCTGGCTCAAAAATGGTGATGGTCGAGGAGCCGCCGAAGCGGAAGTATCCTTTTTCGTCTCCTTTGGAAACGGTTGAGCCCTCTTTGTAGGTTTGGCAGATGCTGCCAACGTTGGTGGCGCCGATTTCCATGAGCAGCACGTTTCCCAGCGACTCCGTCTCCAGTACCGTCAATGTGCGTTTGTTCGTGGCCAGGATGTGAATGTTCTGACAAAGGGCAATCGGGTTGACGGAAAACAGCGGCCCATTGAGCAAGCGAGTAGGGCCGGCACGACCCGCAACCGGGAAGTGAAAGCGGTGATAGTCCACCGGGCAGAGGCGGGACACCAGCAGGGAACCACTGGCATACTCCCGCGCCAAGTCCGCGTCTCCAAGCAGGGTTTTCAGGTCGAACATCTCGCCCTTCACCAACAAACCATCGCAGCGGGAGAGGTCAGGCACGCAAAGATGACGCCCGTCTGCCGGAAAAACTACGCTCGAGGGCTCAGGATCCGCCGGCCTCGCCTCCGGTTTTAGCGAGCGGGAGAAAAACGCGTTGAAGCTTTCGAACTCCTCCGGGTTGCGAATGAACTCGTTGGCATCCAGGTCGAATTCTTCGATGAAAGGCTTGATCTTTCGTCGCGATCCCGGCCGATCCATTCGCCATCCGTACCAACGGGAAAACCAAGCCCGCTTCACTACCGCGGCAAGCGCAATTTTTCCCCCCAGCGTGCCGTAGGTCCAACGCATATACTTCTCGCCATAGACTTTCTCGACGCAGGTCTTTGCCTGGTAGCGGTCGAAGAAGATGATTTCGTTCAAATGCATGAGGTCAAATTGTGGGGAACTGAGATAGTGTGCTTGCCGTGTACGTGGGGCTTTCCTGCTGCCGCTTGCCTTCCAAGGTCTTAAGACGTGTTTTGAAACGGATGAATACGAAACTCGTGAGCCGACGGCGCTAGCCGCGGGCTCCACCTCCCCAGTGTTCGGCGCGTCTACGCCCGAGGCTAGCGCCTACGGCTCACACTTCAAAACACGTTCCATGTCACCTTGAGGATACTTGAACCCCAGCCACACGGCCAGTGCGCTGCCTTCAGTATCAAATAGACCGAATCTGCTGACGCCGGTCTCGGTCTGGGGATGTCCCACGTCCGATCAATTCGTGAAGCCCAGCGCCAGCGAGTTCGGTCGGGACCATCGGATTCGTGACAACAGCAAGTCGCCTTTCGCTCCGCGTCGCGGCACCCATTCGCCGACGGTAACCCAGGATTCATCCGGGGTGGCATTCGTGACGTTGAAATTGCCCATCAAGGCAACCTCGTCCGGCTTGTTGACGCCGTCTCCGACCAGCGGCAGTACGACGTTTTCGGACTGGCGGATCAGGCAGAGCCGCTCGGTATCGACCCGGGCCACCCACAGCGGACTGCGCCAGCGGATCACGTTGGCGTTCGAGGCGTCTTTGCGTGTGTAGACCAGAAACAGGCCGTCGGAATGCGTGAGCCAATGTTGTTGCGTCGTTGACATACCAATCGATTCACCGTCATCCCACGCCCACGCGGTCTTGCGCCGATAGTTCAGTCCGTCATCGCTCACAGCGACGTAACCGTGGCCGTCTTCGGCTCGAATGGTCATATAGAATCGGTCGCTGAACTTCGCCACCGACGGTTCCAGTAACCCGCGACCGACCTTGTTTTCCAGCGGCGGACCGACCTTGAGAATCTTCAGTTCTTCACCATCGAACGAGCAACGCACGCCGGCCACCATGCGATTAGTCGACTTCGGCCCGAAGGTGAATGACATCATGATGTCTCCGTTAGGCATGACGACGCGCTGGCCGCAGTTGTTGGTGTAAATGTGCCCGCCACGCGGATCGTCCCATTCCAAAATCTTGCGCTGCGACCATGTCCCATCGCGACGACGCACGGAATACACAGGGTATCGAGCGAGTTGATCGCCCTTCGAGAATCGTGGTCCGCGATAGAAGACAACGTGCCCTAGCGCGAGCACTGTACCGGTTTGCGGATGAAACTGCGGTGTCACGTCACACACTCCGGCCAACAGACCGGGGTGACCTTTCATCGGATCCCGCCCAAAGGCGGCGATCGGAGCGGGGTCGCTCCACGTCTTACCAAGGTCATTTGATGAGCTCCAATGAACCGGCCCGAAGTAGTCCGAGCCTCCTATCTCCTGAAGGGTCATCAATGCCGTGGGCCGACCGTTGGCACCCGGTACCATACAAGCCCGAGGATGAAACCAGGTTATCCCGGAGCCATCCCGATTTCGGCGCACGGTTTCTTT
>CAZUAH010000089.1:0-34180 GCA_964617665.1 uncultured Pirellulaceae bacterium
TTCGACCCAAGCGGCCGCTACATCGTTTCGGCAAACGGAAACGGTTCGATCTACGTCTGGCGGAACCCACAAGCCGTCGGCAGGTAGGAGCGGCGAAGGGAAGGCGGCTGGCACGGCCTGCTTCCCGAGACTCACTCTTGCGGAGCGATCCGCTCGTACAGCCACACGTTTCCGTGGCGTTCGTACTTGGGATTATCTCCCAGGCCGCTGTACGCCCAAGGGAGCGTCTCAAGTTCTTGCCACTTCTTCAGTGCCTTGCGGAAGCGTTCGATTCGTTCCTCACGCGTTTCGTTGTCCGGGCGTTCTCGCATCAGGTCGGCGCACTCACGGCGGATGGAGTAGCTTCTTTGCCTGGCCTCTTCGAGCAACGCAGCCTTCTCGTCCGTCAGCGTACGCTCGACGCGGTAGTTGTCACCCAACAGCAGGTCCAGTCGGCCATCACCGTTGAAATCGGCCGCACAGATTGACTGAGGGCGGGCCGGCTGGTTGTCCGGACGATCGCTGCTGTGGTCCCAGCCGTCTCGAGACACTAGGATTCTCGGGTATTCGAGAGCTGGCCGGCTTCTCGTGCCTACGTTGCGATACCAGACGATGTCCCCTTTGGCGGCGCCCAGAAGATCGTCACGACCGTCGCCGTCCCAGTCGACCGCACACGGCGGGATGATCCCGCCCGAGATGGGCTTCCCGTCCAGTTCCAGCGGCTGCGCGTCGCCGAAGACCGGTCGTTCTCGAGTACCCTCGTTCAGCGCTAAGCTGTAGCGCCCCTTGCCAAGCAGCAGGTCGCCATCGCCGTCGTGGTCCCAGTCGTGGACGAACACGGTGGCGTTGTAGGGAATCTGGTTTCCGCTGGGGAAGTTTCGCCCCATCTTCAACTCGCCGTGTTTGTTCTCCAAGAATTCCGCCTCGGCGAACGCTCCGTCTTTGTTACGGCGGAAGAGGTAGAGCGCCGCTTCGTTGAACGACCCGGTGACGACATCCGAGCGTCCATTGCCGTTGAAGTCGATCAACTGAGGAGTGAAACCAACGACGCAACCGATTGGGACGGCGGCGATTTGGCCGCCCGCTTTGAACCACTCGAACGAATCGAATCGCGGCCGGTCGCTGGTGCCGACATTGCGGTAGATGCGAAGCCTTCCGTATCCCACCTGGCCGACCAGCAAGTCGTTCTTGCCGTCCACGTTGAAGTCACCTACGAACGGGGCCGCGAAGCCATCCACGTCGATCGGTGCCCCACCTGCGTTGATCCGCACCGGCGCGGCCAAATCGTCGGCACGCTGTGGGCGCGGTTGGAGGGGTGGCTTGCCTGCGAAATCCACCTCGCGGCCTGCCACGACGGCGACTTCGTCGTTGTCAGCGACTGTGTCCGGAGAAACAGCCTTTTTTTCGGTAGGTTCGTCCAGGACAGATGTCAAGTCCCAAACCAAAGCGGTCAAGTCGTGATGGCTGGCGCTGACCAGTCTGGTGCCGTCGCTGGAGAAGGCCAGCGAAGTGACACTGCTCTCGTGGCCCTCTAACTGCTTCAACTCGCGTCCCGTGGCCACGTCGTACAGCAGGATTCGATTGTCCGCTTCGGCCGTAGCGAGGAAGCGGCCATCGGCCGAGACTGCCAGGTCGTGCACTTCTCGCCGGACAGTACACACGGGCCCGGTATGCTCGGTCCGCGTCAGCAGCGTCAGTGGGTCGCGTCGAAACTGGCCAATTTCCATCATCGTCGCCAAATCCCAAACGCGAATGGCACTGGCAGTTCCACTTGCTGGATCTTGTCCAAGATCGACACGGCCGTCGCGAATCCTGAACGCCCCCCCCCTCCGGCCGTTACCAGCAGCCGTCCGCGGGCCAATAACGCGATAGCCTCGATTCCATGATGCCCAAGCTGCTCTTCATCCAGTTCTCGCACCAATCCGCCGGACTCGGCATCCCACACGCGAATCGTGTGCTCGTCGCCAAGCGCGGCCACGTGCCGTCCATCCGACGAAAAAACGACTTCCGTCGCCGACATTTTCCATTGGTGCGACTCGCGTCCGGACGCGACGTCCCACAGTCGCACGGCTGGCCCGGAAGCTCCGCCGGCACACACCAGCTTGGTGCCGTCAGGCGAATAGGCGAGGTCGCGTACGGGACCTCCGAAGGCCGGCACGCGTTGGCCTTCCTTGAGCGACGTTCGGCCGTTCTTTTCGACCACTTTCCAGAGATAGATGCCATGCACCTCGCTTCCGGATGCGAGGTGCCTTCCATCTGGCGAAAAGGCCACGCAGTTCATCCTTATCGGCGGATAGGTCTCTGCCGTCAGAAACCGACCGGTCTCTGTCTCCCAGACGTAAACCCCAGCTGATCCGCCCGTGGCATACCATCTGCCATCCGGCGACAAACTCGCATCGCGGATCCGTTGTCTCTTGGCGACACGGGGATGAAGTTGTCCGCGAGCAGGGAGATGGAAAATACGAACCGTTCGGTCCTGCGATCCGGACACGACCGTCTGGTAGTCCGGCGAGAACGCCACGCACTCGATCCAACTCGTGTGTCCAGGATACGAATACACGCGCATCGAGGAGCCAAATTGCGTTTCCCACACACGCACCTTCTTGTCGCGGCCACCGGAGACGAGGTATCGTCCGTCTTTCGAGAATGCCAGCGACTGGATCTTGTCCTCATGGCCGTTCAACCGATGCAGTTCCTTACCGGATGCGGTTTCCCAGAGTCTGATTGAGTAGTCCGGCATGGCAACGGCGAGCATCTGCTTTTCGGGCGAGAATGCCACTTGGGCCGTCATGTCGTAAGGTAGCCATTTGCCAAGCTCCAGCACTGCATCATCGGCAATTGGTATCTGCCGAGATTCTGTGCCCGATTCGGTCTTCCAGAAACGGATGGTGTTGTCCTGGCTGGAGGTGGCCAGCGTTCTGCCGTTGTGCGAGAGAGAGGCGGAGAAGATACGGCCCGCGTGGCCCTCGAACTCGCGAAGCACCTCTCCTGTCTTTGGATCGAGTAGTCGTGCGAACCCTTCTGACCGAACGACTTGGCGGTTGCGCGTGCTATATGTGCCGCCCCATCCGAGTAGGAACGATCCGTCCGGAGCGTAGGTGACGCCGCGGATGTTCTCGACCGCAAAGTGGCGGACCTTCTCGCCTGTTGCGACATCAAGAATTCGAATCTCTGAATTCCCCGCACAGGCGAGTTCTTTGCCGTTGGGCGAAAACGCCACGTGATCGCATCGCCCGGGCCACCAACGCAACGGCCTTGCGCTGGTCGTCTCCCACAGTCGGATTCCATCACGTCCGGCCGAAGCAATCAGCTCCCCGTCAGGCGAATATGCCACGTGTTTGACAGTCTCCGTATGACGCAATCGAATCGAGCCGATCCGCGCGATCGCCCCCACCGGCAGCGGATCGCCGTAGACATCGGTTCGAGAAACGTCTTCGTTCTCGTCCCTGCTCGGCGCAGGTCTCCCTACCTCGTCCACGCTCTCGACCGAAGCTCTCTCATCCACCCGCGGCCGTTCCGCCGTCGCAGCAAAGCATGCTGCCAGCCCCGCGGCAACCAAGAGCCCGGCAGCCCCCGATGCATGCGATAGTCGTAGGAGCCTTCGAGGCTCGGAGGCAACCGGCAAACCTAGAATTCGGCGGATTCGCGTCACCAAACTCGGCCCCGTTGATGCAATCGCGTAGCGAGGCGGTGTCTGCGACAAATGCCCCAAGGACGCTAGAGCTCGCGCGTAGACGTCAGCCCCTTCGCTGATCCGCGTGGCGTAATCGTCCGCACAGAATTCGCGTTCGATCCGAATTCGTCGCGATACCCACCAGACGGCCGGATGATAGAACAACAACGTCTCGATCGCGGTTTGGCAGAGGTTGACCAAGTAGTCGTGTCGCCGGATGTGCGCCAACTCGTGGATAAGAATCGCTTCCAACTCGCTGCTCGACAAACCCGACAGAACACACGCGGGCGTCAAGACGATGGGTTTGAGCCACCCAACTTGTATGGGCGCGGTTGTTGAAGCACACAGCCGAATGTCCACGACACGCGATATCCGCAGCCGCTGACACAGCCGCCAGACCATACGTTTGACGTACGCCGGCACTTCGCCAGTCGCTTGGTGGCGCAAACGCTGCGACAACGACCAACCGAGAATATGCCATGTCGAAAGGCACAGCACGCCGACAAACCAAAGCGCCACGAACCAAGGTAACGAACCGCCTAAGAGTATCGCGTATCGCGATTCGGTTCTCGAAGGAATCTGTACGACGTCATCACCGGACACGTGGACACTCGTGGCCCCTGGGGCTGTCCAGGCAGCCTCGCGACCCAACTCTTCGTCGATGTAGAATTCGTCAGTTGCTTCGTTCGGCTCTACCCCTCTTGCGTCCTGTCGCTGGGTGCGCGCGGTGTGAACCGGGCGTGTTGTGTGCGAAGCACTCTCTGTTGAGGTCAAACTCGAACTGGCATTTCCCGGCCGCACTTCTGCGATGTGATCTACCCCGGCCACATCAACGGGAACGACGACATAGGTGAATACAGGCAAGATGACCAACAGGAGCAGGACAACGCACGACGCTAGATATCTTACCTGCGCCGTTCGGTTCTTCATCCGCCACAGTAGCACGGCAAGGCATGCCCAGACGAACACGCCTTGCCAGACGAAATGAATTAGCGTCCACCCAAGTCGTTCGATCGGTGGCCGCGACAATATATCGAAGACGCTGGCCATCATTTCCGTTTCTCCAACTGCCCGACGATACGTTTGATTTCCGCCAGTTCTTCATCGCTGACCTCGCGAGCTGCGAGGGCGTGCAGCACCATCTTCCGAGTTGATCCGTCGAATACGCGGTCGATGAAGGATCCAACCAGCGTCTCTTCGGTCGATGCTTCGTCGATGGCTGCTGAATACACGTGCGAGCGTTGCGTTTCGTCGCGGTCGAGCATTCCTTTTTCCGCCATCAATTGCATCTGTTTTAGCGTCGTCGTGTACCTAAGGCCGCGTCCACTTCCCAGTTGGTCATGGACTTGACGAACAGTGCTTGGGCCATGTGACCAAAGCACTCTCAGAATAGCCAGTTCCGCTTCGGACGGTTGAGACGCACGTTTTCGAGCCATCGCTACTCCAGTGGTTGAACGCCTATGTACGATGCGAATCGTACACCTGTGGCCATGATATACGATCGGAATCGTAGTGTCAACGATTGCGATCGTACTTTTTGAGAATTTCTACGCGTCTCGACAGGTTCCGGCCTCATGCCAACCTTGTAGGTCAGGCTGTGCCTGACGAATCTCGGTTTCACACCGTTCGAACCGGTTTCTGTCAGGCACAGCCTGACCTACCGAGTATTGGAGTTCTGTTAGTATGCCTAACTCATTCGATCAGGATCATGGGCCCTGCAGGATTTTGGCGCCGCTTTGTGGGACAATGTCCGTCCAGAGGCGTCTTTATTCTGGAACGTATTTGGACGGGCACTAATGGACGCAGCCGGGCCGGAACTGCTGACGCGATTGCTGGACGAGCATGGTGCCGCGCTGGTGCTGTACGCCCAGCAGTGGTGCAACGCGCCGGAGGATGTAGTGCAGGAGGCGTTCGTGCGACTCATGTGCCAACGGCCGGTGCCCGAGAACGTGGTTGGGTGGCTGTACCGCGTGGTGCGCAACGAGGCGATCAGTACGTCGCGGGCGGCAGCGCGACGGGAACGTCATGAATCGGCGGCCGCCCACCGCGGGGAACCCTGGTTTGCTGTTGTCAGCGGAGAACGGCTCGACGCAACCGCGGCAGCGGGCGCGTTAAGAGCTTTGCCCGTCGAGCAACGGGAGACGATCGTCGCACGACTGTGGGGCGGTCTGTCGTTCGAGCAAATCGCCGAGTTGACAAACACGTCGCAAAGCACGGCGCATCGGCGTTACGTAGCTGGTTTGGCAGCCCTTCAAGAAAGGTTGGGAGTCGAATGTCTCGATCGGAATTCAACGAAGACGTGAACGACGGCCGGGAGGGACCGGCTTCGGGTACGACGGATCGGCAGGACGTACCCTCGGAACTCAAAGCGATCGAAGCCCGCTTTGCAACGCTCGCTCCTCGCGACGATCGCTTGCAGCGCGAACGGCTGTTCTTCCTGGCCGGGCAGGCGTCGGCCCGCGAGGCCATAGGCGATCAGAGAATAACTGCTCCTCGATGGGTCTGGCCCGCGTCCCTGGCGGCAATGACCACGGTTGCCGCCACTCTGTTCGTGATGCTGCTCGTCCAGTCAGAGCCTGCGGTGGTCGAGCGGGTTGTGTACGTTCCGGCACAAGCGGCGCCTGTCAAGACACCTGCGGAAACGAACATCGCAGAGGGCGCCGGGCAACGCGACGATGGAAAAGACGCACGAGCCGCGTCCGTTCGTGATGCGGTCTCGTACCCTCGGACCGCGACCCATCTACCACACCGACGGAGACTTCCGGCAGCCGGACCTCAGTTTCGTCTGTTCGATCACTTGCTCGCCGAGGTGCCTTACTCTCACATAAACCAGGAGATCGTTTCGAGCGACTCCGACACTCCAGCGAGTCGACAGGTTTTGTCTCGCCGGTTGTTAGACGAACTGCTTGAACGGTCCACACCCTCGGACTCCCCGTCCGATTGCCCGGCTACTCAGAATCCAGGAGCAAAGACATGATTCCGATTCACCGTCTGCCGCTATGCATGTTGTTCGCCGTTGCCGTTGCCACGGGGGCCGGACAGGTCGTCGCCGACGACGACCGGCCTCCCGTGAAACTAACACTGCATCCCGCGTCGGAACCACGACCGGCCTTGCAGTATCAGCTGCTTCCGAAGTTTCTGGAGCGTATCCCTGGGAATGCGGCTGTCTACTACGGCAAAGTGACGGCCGAGCAACGACCGTTTTTCAGCAATCAGGAGAAGCTGGATAAGATCGAGCAATGGCGCAAGGCCCCCATGGAGGAACTGCGACACGACGACGTCCAATTGCGGCTGGGCACGATCGAGTACTTCCTCGACCAAGCCACGCGTTGCGAGTATTGCGACTGGCAACTGCCGATTCGCGAAACGCTGTTCTACACGATCCTCTTGCCTGAGCTGCAGCAGACGAGGCAATTCGGTCGAATCATAGGGACGAAGGCCAGGATTCACGTTGCCCGGGGCGAATTCGAGGAAGCCATCAGAGCGCTGCGAATCGGCTATGCCCTCGGTCAAGATGCGGCCGAGGGCGAGACGCTAGTCAACGCACTCGTCGGCATGGCTATCTGCAACATCATGTCCGATCAGGTGCTGGAATTCGTCCAGCAACCGGATGCGCCTAATCTCTACTGGGCACTCACCAAGTTGCCCCGACCGCTGATCGACATCCGTGAAGCCACCGAGGCAGAGATGCATGCCATCGAGCTGTCGTTTCCGGAGGTTCGGGATTGGGAGAATGCAACGGGAACTGCCGCCCAGTGGAGCGAACGCTTGCACACTTTCTATCACAAACTGGCCGAAATGTCGGGCGATTCGAAGATGAAGGCAAACGCCCAACGGGCAATGGTCACGGCGTCGAGCATCCGCGGCTATCCCATGGCCAAACGGGCACTCATCGAACGCGGATTATCACCGGAAATCGCCGAGGCCATGCCGGTTGGCCAGATCATCCTGCTATACACGATGCAGACGTACAGGGATCTCCGCGATGATCTGTTCAAATGGTTCAGCGTCCCGTATCCGGAATTTCGCGAAAGGACGGATGCCGCGATGACCGAGCTTCGGCGATCGGTCATCGAAAGGCGTGAGATTGTACCCGTGGCCGGCGTCTTCCTGCCCGCGGTTCAAGCGAGTCGCACGGCCGTTGTGCGAAACGACCGCCAGATCGCGGTCTTGCGGGTGATCGAAGCAATACGAATGTACGCCGCCGATCACGACGGGCAGCTACCTAGGGCGTTGAGCAACGTCACCAAGGTGCCCGTCCCGGGCGATCCGCTCACGGGGAAACCGTTTGACTACCGCGTCGACGGCGAAGTGGCCTACCTGAAGGGACAATCCCTGCACGGCATACCATTGAACTATGAGATCAGAATCGTTCGCGATTGATGCATCCCAACAACACAATCCACAACCCGGAGAGAAAGACATGGCAATAACAACTCGATTCACGGCTCTGGCCCTTCTCGTCATGGCGACAACCCTTGCCCGAGCGGACGCTCAATTCGATCCGGCCGCGCGAGCCAAGGCTATCGCGCCGTTACTGGACACCCAGACAATTGCGGTCGTACATGTGGACCTCACAGGCATCGACGTCGATCCGTTAGTAGACACGATCGAGCAACTCGTTCCGGAGGCTCAAGGCGAAGTCGATCGCGAAGAAGTCAAACGAGTTCTCGGAAGATTCGTCGGTGCCGGCGTGAGAGAGTTGTACTTTGTGGTGACTCTGGCAGACGTGCCCACGATGCCATTTTTCGCCGCCGTGCCTCACGCTGAGCGAGTCGATCGGGTTGCGCTTGCCGCGATTCTCAGAACCATCGCCCCTGGCACGAGAGACGAACGGGTTGTACCGTTCGACGACCTTTTGATTTTCGGCCACCATCGCACCATCGAACGGCTGAAATCGAACAAGCCCGATGTTCGGCCCGAATTGGCTGACGCGTTTCGCGCGGCTGGCGACGCGGACGTTCAGATCCTCTTACTGCCGTCGGCCAACGATCGGCGCGTGGTTGAGGAGTTGATGCCCACACTCCCGGAAGAAATCGGCGGCGGCCCCAGCACGATCGTCACGCGAGGCGTGTCGTGGCTGGCCCTTGGCATCGACGCTCCGCCTAGAATCGCTTTGCGGCTGACCGTTCAGTCGGCGGACAGCCAGGCTGCTGTCGCGCTCCGTGCCAAATGGCTGGACGTGTCCCGGTTTCTTTCCCAGCAAGAGGTCTCGCCCAAGACCTTGCGCGACTTCAGCAAGGCTTTTGAACTCCTGACCCCTGAGGTGGAAGGCGATCGCCTCGTATTGAATCTGCCCGAGGCGAACCGCAGCATCCAAGCGCTGCTGGCCGTGTTGACGCCACCCATCGAGCGCGCTCGCACCGCGGCCAAACGTACCCAGTCCATGAACAACATGAAACAACTGGGGTTGGCCATGCACAACTTCTACGACAAGAACAAGCGATTCCCAGCCATTGGCTCGTTCGACGCAACAGGCAAACCGCTATTGAGTTGGCGGGTACACATCCTGCCGTACGTGGACCAACAGAAGCTCTACGATCAATTTCGCCGCGACGAGCCTTGGGACAGCGAGCACAACCGCAAGCTGATCGCGAAGATGCCCGAGACTTTCCGCAGCCCAGCGTCGGACCACAAACAGAAGCGAGGTTTGGCGACCTATCGGTTGATCGTCGGCGAACACACGGTCTTTCCCGGACGCGAAGGGATCGAAATGAAGCAAATCATCGACGGCACGTCCAACACGATCATGGCCGTTGAAGTCGACGATGACCACGCAGTGGTCTGGACCAAACCAGAGGGACTGCCGTTCAATGCGGAGAATCCGGCCGATGGATTTGGCGGACAATTCGAAGGCGGCTTTCACTGCGTCATCTGCGACGGTTCCGGGCACTTCATCACGTTGCCAAACGAGCCGGAACGCCTCCGACGCCTGCTGATGCGCGACGACAGAACTCCGGTTTCATGGTGATTCGCGGCGATACGCTGATCGATGGCCCCGGTGGGCCATCGTACAGAGATCCCCGCGCGAACTTGGCGGCGACTTGATCGGTCACCGGCGCGAGGCGCCGTACATGTCGCAGTTTACGGCCTCCTCCGGCTCGCTGACGATGATCTGCGGAGTCAGGACGACGAGCAACCGTTCCCCCGAATTCTCGCCAGGTTGCTGACCGTCAAGATGCCCCGTGAGATCCACAACCAACGACTCACCGACTGGCACGACCTTGGTCGCGCCCTCGCGAGCTTCCCCTGGTGACTCCAGGTCTTCCACTTCAAGGCTCAATCTAACTGACTCGCCGTCATGTGATGCGACTGGCCGGAAATGAAAGGCACCAACGCGTTTCGTTCCCTCGGAGTCCGAACGGGGGAATCGAACAGTGGCTTTCTGACCGTTGAACAGCGTCATCTTCAGGACACCAGACTTCCCGTCCCAGCGACTTTTCGAGACCACGGATTGGAGAGCGTCTACCGCCGCACCTCGGATCGTCGATTCGCCCATAAACTCCGCCCACGCCGTGTTGGGGTGGTCCCTGTCACCCGAGACACGGATCGCTTTGAGACCCAGGGTAACCTGTACATCTCGTAGGCGGCGCAGTTGTTCGAGCAAGCCGACGATTTCTTCGTGCACCTGTTCGGTCTGCGATACGACCAAGCTGAGATTCGTCGGGAATGCCTCGACGGCCCCGGGCCCGCCGACCTTCTCCCAGGAGTGTGGCGCGATGGTACTGGTGATGAGTTCGATGATCGTATCGAAATCGGGGGCGACGTCCTGGCGTGGAGGACGGGCGCCCCACTCTCCTTTGGGTGACAGGGTCATGTCCGGGTCAGGGAAAGGTACTGCTAGATCCGGCACGTTGTACACTTTGGCAAAGATCGGCGTGGATTCGTTGGTCGAAGAAGCATTTGTCTGGTTGTTTGCCGTTTTGCGGCTTGGCTTGCTGGCTTTCACAGCCGGCAGTACGCTGGACTCTGCTGGTTTCGTCTTCTGGGTCTCGTCCGCCGGCTGTTGCGACTTGCTCCCGACCGTGAATTCCGTTCCCGGGGCGAAGTACTGCACATCGTCCGAAAGGTAGTAAGGCGACG
Organism: uncultured Pirellulaceae bacterium; assembly: GCA_964617665.1. GTDB lineage: Bacteria > Planctomycetota > Planctomycetia > Pirellulales > Pirellulaceae > JADHUC01. The sequence goes on from CAZUAH010000089.1 coordinate 10,736, forward strand.
GATTCGATGCACCTTTGTGTCGCGCGCTAGTCTCCGGCATCCTCCGCGGTTTTGCAGTCGCGTTGATGGGCTCCCCGGTTCCAGTGGAAAGCGTATTAGAGCCCTCGTCTACTACCGTCTCCCTCAGTTGCTTGAGCAAATTGCTGATCTGTTCGTGAACGTCATCGGTCTGCGATACGACCAGGCTGCGATTCGGTGGGAATGCCTCGATGGCCCCCGGCCCACCGACATCTTCCCAAGAGTCGGGGGCGATGGTACTAGTGATGAGTTCGATGATTGTGTCGAAATCCGGCGCAACATCTTGACCTGGAAATTGGGTGCCGCCGTCTCCTTTCGACGACAGCAAATTGTCTGAATCGGGAATAGGGACTACCAGATCTGGCACATTGTAGACCTTGGAATACATCCTTGCCGCCATTCTGGCCTCGCCTGTGACCTTGAGCACTTCCTCGTGGATCACATAGTCAAGGGCCAATGGCTTCAATATCAGGTTCAGCGCGCTCTTGACGCTGATTGCGGACTCTAGTTGGATGGTGACGGGCTCGTCCACGGTGACGCCCTCTTCGTGGACACCCGCTTCGTCGATCGCTATGTTCAATTCTGCCTTCCGGCCTATTTCGTCCAGTACTTCTGATAGCGGTGCATTCTCGAAGCATACGTCGACTTTCTGCTTGAGTCGTTCGTGCATTTCAAGCGTCGCCGCTTTCTTCCGCGTGTCGTCCAATTTGTGGAAGTGGTTCGTCTGGATGTACACGACCTCGACTGCTTCCTTCTCCGTCTCGTGCGGAATCGGCCACCCAACGCGTACCGTTTCTGTGAAATAGATGCTGCATTTGTAGTGAGTGTGATGCAGTTGAGCCGGTCCGATCAATGGATAGGTTCGCGGAGGATCCATGTAGTCGGCGATCTTCTCCTTCACGATGCGGATGTCCTTACGATTCGCATCTTGCAGCCAGGTGCCGTTCACCTTCCTCTGCTCGCCCAAAGCGCGGAGCACTTCATCGTCGCTCGGGGGCTCGATCCCCTTGCACGAATGAGCCGCAACGATGGGCCTCGGAGCCGGCGATGTGACCGGCGGCTCTGCTGGAGTCTTCTCGTCTGACGAAGGGTTGGCGGCGGTTATCTTTGGGTCGATCGCGATCGTGCCAGTCACACCAGCATCGCTGTTGACGCCTACGCCAGACAGCCTGCGACCGCTTGGGACGTCAGCTCTCTCCAGCGGCAGCGCGGTTGGGCGGAGCATGACGAGCACCGACTCCTCCTTCCCCTTTTTGTCGGTCATCTTGAGGCCTCCGATGACCACTGTGCTTCCGGATTGTGCTAACACGTTCATGTCCAACTGCGTTTTGGCCACAACTGGAACCTGTAGTGTTGTCTCTGGTTGGCCTTTCCCGGCGGGAATCGTCGTGGTTTCCACGTCGCGAATCGTGCTTAGTGTCAAGAACAGCTCCAAGCGAATCTTCGCGTTCTTCACCAGTATTGGGCACAATCGCATCATGAATCCTTCGTTCACAACACGAACCTGCGGCTTTCCATCCTTGACTCCGACCACGAAAGGCCTCTGCGAACAACTGGATATCAGCGCGTCTTGTCCGTTGAACGTTGTCACCCTGGGAGCAGATACTGTGACGACCCCGGCGTCGCCTTGCAGCTTCTCAATCACCTCTGATGCGCGCTCGTCGTCCATTATCGCGAACATGACAGGCAGACGTTTTTCGATTACGGTCTGCCCCTGTGCACGCTGCTTCGCAGCTTTCCCTGGTGAAGGGAGGTCCTGCAACTCGTGCATACCTATGAAGTATCGAAAGGCACGTGTGGGGTCAACTGGATCCTCATGCGTCGGCTTCTCGTTCGATGCCACTTCGGCCGCCATGACCGTCCAATTTGAACCGACCGCGTTGATGACCTTCTCCGGGCCTGTCACGAGACGCGCCTCGATGGTGACCTGCCCAAATCCGTGTTTCCGTAGCGCCGTCAGGGCCTTGGAGATCCGATCATGCCGGGCAGCCGTGTCGCAAACGATCAGCTTGCCGTCGAACCACGCCGCACGTGGACCTTTTCCGCTTGACCGTGAATCCGCCTCTTCCAGCTCGGCAACCGGCGTAGGTCCACCAAATACTCCGGGGTGATACTTCACCGCCTTCTTCGCAGCCTCCTCGTCGAGACCAAGCTCTAGCCGGGCTTTTTCTATGAGGTCTGCGGCCTCGTAGACACAAGTCACCAGCGGTTCATCAGGAACGTTCCTAGGCACCGGTAGAATCGAGGCAACGTGTTTGCCTTGAGGCGACGCAAGAATTCTTGCGGGCGATTGATCTTCGCCAGCCAAGAACGCGGCGCCCGGCAGCATTCCTGCGCCGGCCATTACTAAGACGATCCAACACCACCACGGCGTACGTCGGCGACATCCTTGTCCGAGTTTCATGATTCTCTCCAATCGGTTCGAGGTAACCTCCACGGGACGAACGCCCGGGAAAGCAGGAGCGGTTTTCAATGTCTTCTTCAGTTCCAAAACGCCGAGTAGGCTACGTGCATAGCGGGCCGGACTGCAGCCCAGTTCGGCGATGACTTCCTCGTCGCAGCAGCGCTCGGCCTCGCGAGATGTCCGACGCCCCGCCCACCAAACCAGCGGATGACACCACCACAGGGCCTGCGCGATCACTTGCAGCATGCCGTACCACAAGTCGCCACGCCGCACGTGAATCAGTTCATGAGCCAGAAGCGGCTTCAACTCTTCGTCGGACCGCCCTTCCACCAGGACTGACGGCAACAGCACCGTTGGTCGCAACACGCCGATGACGGCTGGCCCCACGCGACCCGTCGATACACGCAGGCGGACGTTTCGTTTCACCATCAAACGACGCGAGAGATCACGAACGAGATCCGCCAATCGCGATTCATCAACGCAACCCTGACGATTCAGGTGCCACCAGAAGCCCAGATATCGGAATACTGCGACAACCACAATCAACGCAGCGCCGGACAGCCACGTGACCAACACCGCAACGACGATTTGCTCGATTGGACTGACGCGATGTGCGGGTGCAGGATGACTCGCGCTGGCGGTCGCCACTAGCGATTCCCCTTCCAGATCGTGCGGATGCGGCGTCAGGTCTCGCCACTCCCGGATGGGCACTGGCGACCGACCGAAGCGAGCCACGACTGTCGCCGGCTCGAAACCATGTTGTTCTCTATCCACGACGCCACCGAGTTGCGGCGGCTCGGGCACCATGGCGGTCCGCGGTGGCTGTACCCAACTGAACAAGCCGCTTGGGCTGCTCCATATGGGAGGCGTCACGCACTTGACCAGCACGAGCAGCCACAAGACAAACGCCAAATGCGGCCGATTGCGGGCGAACACACGAATGACGATCGCGGTAAGCACGATCAGCGCCGTCACTTGCCATGCGTGCGTCACGACTAGTCGCATCCATTCATTGGCGAGCTGTTCCATCGCTCTCCTCCTCGAGCTGGTCGATCAATTCGCGTAATTGTGCGAGTTCATCGTGGCTAATCCCACGATCTTCGATCAGATGACGCACCAGCGGCAACGCTTCACCGGCGAACAGCCGGTCGATCAGATCGTCCAATGTTTCCCGGATCACCGTCCGCGACTTCACTTTGGGGGTGTAGACGCGAGCGCGTCCGTCGAGCGTCGCTCGCGCATAACCTTTGGACTCCAAACGCCTTAGATACGTCTGCACGGTCGTGAAGTCGATCTCGCGGCCTTCGGGAAACGCTTCATGCACCTCGCGCACGGTCGCCTTGCCCAACTCCCAAAGCACGCGTGCAACTTCCATTTCTCCCTTAGATAACGCCGGTCGCCCGCCCATCTTGAGCCATCCTCCATCAATGACAAATGTACTTGGCGAGTTTTACACGTACGTTCGTACTTGAGTCAAGTGCGGTTTTGCTTGGGCGAGTACCGTTTGCCTGGTGGAGTAGATGATTTTGCCCAGCAATGATTCTGCCCGAAGAAAACAAGGCAAAATCATTGCTGGGCAAAATGATGGGAATGTGCTGCCGTGCAAGTGGTCAAATTCTGCGCGACAGGTTTCTCGCGCGTACGGGGCGTCGGGTAAAAATTTAACTTTTTGCATTGACAGGATACTCGGATAGGTTAAAAATTTAACCAGTGAGTCAATTTGATACTTGCCTGCTGGCTAAGAGATCGTATTTGGGATCATGGAAAATCAGGAAGCACTCAGCCGCCGCGAACGGCAGATCATGGATGTCGTTTACGCTTTGGGCGGAGCAACAGTAACGGAGGTCTGGCAGGCATTGTCGGATCCTCCTTCGCGTACGAGCGTCCGCACTCTGCTGCGGATTTTGGAGGAGAAGGGACACCTGCGTCATCGGAAGCAGGGACGCGAGTTTGTCTATCGGCCCGTCCGGGCTCGTTCGAAGGTTGGCCGATCGGCATTACGTCGTGTGCTGGAGACCTTCTTTGACGGGTCGCTCGAAAGGGCGGTAGCGGCTCACTTGTCTGATCCATCCACCCAACTCTCTGACGAAGAGGCCGAGCGTCTGGCTGCCCTTGTTCGTCAGAGCCAGCTGGAGGAGGGGCAATGATCGGAATCAACGGAATCGCGCCAGAATCGCTGGCGGAAGCGTCTTCGCTGTGGTTGATCGTGTTGTTGGACGCGGCTCTGAAGGGTCTGATCGTGCTGCTGGTTGCCGCGGTCGCGACCAGACTAATGCAAAAGGCCTCGGCAGCAACGCGTCATCTGGTGTGGCTGTTTGCTGCGCTGAGCCTGTTAGTGCTGCCCGTGCTTTCGTTGACGCTGCCGCAGTGGAATGTGCTGCCAAGCTGGATGGGCTGGCCCTCACGCCACGCCCCCACCCCAGTAGCACAAGCCGATCCATCGCCGGATCCGGCAGATGATCTGGAGGTCGCTGATTCCGGGATGCCGACTCACTGGGATGGTCCGTCGGAGTCGGAATCGCTGTCCGTTGCCGATGCCTCCGCCGTTTTCACCCCAGCCACACAGCATGCGGGTTCGCCCTCGCCTCAAGAACACGAGGCAACGGTCCCGAAAGGCCACTCCACCAGCGCGGTCGCCGAGTCGTTGCCGGAAGCGACAGTGGCGGTAGCGCAAATCGCGCCGGGCAGTGCATTCCCATGGCAGGCGTGCGTCCTGATGGCATGGGTGGCCGGTTCGCTCGTCGCGATCCTGCCAATCGTCCTTGGTGGGCTGAGCCTGTGGTGGTTGAAGCGAACAGCGGTTGTGGCCTCGGATGGGCAACTGACGACGGCATTGCCCGAAGTGGTGACGGAACTGGGGATTCGACGCAAGGTGGCACTGCTTCTAAGCGACCGACGGTTGGTTCCCATGCAGTGGGGCACATGGCGGCCGATTCTGCTGCTGCCGGAAAGCGCACGCGAGTGGTCGTCGGATCGACTGCGGGCCGTGCTCCTGCACGAACTGGCACATGTCAGACGGAACGATTGCTTGGTCAGGATGCTTGTTCACCTGTTATGCGCAATCTACTGGTTCAATCCTTTGATGTGGATCGCGCGGCGATGCTTGCAGGTCGAAAGCGAGGCAGCATGCGACGACTTGGTCATACGTGCCGGATACGAACCCAGAGACTACGCTCAGCATTTGCTCGAGGTTGTCGCTGGGCTTCACAAGACACGTCTAGCCGGTGCGGCGGCCATGGCGATGGCTTCGCATACGAGGCTGGAAACGCGGATGCTGGCGATCCTTGACCGATCGCGTAACCGGAGATCGGTGACTCGAATGGTTGCCGGGGCGGTTTTGGTCTGTTTACTGGGCCTGACCGTTCCATTGGCCATGCTGCACGAGGCTTCGGTCGGCGCGTCTGCGGAGGCATCCGAAGAGGCGTCCGTCGCGGCAGACTCCAAAGCCCGTCGAGAGAAAGCCGAAAAGTTCATTCATTTGCTCAAGGAAAGGAAGTTTCGCGAGGCCGTTGGGCTGTTCGATTCTACATTGTTTCCAGCGCTGCCTTACACGGAACTGGTGCGCATCTGGGACGAATTCGAGAAGAGATGCGGCTCGTTTCGCGAGGCCATTTCTTACACCGAACGAGATTTCTCGGGCGAGACGCTGACTGAAGCCCGTTGCCAATGGGAAAAGGCCGTGATGCTCATACGACTGGCCTTCGACGGCGAGAACCGCATCTCCGGCTTTTGGCTCGCTCGCGACCGCGAGGGGCCCACGCCCGAAGGCTTTCGGCGCGGAGGATATGCCTTCGGCGCGAAAGTGAAGCCGTTGGCTGAAAAGGAGGCTTCGGGCGGCAAGAAGCGAGAGGAGGGCAAGCTCGCCATTGACGTCCGGATTTCGGGCGTTGACGGCAATCCCATCGACCAGCGCAGCGCCGTCACGATTTGGGAGCGAGTCAATGCGTCCGACGTGGAGCCTCGTGACCGGACGTCAAACGATCCGCGAGACGGTACGATCTGGCGGCGCGTGTCTGGTTCGCTCGCTGGCCAAACCAGCCCCGCCCGCAACGGCAAAGACCGCTTCTTGTCCAGGAGCAACCTCCGTCCCGGCGTCTACCGTGTAACCGCATTCGTGGGTTCGCGCAAAGAGAAGATGCTGGGGATGGCGGTCAGTGAGCCAATCCGGCTGGACGGATCGCAGACGACGACTCTCGTCCCGATCTCCATTCAGGAAGGCCCGACCGCGACGTTTACGATTCTGGACTCCGAAACGGAAGCCCCCATCGCCTATCCGACGCCAGGCATCCGCTTGACACGGAACGACGGATTTGACGTCGAGTGGAATCCGCTCAATTCAAATCTGTTTCCCGGCGACGATGGGAAATACCGAATCGAACACCTCACGCCGGCTTCTTACGAGGTTGATGTATCGGCACGGGCCTACGCTTACGGCTATCCCGAGTACCGGCTGGAGGAACCCGTCACGATTGAGGTGCGCGATGGCGAGGCTAACGATTTCGTTTTCAAGCTTCCGCCAATCCCGCTGGACGAAGCCGAAGCGCAGAAACGCTGGCCGTGGGCCGTCGAAGGCGTGGTTACGGTACACGGACAGCCGTTGGAGGGCGTGAAGATTCGGGCGGCTTGTGGTATGGGAACACTACGCAGCACCATGCCGGTGACGAGCGATTCGGACGGCCGGTATCTTCTGCGGTTTGGCCCCGGCATGATGATAAAGAATGAGGAAACGGGCGAGTGGGGCGCCGGCGTTCAGGTTGCATCCATCTTCGCGTCGAAAGATGGCTACGCCGAGGAGAACCTGGGGCGTCAGGGTGGTCTACTGATGGCCGACGAGATGCCAGAGGATGAATCGCGCTGGGACAAGAAGCGTATCATCCTGCCGGGCAAGCCCTATCGCCTCGATTTCACCATGGTGCCCCGTGCCACGATCAAAGGACAGCTTGTCGACGAAGACGGGAATCCGCTCCCGGAGACACGCATTTACCTGGATGGAGACAAGCTTCCGCCCAGTTCCAGCGTATACAGGGTGACCACAACTGACGCCGAGGGCCGTTTCCAGTTCGACGACATCGCGTCAGGTTTCGCGTGGTGGTTCGAACTAAGCGACTCGAAGGACTTCGCTTTGCCCCGCACACAACCGACTACGCTCCGTGAGGGCGGAGACTATCAAGTGGAACTGCGTGTCACCTCCCACGAAGACGTCGGCAAAATGCTGCGGATCGCCAACGTGCATGATTCGCACGGACAAGATGTCTCGGACCAAGTGCTTGGCGACGATCCCCGCGCCCGGCCCTTCGTCGACGACGAAACCGCAGCCAAAGCTCGCGAGATACTCGACCGCGTAGCCGAGGCGAACCGCTATTGGTTCAGAAGTCCTTCAGACGACATAGATTCGTTTTCGTACACCTTCCATCTTGCGGGCAAGGAACAGCGAAAGATCACATACGAGGACTACCGCAATGCAAGAAGTTGGCATCGAGAATGGTACCCGAAAGGGATCAGCTATACGGGCGGAGCGCGAGTCCTGACGTCGTTGCGTACACGGGCCAAGTTCCGGGAGGTGCAGATCGGCGACCAGCAGATATCGCTCTACTTCGTACTCAAAGGGCTGCCGTCGAAGGTGGCCGCGGGCAACGGAATTTCCCGCTCCTGGCACGGCTTCTCCAGCACAACGATGCACGAAGGTCGATTTATCTTCGACGCCAAACGCCTGACGCCTATCTCCATCGAGTATGGCGGCACAAGCGAACGGTACAGCGACTATGTGGAGGTCCGGCCATCTTGTTATGTGCCGCTGTCTATCCAGATCGGCAAGCCCGGATCAGAATATCGCTGGTCCTTCCGCGTCTACAAACCCGGTTTGTGGCTATTCCATCAGTCGTACCTACAGGGCGGCGATTCTGACGAGCCGGTCGCATCTCTCAAAAACGTGGAGGTCAACGGCAAGGCGGCGGAGTTGATGCTCGCGCCCGATAAGACGACGGCGACAGGCGATGATGTCGGACAAATACTCGCGCAACTTGTAAAAGGCGACTCAGCCGACAAGCAGCGCAATCCTCATGATACAGCCGTGCCTTGGGGCGAAGCGGTAGGCGGCCTGCAGATGCGTTTGACAAAGGCGGGCGACGAGAAGTCGGCCAACATCCCGCTAGTCCTGGAACTCAGAAATACTTCGGACGCGCCGGTTTGGCTGGAACGACTTTGGGACGTCTATCTTGTCGAGGCGACTGACACTGCGGGCGGACGAGTCCATCTCGCTAATCGGCTAGATCCGCCTGGCCCATGGACGACGCGCAAGACGGACATTCAACCAGGCGAGACGATTCGATGGACCGATTGGTGCGGTCGTTTCCGCGGGGCCAAGCCGCCCGACGGCAACGGACGGGTGCGAATCCGATTCTTTCTTCCGCTGCGTCGAGCCCGTGCCGACGAACCGGATTTGTCCGTGTATACCAACTGGCTCACTCTGCCGATGCTTGATCCACGGCAGATTGCGGGCGAGGCAGATCTGCCTAACGGCTGGAGTGGCGTCCAGAGCTTTGTCTGCGTGCACAATCCGGGAGGCCTGTCGCCGCCGCGGCGATTGCACGTCGATGGTCAAGGGCGCGCTCGATTGGTGCGACCGCCCTGGGGATACGAGGACAAGGTAGTGCCGTTTGGCCGTTACGAAACGCGATTGGAAAGGAAAGATCTTGACCATTTGCTCGGACTTCTTCGCGAACAAAAAATCTGGGAGGTGGACAAACCCATTTTGCCGTCCGTGAGTGATGATGGCGAACTCGGCTTTGCGCTGATAGTCGACAAAACCGGGCTGGTGCGGTCGTTTCCGGGCATGTTTGTCGAGAAACGCCCGCCTTTGCGAGCATTGCAGTCGGAGATGGAACGGCTAATGGCCAAGGTCGTGGAGCAGGCCACGAAGGAAGGAACAGCATTCCCAGTGGGCGCCACAGGCCCGAACAGCCGCCTGCTCGCACAGGCATGGGCGCGACTCGTGGCGGAAAGCACGGACAAGGTTACCGGAGGCATGAGGGGAGTCGATGTCGATCTGGCTGCGCGAGAACTCCGAGAGACCTATCCCACTGTGCTTTTTGCGACTGCGGAAGAGCAGCGACAGTTCTCGCGCAGGCAGTTTCCCGACGCAGAAAACGCGGAGTTGTTTTCCGCTTGCGCGGAGAAACTGGAGCAGCAGAGTACGCTTCCCGAGATCGCTCCATTCCTGATCCGCAAGTTCCGCGCCGGCGAATTAAAACGGGATGAGTTGGAAGTCGCGCGGCGTTTTCTTGAGGCGGTTGCTGGGGAAGCAGACGTCGAGTAGGGCCCTGACCTGTTGAAAATATGCGATTGACTCGAAGCGGCGTTCATCCGGTTTTTCTGTCAGATCCGTGGGCCGGCGCTGCCATCCGTGGGTGTCGTTTTCCGTCGTTACGCCCACCGATGGCAAGGCCGACCCACGGATAAAGAGGAACAACAAGGGATTCATCACAGCCGGTTTTCGGCGGTGTCAAGATCAAGTTTTCAACACCCGAGACCGGGCCTAATCGGTCACTTGCGCGTCGTCAATCGTGAAGAGAGAATCGGGCAAGTCGGCGTCCAAATCCATGTGGTAGTAAACGGTTGTTGTCCGTGGCGTTGGCTTCCTGCCGGCCATTTCGTCCTCATGCTCGACTATGAATCCCGTATTACGGAGAACGGTGGGATACCAGAGACCGTTTGTTGTTTGTCGGAAGTCCTCCATGCGCATGCTCCAATGCTCGGTACAGGATTCTGGATCTGGAGGCGTATCGGCAGGGACGTAGAACAGTTCCGCTTTGACGACGGCGTGTCCTTTAGCAGGGTCGACATAGCACCATTCGTGCCAAACGGATAGATCGGACATTTTGCAGGATCGCTTGGTCAGCACATAGCCGGGAGCATCGGAGGGGCGACGATCCAACTCGAACGTCGCGTCTCCGTCGGGAGTCAGGTCGGGGTATACCAGTTCCCAGAGCTTGACATACGGCGCAAACGCTAGGCCCCTGCAGCTGAGCCACGCCACGGACATCAAATCCTGCGGTGCTACGTACCTGCCAACTCTTCTCCATCGGACATCTTTTTCGGCGGACCGGCCGAGGCTGGGATTTCTATACACGGTCTTTCCATCACAGATGTACAGCGGGATCGAGTTAGCCCGTTTCAGCAGCTCTGCGAACCAGTCGCTTACCGCCTGGTCGACCGCAGGCTCGCGCGGGTCGAGGCCGCCGCACACGTCCACTCGCCAACGGTCTCCTTTTCGGCTTACGATGAAAATGCGGTCTTCCTCATCTTCGGCGACCATCAGACGGAAGTCGCCAATCATGGATCGGCTGGCCGCCATGGCGTCGAACAACCGTTGAGCCTCGTCCGAGGGCATGCGGTCGACGAGTTTGGCTTCGCGCGGTACGCCCAATGCGTAGATGTCGGTCGGGCCGTCCTCCGGGTAGTCGAACTCCCACTTGTGCGACTGCGATGCGTCATCGGGCGACGTCACGAACAGGTAGACGGGAAGCCTGGTTTCCGGGTCGACACGCAATGTTGCCTGATTCGCCTTACCGGGGAACAGAACCATATGAAACTCGATCCATTTCTTGCCGCCTTCCATGACTTCTCGCCGTTCTTGGTCGACGATCTTGACACTCCCGAAAAGCCACGGGCCGATTGCGTCCTCGTCCTGGGACAAGGCATCCATCGGAAGGACCCTGCCCGCATCCTCCTCTCCCAACGGCCTCTTGAAGATCGCTCCACCGAAGTACTCGTATTTGGCCCGCTCCCGGCCGTCGACGAACTGGAAGGAACGTCCCCCTCGTCTGGCCCAGATCTGCCGTTCGGGCGACAGCCATATGTTCGAGCGGTCACCTGAATCTGTAAGAGTCCCGCGAATCCACTGCTGCGACTGGATAGCCTTCGTCACGTCCGCCCAGCCGACGGATGGTGAGGGAACGACCAGTAAGGCGATCAACACCGCACCGGCGACTGTGGCAACCGTAACGACGGACGCAGCGACGAGCCGCCAGCGACGTTTCCCGCCGCGCGGCGCAAGCGTCGACGGTTCTTCGGTCGCATCGTCAGCGACTGACTCGCGAACTTCGTCCATCACGCGATCGGTCAATCGCGGCCGTTCGCGAAGCGTGGTCCCCAACGCTTCCAGACGATCTTCCAAGGGAGTGTTCTGGTTCATCGCAGATTCTCCTTGTCCCACCATGAACGCAAGCGGCGGGTCGCGCGAGAAAGCTGTTTCGTTACGGTGCCGATGGGGCGAGCTGTGATTTCGGCGATCTGGGCCATGCTGTGACCGTCAAAATATCGCAGCCCGACGAGCACACGTTCGTGTTCCGGCAAACGAGCGACTAGACTCAACAGATGCTCGTTCTCGATCCAGCTTTGGTCGCCGGGCACACCTGGACTCTCGTGTTGAGAGTCATCCAGCGGGACGCTCACGGGGGCCCGCCGCGCCCTAGCTGTGTCGACTACCTTTCGACGTGCGATCTGCATCAGCCACGGCCCGAACTTGGCTTCGTCACGCAGAGTATCCAACCGCCGAAAGGCGAGTAGCAGTGTTTCTTGCGACACATCCTCGGCCAGATGCATATCCCGCAGTTCTGCGAGCGCAGCGGCTAACACACTTCGTTCATATCGCTCGATCAGCCGGCCAAACGCCTCGACGTCGCCGCGCCGCACGCTGGCCACCAATTCCGCATCCGACATCACAGATCCGTCGCTCCTGCAGGTCGCTTCTTCATTCCGTCTCTAATAGTAGACGGACTTTGGGAGCGTTTTGCGACCTCCATCGTTGTGGAAATCCAATCAATTCCACTCGGTAGGTCGGACAAAAGGGGATGGCTGGGGAGGGGCTCTTCAATCGGCCGTTGACGCCTGAACTCGCAAGGGCACCGTCACGGACAGGGTTTCGTCGCCACGGAGCACCCAGCACTTGACCTCAGACGACTCGTACTGATTCGGCTGCAGGTCGGAAAGCTCCAAGATATAAACCACGTTGTTCAACGATATGGTCTCCCAGTGATGAATGCCGACGATGACGTCGTCAACCTGCAACTTCGCCTCTGCAGCAGCACCATGCTTGCGTACTTCGATGATCTGCATCCCGCCGCGGAAACGCCTGTTCGGCAGAGCGTCCTGTGACAGCGGACGTAGCTTCACCCCCAGCACATCCCAGGTGAACTTGTCAACTGCACCATCGAGCTCGAGCTCTTCTTCGACAGGCTCGAGCTCGTGAACGCTCCAAGTTAATGGCAAAACAAACTCGGCGTCGAACGGCTCGTGGAAGGCCACGGTCAGCGATTCTGTGTAGACTCCCACATCTTGCCCAGCGTCCACTTCGACGATGATCTCTCCCTTCTCGGAAGTCTTGAGAAGTGACCTTGTGACTTGTGGGACCGAGATTTGCTTGCTCGGGGATATCGTCGGTGATATCGAAGCGATACGGACGTCCTCGACGTACGGATTCATGACGACAAGCCGATGTTGGACCTTGGCACCGGGGGCGACGTCCCCTAGATCGCCACGTGCCTCCGCAAACATGTTCGCGGCCCAATTGGCGGTCGATGTGGCCTTGGTGGCCGAAGACGCGTTTGGTGCTGGTCGTGGTTCAGTCGCTGGAGAATCAGCGTGATATTCCCGAATCAACTCGGCGATCACATTCGCAGGTACTGCCCATACCTTGGGCCTTTCTGGATCGTAGCGGGAACCTTCGCTATCAACCGCCTCAAGCGGTAGCGTTTGTCTTCCTATGATGCCCTGCATATGCCCATTTGCCGACACCAATGCCGCACCGACGTGCAGTCCGTAGAACGGTTCGGGCGCGGCGATCTCGAAAAACCCGTCGGTCTCGCCGATGCGGTGGTTTGTCTGAGAAACACGAACCGTAGATGTATGGGACGCGTAGTTTGGACCAAAACCGCCAAGTGCATGAACGGTGAGCCGTCGGTTCGCGGCAATCGGCTCGGCCGCCAGTGCAAGAAACGGACGACCAGTCGCGTCTATCTTCAAGAGAGCAACGCCGTACTCGGGCTTATACGCCACCAGAGACGCTCTGTGATCGGAACTCACGGTGGCTGTACGGAATTGCTCGAAGACCTGTTCTCGCTTCTGGTCCTTTTCCAGCACGGTGGCGATCAATCCGTCGGGCGAGACGACTGCGCCGAACATGTAGAGTGCCTCGGACTCTCGGGGGCCGTCGGCTTGCCGCTCTTCCATGATTGCTTCGATCCAAACGATGGCGTCGGACGGATCTTTAACCGGTTCTGCTTCAAGTTGGCGTTCGGCCTTCAACAACGCAGCCTGCAGCTCGAGGACGACCGTCTGATCGCCGATACCAAGTTGAACGTGCGTCTCGGCAATCTTCTTTGTCTTCTTTAACAGAATGATGTGTTCGTATAGTGCTGCTCGGTGTGCTTCGGTGCTCTGCGCCACACCTAGCCGAGCCTCCAAGAGTTCTTCGGCACCCGAAAGCAATTCGCTCGGAGTGACACGTTTCTCTCCCGGGGCTTGCGGACTATGCATTTTCAGTTGCAGCAGTTCCCAACGCCTTTCCGCGATTTCCAACAACAAAAAACGGTCATCAGCATCGGGCTTGGTCTCAGGTCGACTACGCGTGTGGCCAAGTGACGATGTACCTGTGCCGGTTTTCGACGTTGACGAGTACACTGGATCTGGCTTCGTCGAGAGACGAAGTAAGAAGCGGTAGTTGCCGATGTCCGGGTGCGAACCCGATACATCGAATGGTGGCTCGCCGATCATCCCGAAGTTGTTTCGAAAATTGATCGCTTTGATGGTGGCCAATCGCTCGAGTGGCGTGCGAGCGGCTTCGGCAGACTCCTCATCTGGGAAGACTAGCGCCAGTTTGACACGCCGCTCATACAGAGGAAAAGGAAAACTGGGGTGAACCTCTGCCGGCGGTGTTGGACTTATCCGCGTGAAACCAAATGGAATCTGAACCCGCCAAGACTTTGGCTCTTTGTCACATTCAAAGATCACCTCCAACTTGTCGAATTGGAGGCCCGGTGGTGGTGTGACGTCCACAGTGAAAGTTGCCGCCAGCACGTTGTCGTGTCGCTGAACCTCGGTCACACCGAGCACTTTTCTACGCGTAGGGGAAGAAGAATCGAGGTTGGTGGCAGTCTGTTCGGAAGGATCATCCGGCACGCGATTGCCGAGTCGAACCGTAGCCAACACATGGCCACGGCGATCAGCTTCCGTGATGGGATTGAGGCCTGGATCCAGACGCGTCGAAACGATCGTCTCGATTCCCGCCATGGCGAACTCCTGATGCTCCGGTTTCGGCAGATAGATGACCTTGGTCACAAGTTTGCCGCTGGACGCTTGGTCCATATCCTCGTTGTGGAACTCGATAGGAATGACGTTGTGCTGCAAAAAGGCTCGGGTCTGTGCGCAGACCGGCGCCAGATCAATCGTGCCGCTCAACTCGAGTCCTGCATGGGCTGGAATATTGTTCAACCGAAAAGGCACGGGCCCGTCGGATGAACTCCCGAAGATATTGACACGGGCCGGGAGCTCAATTGTTGGTGCGTCGGTTCGATCGGGAGGCAAGGTCACGCGTGCTCGATGCGGTACGGAAAACAGAATCTGCGCGACGAACTTGGCATCCGCGGGAATGTAGTCTCCCGTCTGAGTCATCTCCTGCAGGGATTGCGTTTGAGTCACTCCCGCTGACGCCGTCGGCCGTGGCGTGGATTCCTCAGAGCCATCCCAACGATACTCCGGATTCAGCAGATCTTCGATGCGCCGATCAATGATTTCCTCCTTGATGCGTTCGCGTGAGGCTATCTGCTGTTCGATGCGAGCCAGCCGCTGGCGGAGCGCGGCTAGTTCGGCTCGTTGAAGCTTCTGGCGGGCATCGAATACTTGTTTGACGGTCTCAGCCAATTGTGTCTTGACTGCCGCGGCGCCAGTGCGAGCCCGTGTCCCCTTGCCGGGCAGATCTCGATATTGCTTGGCCAACTCGGCAGCCTCTCGTTCGAGTTGGAGGTACTTTTCGTGTAACGCTGCTGGTTGCGGCGGGGCACCCTCGTGCCGTTTCCCACGCATCGCACGCAAGAAATCGTCGGGGGAAGGGGGCTTGGCTTGATTGGGATACGGTTTATCGAGTCGCAGCAAGAGGGCTTCGATCTTGGCCAACTCTTCGCTTGGGCCCGTCGCGATGATCGTATTTGATCGCTGGTCGGCAGCTACCGCTACATCGCGCCATAAGGGGCTGAGCGTGGCACACATCGACTGAGCGTCTGCGTGGGCGAGATGGAAAACCTTCACTTCGCGGCTGGATTCGACTTGTCTAGCATCGGGGTCTTCCTGCCCAAACGCTTCGATTTTCTCCGCGGCCTCCTCCAGAGAATCGAAATCCACATCGCTCAACAGCCATTTTCCTGAGTTTCGAGTCAATGTGAATACGAGGCGCCCTGTGGAACGCCCGTCTGGGTCCGGCTCGGGCAGTGTGAGTCGGTGCGAGATAGCGAGCGCATTCCCCGTCGTGGAATTGGCGATAACGGTGTAGATGTCGAGTGATTGCCCGTCCAGAAGCTGGCGAAGTGACTCGATGGTCTCGTCCGATCCGGGGCTCGTTCCCGACACGGCCAGTGCAGCAGCTTCATCGGTCTTTCCCGCCAACGCTGCAGCCGACCACGCCTCGACAGCGACGCGGACGTCTCGAAATGGTTCGAGCGATCTCCCGGTCGTAGGCTGCGGGCGTATGACGGGAGCCGTTACCACCTTCTCTTGAGCGAGACCATGACAAACGATTACGACTAGGGTTGCCACCACCGGGATGGTCTTCTTGTGATTTCCGTTCATGAGCTTCTCTCCAGAATGAAACAGGGCAGAAGGGAGACAACGAAGAAGCTCCGCTTTCTCTGCTCGCTCCTGCTACTTCCCTACTGTTCTTGTTGGATTGATTCGTTCTCCCAAAAGCGAGCCGCCTGTTGTTCCAGGACGCCGACGTCTTGGTCCAACTGGAGGACTTGTTCGTCCACACGGTCGTCCCAGGCTGCGGACGATGACGGAGCATCTTGAGTGGGTCGACTGCGAATATCCGGTAGATTCTGGGCTGGCTGCGGTGGCTTCGCGTTTCGCTCTTGGTCGGCTGAACGCTCGCCCACCGAGAGAACGGTCGCTACGACAAGAACGAGACACGCGGCTGAAATGGAACCTGCCCAAGCCGCGATCCGCCACCATCGCTGATGCGGCTGCTTCACCGTATCCGGCTCGCAAAGCGATTCCGGCAACGGGTCGACCGTCGGCTGTTGCACATGGGCAAGGCACGCTTCCAGCAGCTCTGCCGCCTCATCGGCCGATTGAAAACGCTCGGCCGGATCCTTGGCGTGCAGCTTGTTGACTACGGCCACGAGCCATTCGGGAATCTCGGGATTGACCTCGCGGATCGAACGTGGTTCGGTGTCGGTGATACGGCGCAGCATGCCGTAGCTGGTTTCGGCTCGGAACGGTGGACGGCCCGTACACATGGCGTACATGACGCTGCCCAGGCTGAACAGGTCGCTACGCGCATCCACCGACTCGCCGCGGGCCTGTTCGGGCGACATGAACTGAGGTGTGCCGGGAACCACGCCCGTGCGGGTCAGGCTGGCATCGTCTACGGCGCGAGCTAGGCCAAAATCGGTGATCTTCACCCGCTCGACGCCGTCGGCCAGCAGGATATTGGCCGGCTTGATGTCCCGATGCACTAGCCCTTGGGCGTGTGCCGCTGTCAGCCCAACGGCGGTCTGCATCGCGATGCGCAGTATTTCGGTGACCCCAAGCGGACCGTGTTCGTTCAGTCGTTTCTGAAGCGACGGGCCGCGGACGTACGGCATCACGAAGTATGGCAGATCGGCTGCCTCCGCCACGCCATGAATGGCCACGACGTTCTCGTGCACCACAGCCGCGGCTGCCTGAGCTTCGCGAGCGAACCTTTTCCGCGCCGAGCCACTAACCGCCAAATGCGGAGCCAAAGCCTTGATCGCCACATAACGGTTCAAAGCCGCATCGAATCCCTTCAGCACGACGCCCATCCCGCCACAGCCAATGACGCCCGATATCTCGTAGCCCCCGAACCGCCCCAACATTCTCGGATCGTCGGTGGGTGCGAGGCACTGGAGCACCGCGTCGGCTCGCACAGCCTCGCCATCACTACTCGGCGCGTCTGAAGAACCGAGTGAGGCGGACGCGTCAGTCTGCGGATCGTCTCGCGGGCCGCCGTCGGCCGAACTGAGCGATTCGCGTATCTCCTGCCAAACGTCTGGCTCAGCGGCTCGTTTTTCCAACTCCAGCCGGCAAGCGTCGCAAGCATTCAAATGCTGCTCGAAATCCGCTTGTTCGCCGTCGCTGAGCTGATCGCCCAAAAAGTGTTCGATTCGCTCGGTATCGCAAACAGCCTGTTTCTTGTCCATCGCGATCGCCCGTTCCCTTCACCTATTTACACACCAACCGTCGCGAGATCTGACGCGATTGTCCAAGCCGAGTCGCAAAAAAGGGCAAAGCCTACGCCCCGTGCCATTGGGAAAGGACCGGAAACGGCCATATCAGTTCCTTGTTGTTGCAGTGCACGGCGGCTAGCATACGGTTATAGCACGTTTACGTCCTGGCGGAGCGAACTACCACCAACGATCAACACGGGAGATGAACCGATGACGAAAAACTGTGCGATGATACTCGCCGCGTGTAGCGCATTTTATACCTTGCCTTCGCTGCGGGCAGCAGGCGATGACGCGTTGCCTTTCCAGCAAAAGGTGGAGGTCTATCGCAGCCAGGAAGGCGATATTTGCGCGTTCAGGCTACGGCTGGAACAGCCGTTTCTGGCCGAGGAGTTCGAGAAGAGCAATTACTTGCGCCTGAAATCCACTGACAAACAAGCGTATCTCATCTATCCAAAAGAAACCAAGTTTCACCAGAAGCATGCCGAGTTCTACGGGCGTCTGCGTGGCGAAGGGGACGTGACTCTGAAACTCTCGTACGAAATCGTCTCGGAAAACCCAGATGGTTCACGACGAGTCGAAGTGCGGGACGGCGACGTGAAGGTGACGATCCCTCAGACACAAGCGGGCGCGAAAGCCATATTCACGGAATGGGCTCGGCAGCAGAATCTCTACTTTGCCCATTTGCTGCGGTACTATCCCGAAGAGACGTTCTTCCAGTACTGTCTGCTGCAGTCACGAGCCCGCTATGGCGTTGCGCCGCCCGCCTTCCCAAAGCAGGCGCCCGATAGCAACGTGCTGGAGACCAGCTTGTATCAGGTCTTCACCAAATCGCTGGCGATTCAAGAGTCGCTGCAGCGCGAGACACTGGGCAAGGGAAGCGGCGTCGGCAATCTAACGAGGCACGTCAGCAGCCTGCGCCCGCCGTCGTTGAGGTCGCTGCCTTACGAGAAGTTGCTGGAGGAGAAGCGGACACGCGACAAGATTGAACCGAAACCGCACGACATAACCAAGCTAGTGCCTGAAGACCAGTACTTCCTTCACTTCAACGCCATGCAGCCGTTGGGCGAGTTGGTCGACTTGACCTCGCATTGGGGCGATGCCGTTGTGCGACTGTTCACGCTGCGGGCACAGGACAGCCAAGTGCGTGCCAAGCTGGAAAATCAGTTGTGCATGCGGTGGAACGATCTGATCAAGTTGTCAGCAGAACACGTGATCGGGGAAGTCGCCATCACCGGGGCAGACCCGTTCGTGCTGGAGGGCACGGACCTGACGCTGATCCTTCAAGCCAAGCAGCCCGAGGCATTCCAGAAAGCCGCTGACGGCTGGCTGGCCGAAATCCGCAAGGAATTTCCGAACTTGGTCAGCCGCGAGTTCAACTATCGCGGCCAGAAGGTGAGCGTGCACTATACGAACGATCGCATGGTAAGCGCCTTCGCGGTCACTTTCGACGATTACCATGTCTTCTCCAATTCTCACCGCGCGATTCGACGAGTCATCGACGTAGCAGTTGGCCTCTCGCCTGGACTTCAAAACGCATCGGATTATCGTTACGTGACAACGATCTTGCCTCCATCGGAAGCCGCAAACGCCGGTTACTTCTTTGCATCCGAGGCGTTCATCAAGAGCCTGGTTGGGCCCGCGGCCAAAATCTCAGAAAAGCGGCGTCTGCAGTGCTTCAACAACCTGGTGATGCTGAACAACGCTTCGTTGTTCTACCGTCTGGAGAACGGACGATCGCCGGAATCGCTCAGCGATCTGATCGAAGGACGTTTCGTGGATCGCGATAAGATCGTCTGCCCACACGGAGGCGGGTACGCGTTCGATGCCGAACACGACATGTGTACCTGTTCTTTGCACAACCGCCTGCGATACCTTACCCCGAACGTCGAGTTGTCGGTGCTGAACATATCAGAGCAGGAAGCAGCCGAATACGAACGCTACAAAAAGCGTTACGAATCGTTCTGGAAGACGGTATTCGACCCGTTGGCAATCCGTATTACCGTCGATTCGCATTTGAAGTTCGAGACTTGCGTACTTCCCTTCGCCAATGGAGACCTTTACCGAGGCTTACAGGGAATGGTTGACCAAATACCACAGCCGATCGGCACCGAACGAATTGCTCCGTCGGCTGTAACCTCGTTGGTGATGGTGCCGGGCCGCGAGAACATCGCTCGATTCCTGGGCGGGATTCCTGGTTTGGCTGAAGTTTTGCAGGCGAATCCTACGCTGACCGATATGGAATGGCTGGGCGACCGATTCGGCCTGCATTTCTGTGACGGCGAGACGATTCTGCAGATCGACGCAACTCAACTGGGATCGGCCGATCTGCCGATGATCGGCGACGTACCGTTTCCGATCCAGGCGGCCGCCAGTGCAATGCTGATGGCCGCGAACGTACCGGTCTATGTCACCGTCGACATCGAAAGCCAGGAACACGCGGCACGTTTGCTGGACCACCTTTCGCAACAGATCTTTCTGACCAAGAAAAACCTCATTGGTGGCCTGCAACTCAGCCTGGACGCCTATCGGCTGCCGGACTACAAGGGGCACGCCATCTACGCCTTTAGCGGCCAGATGTATGTGCTGAAGACGCGTCTTCATGTGGCCGTGGTCGGCGACCAATTGGTGGCGGCCACCAAGCCGGAGATTCTGCGTGAAGTGATCGACGTCAGCACGACCAAAGCGACTCGACCGCCCACGGAAGCACACATGCTCTTGCGATTGAATCGCCGCGCGATCAAGCGTTTGTACGACGATCTACAGTTGTATTGGACCGAGAAGTCCCGGATCGCCTGCCACCGAAATATCATCTCGATCTACAACCTGTGCAAGCTGTACGACATTCCCGTGGATCAGGTCGACCAGTTGTCTGAAGCCAAGTACGGCGTACGCTACTACTGCCCCGACCACGGCGACTACTCATTCGATTCCGAACGAGATCAAGTCACTTGCAGCGTCCATGGAAACCGACAGCAATCACGGCAGAATGCCGTTGAAGGGCAGGAATCATCCTTCGTGCAGTTCATGGACAGTTTGGACGAGATCGTCGCGTCCTTGCGTTTTCGAGACGATGCGGCCATTGCCACGATCGAAATCGTGAAAACCACAGAACCGCCGAAATAGAATCATACGAGCTCAAGGAACCACTGGATGGCCGCGGCCACCCCGGTGCGTTGCTCGGGGGGAATGAACTGCGACAACTGCTTCAAGTCCTGGACGCTGTCGGGCATCACCGCGGCAGCCCCAGCGCGTTCGAGCATGGGAACGTCGTTCAACGAATCGCCGATTGCCAGGGTATTCTTGCGTTCGATGCCGTAGAACTCGATCAGCCAGTCGAGCGCAATGCCTTTGGATACCTGCGGCGATAGAAGTTCGACGTATTCGGGCATTGAACGTGTCACGTACAGTTGACCGTCCCAACGCTTCTGGTATTGCTCGAATAGCTGATCGATTCTTTTCGGCTCGTCAATTCCCAGCAACTTAACCGGCTCGCGTCCGGCAAACTTGCGCATGTCCGGAACGACCTCGCACGTCATCTCGTTGCGCTCGCAGTAAATGCGCACCCAGTCGTTGTATGCGGTGACATACAATTGATCGTCCAAATAGTATTGGAGGTGCAATTGGTCGCGTCTACACTGCTCGACGACTTCCTCGGCCAAGTCACTCGGTACGCAGAAACTCCGCAATATTTCGCCATTGTTCGGCTGGCGGATAACCGCACCGTTAAAAGCCACCAGCGGGACGGAGGGCAGGCCGAGCTTGCGAGCCACGGTATCTGCTGCTACGTAAGGCCGTCCTGTGAAGATCGTCACCGTCGCCCCATACCGGATCGCATGCTCGATGGCTTCGACATTTTCGGCCGAGACGGAGTTGTCAGGTGCCATTAACGTGCCATCAAGGTCGACGGCGATCAGTCGGTGTGGCCTCTTTTCAGGTTGATCTGTGGTCATATTGTTAACGATCTATAGTACCTTGGTCACGCCTGGTATGGCTACGGGATAGGCGCCGTCGGCGTCGGGCGATATAGGTGCTTCGGCGTCCCAAGCCAAACGTTCCGGCAATAGGCTGATTCTCGACTCTAATGCGTCTTGCCGGCGGATTTGTTGGCCCGAGTAGGCGGCCATGCGTCCCATGATGGCGGTCAATGTGCTCATAGCGCCATAAACCGCCTCGTTGTGCGGCTTGTCGTTTCGCACGGCGTCGAACAACTCGTCGTGTTCGACCTGGTACGGGTTGGGGCTGCGTTCTCGCAACTGCCATTCGTTCTTGCCCTCGATGATCCCTTTTCCGATGTGCGCGTGCCCTTCGGGCCCGAATGCGTGGTGGGCGATCGAGTTCCAGCAGCCACGGATGTGCCGGTTTTGGCTGAACATCTTGCTGCCGTCTTCGTACGTATACTCTATGGCGAAATGATCGTAGATCTGGCCGTAGTCGTTGCCGGTGCGGACTTCCCGGCCGCCTTGGCCCTGAGCCATGACTGGATAGTCGCCCTTGGCCCAATTGCACACGTCCAGCATGTGTACGCTCTGTTCGACAATGAAGTCGCCGCTGAGCCAAGTGAAGTAGTACCAGTGTCCGACTTGATACTGCATTTCGGTCATCTCGGGCGTGCGTTTCAAATACTTGCCTGTGCCGGACCGGTTGCTGTAAGCCTGCAATAGTTCGACGCGGCCGATTGCGCCGTCGTGGATCCGCTTGATCGTCTCCTGATAGACACGATCGTGACGCCGATGCAATCCCACGCCAACTTTCAGCCGCTTGCGATCCGCCTCGGCGCCGGCAGCCAACACCTGACGGATGCCGGGCGAATCGACGGCCACGGGCTTCTCCATGAACACGTGCTTGCCCTGTTTGACGGCGTACTCGAATTGCATGGGGCGAAAGCCGGGAGGCGTTGTCAGCAGCACCAAGTCCACGCCGCTGTCGATGGCCTTGCCGTAGGCGTCCAAGCCGACGAAGCGACGTTCGGGTGGAACGTCGATCCGAGGCGTCAGCCCCTCGGCTGTGCCGCGGCTGACCTTGGCGCCTTTCAGAAGCAGTTCAAGGCTGCGCTCCAGCCGATCTTCAAAAGCATCGGCCATCGCCCACAGTCTGACCGGCCCGGCCGTGTTCAACGCTTGAGCCACCGCCCCAGTGCCTCGGCCTCCGCACCCGATCAACGCTATCTTGATCTCGTCGCTTCCCGCCACATGTACGTTCGTATTCATGGTTCTGCCTCGGCCCAAACAAGTAATCGCGAGGTACCTATTGAACACTAGGCGAGCTGGGCTCGCAACTCCGCACGGCAGCGACGCCGTGTTGGTACATTGTCGCGAAGGCGGTCATCCGGCTATACTGGATGTGCTCGACTCACTTCCCAGGAGCCGCAGTCCGTGGCCAGCGAAGTTACTCAGATCCTGTCCGCCGTTGAAGATGGCGATCCCATCGCGGCCGAGAAACTCTTGCCGCTGGTCTATGCGGAGTTGCGGAAGTTGGCGGCGCGGATGTTGTCGCAGGAGCGACCGGGGCAGACTCTCGGGGGCGCCAAACTTGCTCTTTCCTGGTTAACTGAGCTGGTTTTGTGAG
>CAZUAH010000090.1:0-34064 GCA_964617665.1 uncultured Pirellulaceae bacterium
CTGGGACTCTACCGTCAAAAACTGTCATCGAATTCCGCTCCGCGGAAATCGGCGTCAAAGTCACAGTCGTCGGCAGCGACGCGTCGAAAACCACGCGCAAGGGACGAATGGATGCAAATAAGAGAGGCTTCGGAATCGGATTTGGATGATGTACTAAATGTAGAACGTCTGGCGTTCGGCCACGACAAGGAGGCGGGCCTCGTCGGAGACCTCTTGGATGACCCTAGTGCGAATCTCATTCTGTCACTGCTTGCCTTCGAAGGCGAGCAGGCGGTGGGACACATTCTATTCACCTCGGCGTGTCTGACGGAAACGGAGAATACATCCCCGATTGCCATTCTCGCTCCGCTGGCAGTCGTGCCTGATGCGCGGAAGCAAGGAATTGGTGCCAAACTGATTGAGAGAGGATTGCAGCTTCTTTCTCAATCAGGAGGCGATCTCGTATTTGTACTCGGACATCCAGAATACTACCCACGCCACGGCTTCGAGCCGGCAGGCTGTCTAGGATTTGAAACGCCGTATCCCATTCCAGACGAACACGCGAACGCCTGGATGATTCAAGCACTTCGGCCAGACGTCATAGGCTGTGTGAGCGGGAGAGTGAAGTGAGCTGATGCTCTGATGAAGCCTGAACATTGGCGGGAGTAGCGAACATGAACAGTGAGGCCAGTTTTTCGACCCACTTCATGTCGGATTCGAGTCAGCATTGGATGCCCCTTGCTTGTTCAAATCAGAATGCCAGCAATCAAGAAGTGGTAAACGGCCAAGCCGTTTGCTATCTGAGCGGCGGCTATGATACAACTGCCCCCAGCCCGACAGACTGGGGGCAGTTTGTTTTTCAGAGATGGAGCAATCTGACCTCGAACCCTGTTTCGATCCCCCTCCCCATAAGTGTGTGAAATCTGTATTTCAGCGAAGCGAAGTAGAAGCCAAGTGGAAGTGGAAATCCTGGAAAAAACAAGGGTTTGTGAAGCTAGGTGAAAGTGAGAGACAAGCATGGGTGGACTACGGAACCGAAGGGGCCGAATGACGCTTGCTATGCATTGCCGGGTCGAGCCCGAGCGGCAGCATCGTTTCCCGCATCACTCAGTCAGAACTCGAGCGGCGGGTAGTCGTGAAATTCGGAGATGATGTCCCACGCTTCCTGCGGTGTTTCGGCATAGTCGATCAGGTCCAGGTGGCTGTCGGCAATGACGCCTTCGTCCGCCAGGAACTGAAAATCGACCACGCGGTCCCAATACTCTCGCCCAAACAGGATGACAGGGATTTGCTGCATGCGTTGCGTCTGTCGCAACGTGAGTGCGTCGAACAGTTCGTCCAACGTGCCAAAGCCGCCGGGGAACACGACCAGCCCTTTGGCACGCATCAGAAAATGCATCTTGCGCAGGGCAAAATAGTGGAATTGGAAGCACAGTTCCGGTGTGATGTAGGGATTGGGCATTTGCTCGGCGGGCAGCGTGATGTTCAGGCCAATCGACTTTACGCCGGCATCGTATGCCCCACGATTCGCCGCTTCCATGATGCCCGGTCCCCCGCCGGTAACAACTACGTATTCACCGGGACTCTCGTCCTGGGCGGCAGCAGAGACCAACCGGCACAATTCGCGAGCCGCGTCGTAGTATTGGCTCTTGGCGACGACCCTCTCAGCTCGGGCCACCGCTCGCTGCCGTTCGGCGTCATCCGGGATTTCAGCCAATGCGGCTTTGGCCGCCTGCAGTCGCTGGAGTGCGGGCTCGCTTTCTACGACCTGCGTTCCGCCAAAGACCACAATCGTCGAGTTGATCTGCTGGTTCTTGAGTCCCAACTCGCACTTGAGGAACTCCAGTTGCAGTCGCGCTGGGCGCAATTCGTCGCGTTGCAGCAGTTCAATGTCTTCCTCGGCCAAACTGTAGCTTGGAGACGCAAGAATGGCTTCCAGACGCTCTTGCAGCGATGTATTCACGTGGCACTCCTTACTCACGGACCAGATCGTTGAAAGGGACGCGGTGTTTTAACCTGCATGCCGGCCCCAAGACAAGACACATTTACTCTGTCCCATTTCCGAAAAGCACGGCCCCAACGACGCCCACCAGCAGAAACAGGAATGCGCTTATGCACGCGATGCCCAGAAGTGCCTCCATTTCCAAATCCCCAGAAAAGCGCGAACCATTCCGTACCGTACTACTCCCCAGAAGGACAGGTTCGTGATGGCTTCACGACTGTAGTTAGCGGTTTCGCGATCCGGCGATTCACGCTATTCTGACATAGGAAACGCAATTCACAGATGCAGAAACAGAACTCTTTTTCGTCTCTATAGGTAGAAATGGCCACACAGCCGACCACGTCAGCGGAAATCGATTTAGCGGATGGCGGCGACGCGGATACACCCTTCCAGGTACGTCTGGCGTCGCGAGTTAGTCGATTGCCACCGTATATGTTCGGGCGGATCAACAATCTGCTGTACGAAAAACGGGTCGCCAACTTCGACGTGATCGACCTGGGGATGGGCAACCCGTCTGAACCGCCGGACCCGATCGTGATCGAGAAACTGGATGAGGCGGCTGCGGACCCGCGCAACCACGGCTACAGCAAGTCGAATGGTATTTTGAACTTGCGCCGCGAGGTGGCTGCCAAGTATCTGACGAGGTACGGAGTCAGATTGGATCCGGAAGACGAGGTCATGGTATGCCTCGGATCGAAGGAGGGGTTCAGCCACATGTGCCTCGCGCTGATGGGGCCCGGCGATACTGCGATGGTACCCAACCCCTATTTTCCAGTGCACATGTATGCCGTCGCGTTGGCTGCTGGCAATGTGATTGCGCTAGAAGTGGCAGACCACGAGAAATTCCTTTCGAATATTGCCTATACCTGCCAGCATCTGTACCCGGCCCCCAAGCTGCTGATCATCAACTATCCACACAACCCGTCGACGGTTACCGTCGAGCCTGAGTTTTTCGTCGAAGTGGTGAAGCTCGCGAAACGCTACGGGTTCATGGTGATCAGCGACTTTGCCTACGCCGATGTGGCCTTCGATGGATACCGCCCGCCCAGTTTTCTGGCGGCACCCGGCGCCAGCGACGTGGGTGTTGAATTCACGACGATGAGCAAAGGCTACAACATGGCTGGATGGCGGGTCGGCTATTGCTGCGGCAACGCCGAAATGCTACGCGGTCTTGGTACCATTAAAGGCTACTATGATTACGGGATGTTCCAGGCCATCCAAATCGCCGCGATTGTGGCCTTGCGTCATACGGAGGCGGCGGTAGAAGCTCAGTCCATCATCTACCAGCGCCGGCGTGACGTTCTGGTCGATGGTTTGCGGCGCATCGGCTGGGACGTGGATGCGCCCAAGGCGGGCATGTTTCTCTGGTCGAAGGTACCGGAGCCGTGGGCCAGCAAGATGGACACAATGGACTTTGCCATGATGCTGCTCGAAAAAGGCGATGTGGCCGTCAGCCCCGGCAGCGGCTTTGGCGAGGCCGGAAATGGCTACGTACGTTTGGCGCTGGTCGAAAACGAGAACCGCCTGCGCCAGGCCGTCCGCCAGATCGGTCGCTGCCTGGAACGGGAAGCCAAGGGCTCATCTTAGGCTCGCATCAGGTCGTTTGACGGCGAGCCGAAGGCGCCTGCGTTTTTTGCTCAGCCGTCTGCTTCCAACGCCGTCGCCTTCGGCTTGCCGTTAAACACCGGTCCGTGTGCGCGCTGGCAACGAAAGCTGGCAACGAAAGCTGGCAACGAAAGCTGGCAACGAAAGCTGGCAACGAAAGCTGGCAACGAGGCCGAAGACCCACCTGCCCAACCGACAGAACGAATTCCAATCGGCCAGCGCGAAAAAAAGAAAACGCCCGGCTGCTTCACGCAACCGGGCGAATGGTAGGTTGTATTTCGAGCACTCGTGCCGAAGACCGAATCGTCAGGCACTCATCTCTGCAAACGCTGCGTCCGCAGCGGCTGCGTATTGGGCGGGGTCGCCGGCGGCGGCCAGCATCTCGATGGTTTGGTCCTCGGTGATCGCCTCGCCTTCGCCGCCGGGATTCGCTGCACTGTAGACATCTAGGCCAAAATCATCTGGTCCACCGTAGACGTGAATTATGGTGCTGGTTCCCGAGGTTCTCCAGCGGGCGCGGTCACCCAAGTTGATAAGGTGGACCTGTCCATTCGTGGTGTCGGTGATCCGCATCGACCGACCGTTGGTCGTCGATACCGCGCCATTCTCGTAACCGCCGCTTGGGCTTGCCGTACCCGGAGCGTAGCCTCTCCAGTCTCCGGACCACCACTTGACGTTGCCGAACTCATCGACCTCGAACATGAGCCCCAGTTCGACAGTTGTTTCGTTGCCGCCTCCCTGCGAGTAGAGCAGGTCCCCGTTGTCCACGGAGGACCATTCGGGGTTGGGCCCCATCTTGCCGAAGTTGTTGTAGTGGTTGCCGCCGTCTTGGTAGCCCAACAACGGAAGGGCAACGGTGATCGTATTACTGTCCACAATCACATCCGACGCTTCGTGTTGGTCATTCAGGTCGTTTCGCGCGGACTGTGCCGATGCCTGTCCCTGGCTGAAGTGGTTCGGGTGCACATGCGTAATCGTGTATCTGTAGCCGTCCAAGTTTGGCAAGACGCCGGCGAAATAGTAGTACCCGTTTTCGTCGGTCTGTGTCTCCAAATCGACGGGAGCGCTATTCGGAACCAAGCTTTGGCCTTGCAGCTTGACTGTGACGCCCCCAATGCCGGGGTCGATGCCGTTCATACGGCCGTCGCCGGCCAGATCATTGTAGACATGCCCCGTTACGTAGCTGGGCACAACGTCGCGCACGGTAACTACCGACGTATCCCGTTTGAAATCGTCAGCACCGTTAGTCGTTCCGTCGTCCTCGATGGTGACGGTGAACGTGTCCATATGGTCCACGTCGAAGCCGGCCGGCACCGTATATATGATATCCGTGCCGTTCAATTCGACATTCACTCCCATGGCCGAGTTGCTCACGTCAACAATCTTGAGTGTCTGGCCGCTCTCGTTTGCCGGACCGGTTTCGTCGTTCGCCAGGAATTCACTGGCGCTGAACGTGAACTGCTGGCCGACGCTCGGATTAGGATCGATCAGCCGCAGGTCGTCGTCAGCAATGGGATCATCGTTGACCTCGGTTACCGTGACCGTCACTTCACCAACAGCGGTCTTGGGGTCGGGGCTTCCCAGGGTGGTTCCGTCATCCTCGATCGTATAGGTGAACGTGTCTACCGGAGGGTCGTCCACCGTGTTGAAATCGATGTCTGGCGGGGTGTACCTGAAAGTACCGCCAGGGTCTCGTGTCACGGTTCCGCCGCGGGTCGTCGTCGAGTCATGACCTATGATCGTCAGAGTCTGATTATTGTCTTCGTTCGGACCGGCCGAATCGTTTCCGATGATCACTGCGTCGTCGATGGTCAACGTGCCTCCACCTTCTGCCATCGTCACGTTGTCATCTTGCGGAATCGGATCATCGTTTCGGTCGACGACTTCGATGGTGATGGTGTCCGCGTCTTCCAGCGCCGAGCCGACCTGACTATTATCGATGCCCTCGGAATGGCCTTGGTCGTTGGTGGTGATCGTGAGGGTGATCAGGCCGTCGACATTGCTATTGAAGCCTGTTGGCGGCGTGAAGGTCATTCCTTCCAGACTTGTGTTGATATCGATGACAGTGTCGGTCAACACGATGGATGCCATGGGCGTGCCATTCGGGAGCGTCAACGTTGCTCCCTTGTCCACGGAAACCGTCGTCTGGACGGGGTTGGATCCGGCATCGGCGTCGCTGATCGTAATTTCGTTGGGGATCACATTGGTGACGGAGAACGTGAACGGTGTGTCTTCGTCGGTAGTCTGATTGGGCGGCAAGTCGTTGACCGGTGGGTCGTTCAGGCCCGTGACGGTCACCGTGAACTCGCCCTCGTCCGTTAGCGGATCGGCCGAGCCGTTCGTGGTGCCATTATCCTGGACCGTGTAGGTCAAGATAGCGTCACCGACGAAATTGTCGGCGGGATTGAACACTACGCTGCCGTTCAGCGTTGCCGTTCCGTACTGAGGATCCACGTTCACGTCGACGATCGTCAGCGTCTGACCGCTTTCGTTGGCGGGCCCCTTCAAATCGTTACTGATCAGATCCGCGATGGCGATCGTTTTGGACGTCTCTTCGTTCGTGGTAAAGCCCGGGTTGTCGTCAACGGCCGTCGGTTTGTCGTTTACTTCGCTCACGGTGACGGTGATAGTGTGGTCGGCTGTCGCTGGGGGGACCCCATCGTCGACGACGTCCAGGGTGATTGACGCCGGACCGTTGTAGTCAGCCGTCGGCGTATAGGTCAGCCCTGCAAGCGCTGCGTTCACCTCGCTCTCGGTGCCAGAGACAGTCGTGAGACTGACCGTACCGTTAGTGGGAGTGATTGTGACCGTTAGGTTATCGTCTTCAACGTCATCGAGAGAAACGATATCCACGCCCGTGAACGTCAGCGTGTTATCTTCGGCAACTGACCGCGTGTCCGGAGCCATAAATTCCGGAGCGTCGTTGACCGCCGTGACGTTAACGGTGAAGGATTGGGAGGTCGAGGCATCGTCCGCGTTGCCGGAGATCCCGTCCAAGCCGGCGTCGGTGACGGTCACGGTCATGGTTACGGGGCCGCCGTTCTGATTCAGGACCGGTGTGTAGCTCACGGACCCTGTGGCACCCGGCGACGTATAGTTGACCGTCGGATTGGGAATCAGGCCGGTGTTGTTGCTGGTAGCCGTGACCGTAAGTGCCTGGTCCTCAAGAGGACCTGCCGAAATTCCCATCAGGTTCACTGTCTGCGGCGTGTCTTCCAAGACAGCGGGCGGATCGGGGATCAAATCAAGTGTCGGATCGTCGTTGATGGCCATGACGTCCACCGTCACTTGGCCGGTGCTTGGGCCATCTCCCGCATTGGAGGTGTCCTCGATCGTGTACGTAAACGTGGTCGTGCCAGCATAGTTGTCGGCGGCAGTAAACGTGACGGACGTCCCGTTATTAGCGACGGAGCCGCCAACCGCAGGCTGCGTGACCGCGGTGATATTCAGATTAGCTCCACCCATTTGGCTGTCGTAGTTGAAGTCGTTGACCAACACCGTGAACTCGGTATCGCCACTGTCTTCATTAACGTCATATAGATCGGCTGCGGCAAAGGGTCGCGTGGGGGGCACCACGTTGATTGCTACGGTATCCGTGTCGGTTAATGCAGCGCTTAATCCATCCTTGTCCTCGTTGCCCAGATCGTCGGTCGTGACGGTTAGCGTGTCCTGCGCGCTCAGTTCTGTGTTGTTGTACTCAAGACCGTTCAGCGCCGCGTTGACGTTTGCGGTCGTGCCCTTAATTGTCACAGCCGCGCTGCCGTTGGCGCCATCTTCGATAGTCACGTTGTTTGTCGAACCTAACGTCAGAGTCCCCGTGCTCGGCAGCGCTAGTGAAAGACTCACTTCGACTTCCACATCGCCACCCGGGGCGTAGGGTATGTCCAACGGGTCGTCTACCGAGATGTTGGTGCCAAAATTGAGGGGCAAACTGTCGCTCGCAACGGTTTGAGTACCCGGAACGGTATTGACCGGTGCATCATTCAGCGGCTCGACCGTGATCACGATCGAGTCGATATCCTCCGCGCTCGTCGGGCCCGTGTTGCCCTTGTCATTGGTCCTGATGGTCACTGTGCCGGTTCCGTTGAAGTTCGGGTTCGGCGCGTACTTCATACCGTTCAGAGCGCGGTTGATCTCGTCGACGGTACCCTCGATGGTCATCGACGACTGGCCGTCTCCGCCAGCCGTGAAATTCACCTCGTCAGTCCGCGAGAGAGTCAGCGTGCTGGTGGCAGTCAGCGTGACTTCCACATCCTGCCCGTCGGCATCGATATCGGCGATCGACACATTGCCGTTGAACGTCAGTTCCGCATCCTCGTCCATCGTCTGGTTGCCCGGTACGGTGTTTACCGGGGGGTCGTTGACGGGATCAACCGTGACGAAAATGGTTGCGCGATCCGTGTTCCCCTGGCCGTTATGCATCTCGTAGACGATTTGGTCTGTCTGGACGCCGTCATTGTTGTAGTTCAGGTCCGGCTCGTAGGAAATCTGGTCGCCCACCACACTTGCTTGTCCGTTGGTCGGCGGCGTGACAATTCCTCCGAGCTGCTTGGTACCTTCGGCAACAGAATCGTTGGCCAGCACGTCGAAGTTGGTGACTCCCGAGTCTTCGTCGACGGTTTCATTGTCGTCCACGGCCGTGGCCAACTCGATAATGTCCAGGTCAAGCGCAACCGGGAACTCCACACCGGGGTCGATTTGACCATTTACGAAGAGGTTAAGCTCCTGCCCCTGCTGAGCCTGTGGCGAGGGCCAGAGCGTTATTTCGTCCGGGGTGAAGTTGTCGTTCGCGTCGGGCGGTCCCACCTGCAAGGTCAGCGTGCCTGCATTGTCGGCCGTAAACCGCACAGCGTAGAACAAATGCGTGCTGTTGGCAGTCCAACCGTCAGCCCAGTCAATCTCGAATGTCTGGCCTACCTGCGCGAGCCTTGCGGTCGCACCGAGGTTCATCGCGCCAGTGGCAGGCGTTTGAGCCGTCTCTTTGTCCAAGAAGCCCTGGAAAGCAAACGTATACGTTCGGTTCTCCTCGCCAATTGCGAGATTAGAGGCGCTATTCGCCGCCGAGAGGAAGGAGAGGTTACTGTCGGGATCCGCGGCAACGCGCTCCGTCACGGTAACCACAGCCGTAGGCGGACTTCCAGGAATGTCGGTACCTGTACCGTTAATATCCATGCCGGAGCGGAGTTCCTTGCCGGCTACCTCTTGCGGCACCATTTCCGCGACATTCCCGTTCGCAAGGTTTCCCGTGAATGTGATGTCGTAGGTCAGGTAAGCCGTCTGGGTAACCTCCACGTTGCTTGAATCGAGGCCGGTAATGGACTCGACCGCGGCTTGGATGATGGCGGCACGTTCGCTACTGGACACGCTAAGTAGACCTGCCTCAGGCGACCATACCTGCTGCTGTGCGTCGAATTGATAGTCGGAGCCAACATCAATCTCGGTCGACACACTTCCGTTCCATTGCAGCGTGAAGCTGCCGCCATTTGCAGTCGGGTCGATGGCCAGGGACTGTACCTCTTGATAGGCTGGGGTCACCAAGCCGAAATCAACAGGGACGATCGTGTACCCGGAAAACACGCCAAACCGAGGGCTACGCGAGTCCCTGACGCGCACTTGGTAAAGGAACTCCTCGCCAGCAATGATCTCCGGCGTTCCATCGCTGTCCCTATCCTGAAGGGCATTGCCATCCAGGTCGGTAATACTATGCAGGAAGGTCAACAGGCTACCTTCGCCCTCCGCATTGTTGATCGTGTTGATGACACCAAGCACATCAAGCGGAGAAAGGTAGCTGTCCCCGTTCACGTCCATGTACTGGGTATTGGCGGGATCTTCACCTTCCACAGCGCCGGCGGCTCCAGCCAAACCCGGGTCTGCTGATGCCAAGCTGCGCGACCCTGTCTGATTGAGACTCTGGATTAATACGAGGGCGTCCAGCGCTGTTGTCTCAAGGTCGAAATTGACATCCGAGGGAAGATAAGGATTCTGCCACGGACTAATACCACTAGACAGTAGATCGCCGGCCAACAGCGTCCGTTCTTCGAGCCGCTCGGCTGACAATGTTAAACGGGACCGTCCAGCGGATTTGCGTCGTTTACTTTGAGACTTCCGACGGCGAACAAGACTGCGGCGGTTTCGACTCATTGCTTTTTTCCTGATTCGCGTACGACTTGAACGGGATCACATCCCGAGTTAGATGTCCGGGAAAGACGCACCAACACGTAAATACCTAGATACAGGTTACTTACAGACTGCAGGAATTTCAAACAATTTGCACCCAGACGGAATAGACCGGTTCCTGAGCGTTTTGACGCCGCAAATCGCAAAAAGTTCCTACAATGCTTCCGAGAATGCGACTTCCTCCCTCGTATATCCTACTTGACCTATCTTCGTTGCATACCCCAAGATACCCCTTTTAATCGACGGGCCGGCAAATGAATGCGCATACGTTACCCCGCATTTCCAGTCGATTTCCTCATACAAGCCGGAATCATCGAGAAACTCATCGCGACCGGCGTAACCGTTACGGGCGAAGTTGCCGATACGTGCCAGATAAGCAGACCGCCTCAGAAAAGGGGACCGACGCGGCATGAACTGTCGGGCCACGGCCGACGCAGCCATGCTCGCCGTGCGCCATCCGCTAGCAGGCTGAACGGTCCCTCTGGTCATCTGCAATTATACGTGGTACCCCCTGCAGCGAATGCACTTTCTCTCAAACGATTATGTTTGCCGCGTAACAACTGCCTCCATTTCTGAGTAGATGCAGCCTAACGCGCATCTTCCTTTGTTGTTGGAAACCGCTTATAATCCCTAACTTGTACGGGCGGACTCTATGGGCTGGGATTCACCGCCTCCAAGGCACTTCGAGTTGAAAGGCGTCAACGGAAACGGCTTAGCTATATCTGTGGATTGTCAGAACGGGTGCGACACGTTGGGGCTGGATCCCCGGTACGTCGCCTCGGGCCAAAGACTGAACCAAAGGCCCGTTGTCTTGGGTTTGATGGACCACTACTAGTACCTGTGCCGGTCTCCTACGGTGAGAACCTGCTATGGAACGGAAACAGCAACTGGCTCTCTACCGAGCGATGCTCACCGCCCGATGCATCGACGAATTGGAGCTGGCGATCACCAATCGCGGCGAAGCGTTTTTCACCGTCGCTTCCAGCGGTCACGAATCCACGGCTAGTTTGGCACCTCACTTGATTCCCGAGGATTGGCTGCACTGTCACTATCGCGACAAAGCTCTGTTGATCGCACGCGGCGTTCCACCGCGCGCGTTTTTCGACATCCTTTACTGCAAACACAACTCTTCCTCGTACGGCCGGCGGATGCCCGGGTTCTGTAGCGACCCGTCGCTGCACGTGCTCAGCATGACCACACCGGTGGGCAATGCCCCATTGCAGGCCGTCGGCGTCGCAGCAGCGGTCAAGGACCAGGACGCCGCGCCAATCGTGTATTGCGGCATGGGGGACGGCACGACGCAACAGGGCGAATTCCTGGAGGCCTGCGCCGAGGCCGTCCGCAATTCGTTGCCTGTGCTTTTCGTGGTTCAGAACAACCGTTTTGCCATTTCCACCGAAACAAAGGGACGCACTTTCTTCTCGCTTCCAGACGGACAGGGCGATCAACTGTTCGGCATGCCGGTCCAGTTTGTCGATGGACGTCACGTGGACGTATCATTCGAAGCGTTCGGAGGCATTACCGCACAGATACGCCAGGATCGTCGTCCAGCGGTTGTGGTATACGAAGTCGAGCGTCTTACCAGTCATACCAATGCCGATGACCACACGATCTATCGTGACCCGGCCGACATCGAGCAGTCGCGTCAAACGGGCGACCCAATTCCCATATTCGAACAATGGCTGCTGGAACACGGATGGTCCCAAGACGAGCTGGACAACGTCCTCAAAGAAGTGAAAGCGGAGGTGGAGGCCGCGGATGAAGCGTCTGCAAACGGCCCAGAGCCCGAACCCATCTTCGATGCCAAATGTCCGTTGAAGATCGAGCTGACCCACCCGTCGCGCGAACGGCGAGGGACAAAGGATGGGCTGCAACTGATCATGCGCGACGCGATGCGCGAAGTTCTCCGCGATCGCTTGGCTCGCGACCCGCAACTCGTTCTGTTTGGGGAGGACGTTGAGGATCCGAAGGGTGACGTCTTCGGTGTGACCAAAGGCCTTAGCACTCAGTTTCCTGGCCGCGTCATGAATTCGGCTCTGACCGAATCAACGATCATCGGCACGGCAATTGGTCGCGCCGTGGCTGGCCAGCGCCCAGTGGCGTTCATTCAGTTTGCCGACTTTTTGCCGCTGGGATACAACCAGCTCGTATCGGAACTTTCCATGCTTCACTGGCGCACGGCTGGCCAGTGGAACGCTCCGGTCATCGTGATGGTCGCGTGCGGGGGCTACCGACCGGGGTTGGGGCCGTATCACGCGCAGACCCAGGAATCCGTGATCGCTCACGCCCCCGGGTTAGACGTCTTCATGCCGTCGAACGCGGCGGATGCGGCGGGTCTGCTGAATGCGGCTTTCGAATCGGAACGCCCGACAGTCTTCTTGTATCCGAAAAGTCTTCTGAATAACCAAGAATTGACAACGTCGGCCGATGTGGATCGCCAGTTTGTTCCCATCGGAACGGCTCGCAAAGTAAGAGCTGGTCGAGACATCACGCTGGTCGGCTGGGGCAACACTGTGCTGCTCTGCAAGAAGGTGGGAGAGACCCTGGACAAGGCGGGGGTCGAGGCCGAGGTATTGGACCTTCGATGCATCTCGCCGTGGGACGACCATGCCGTTTTGGCTTCGGCTGAGAAGACCGCGCGATTGGTGGTCGTCCACGAGGATAATCACACTTGCGGTTTGGGCGGTGAGATCCTGGCCACGATTGCTCAGCAAACGCGAGTCCCGGTCGCGATGCGGCGAGTGACCCGTCCCGATACGCACATCCCATGCAATTTTGCCAACCAGATCGAGGTTATGCCGTCGTTCAGTCGTGTGCTGAGCACGGCGGCCGAGTTGCTGAACCTTGACTTGAGCTGGATTCCGCCTGAAAAGGGCGAAGAAGGCATCCACATCGTCGAGGCAATCGGATCCGGGCCGTCCGATGACACAGTGACGGTCGTCGAGTTGTTCGTTGAGCCTGGTGCGACGATCGAACGAGGCGACCCGTTGGGATCGCTCGAGGCCACCAAGAGCGTATTCGAGATCACCTCACCCGTCTCGGGTGTGCTGGAAGAGATCCTCGTTTCAGAAGGCGACGTAGTCGACGTTGGCTCGCCTTTTATGCGCATCAACACCGGCACCCAGTCGAAACGGCCAAAACCGATCACCCAAGAGCAATGCGGGACGCCGGTTCTTTCGCGCAAGACAACGACCGGAACCCTCCACATTCCCCACGAGTACGCAGAACGCCGTCCGTTTGGCGTAGGCATGTCTTCCGTGGCAACGGTGACCGGCAGCCGCTTGAT
Source organism: uncultured Pirellulaceae bacterium (assembly GCA_964617665.1). Taxonomy (GTDB): domain Bacteria; phylum Planctomycetota; class Planctomycetia; order Pirellulales; family Pirellulaceae; genus JADHUC01. The sequence continues at coordinate 13,050 of CAZUAH010000090.1, forward strand.
GACCAACACTGAACTGATCAAGACGGGCGCAATCCGAAACGCGAATGGGATGTCGGTGGACGACATTGTACGGCGAACCGGGATCGAGACCCGTATGTGGGCTCAAAACGGTGAAAACGCCGTCGAGATGGCCGCCCGGGCGTGCTGGAAACTGCTCGACTCAGAAGACCTGATCGTCGACGACCTGGACCTGCTGATCTGCAGCACCACCAGCCCCACGTCGATGACTCCGTCGATGGCCTGCCAGATCCTGAACGCCTTGTCGAACGGCAAAGGCGAATCGATGGCGCAGGCTTATGACATCAACGCAGCCTGCTCGGGATACCTGTACGCACTTCAGGCAGGCTACGACTATCTTCAGAGCATGCCACACGGCCGAGTCTTGCTGGTTACGGCCGAAGTGCTCTCGCCCCTGTTGGATCCCGCCGATTTCGACACAGCCATTCTGTTCGGGGACGCATCGTCGGCAACCGTTCTGTACGGTGAGGGCTATTTCGACAGAGCCAAGGCTCGGTTGTTCCGCCCAGAGCTTTCCGCGAAAGGCGAAGATGGCAGCACGCTGTCGGTGCCCTTGTTGCACGATGGCTATATCCAGATGAAAGGCCGAAAGGTCTTCAGCGAAGCAGTGCGCACGATGGTGGCTAGTCTGAATCGTGTCTGCGATCGAGAGGGAATCCGGGTTGAAGATCTGAAACTTGTCGTTCCTCACCAAGCCAATCAACGCATCATTGACGCCATTCAGGGCCGTGTCGGCGTCGAGGTTTTCAGCAACATCAGCAGGTACGGCAACACATCGTCGACCAGCATCCCACTATGCCTGAATGACCTGCTACCGGGCGCAAAGAAAGGCGAACTGTTCGGCCTCTGCGCGTTTGGCGGTGGTTTCACTTTCGGTGCCAGTATTCTGGAAACGAGTTAGCTGCGGCAGGCCATTCGGCACCAGTTGCGTGGTGAGCACAACGTAAGTCTCGGTCGAGCGAACAAGCACGTTGCGATGCATGCCTACATCGGTACTCGTCTGGTTACGTCCATACGCGAAGTCCCTATCTACCTGTCCGATTCTCGTCTACCATCCAATGACACTATGTGCCACGGTATCGCAATCCGTGAGAAACGTTGTGACTACGATCGGTTTGGCACGGCTGACACAGCCGTGGCACGTTCGTGAATAATCCGGCAGAGCGGAGATCGACGATGACAACACGAGGCAAAAAAAACCGACGATTGTCTGGCAAGAGCCGATTGGCCGTTCTTGCCATGGCCATCTGTTCGCTGCCGCTCTGGCCGACAGTCGGTCAGGATTCGGCAGCCACGGCCGCCGAAGGCGAGCGGTCCGATCAAGCTGTGGCCACAGCGCGCTCCGCTGAGGGCCACGAGAACGAAAGCGTTGAACGGAAAACGGAAGACGGCGAAACCGCCTCGGTAGCGACGCTTCCCGAACCGACCAAGTTCGCTAAAACGCCGCAGTCTCTCAGCCGCGATGAAGCATCTCCCGTCCTTTCCATCGCGTGCTCGCCTGATGGCACCACTCTAGCATCGGCACACCAGGACAAAACCGTCCGGCTTCGCGACACCCGTACCGGTGAAGTTAGGCGAATTCTCGGCGGGGAAGATGCCGAGGTGTCCTGCGTTGCCTTCTCTCCCGATGGCAAGACTCTAGCGATAGGCAGTTGCGACAACACGGTGAAACTATGGCAAGTTGCAGGCGACGACGAACCGACGTGTCTCGCCGGCCACACGGACTGGGTACTCGCCGTGGCGTTCGCCCCGGACGGAAAGACGGTCGCATCCGGCGGTTCTGACAAGACGGTTCGGTTGTGGGACATCGAGACGGCAAAGGAGAAAGCCGTCCTGGAAGGACACGACGCGTTGGTTCGGTGTTTGGCTTTCTCGCCGGACGGGAAGTTGCTGGCCTCCGGCAGCCCCGATAAGACAGTGAGACTCTGGGACGTTTCATTGAAGACTGAAACCACCGCGTTGGAAGGACGCCGCGGCGGCGCCCTGGCGTTTTCGCCGGACGGCAAGACGTTGGCCAGCGTTGGCGAAGATGGGGCGATTATCTTGCGAGACATGAAGACAGGTAACGAACGACGAATAGCTAGTCGTCATCGCGGCGCGATATGGTGTCTGGTTTTCTCGCCCCAAGGTGGAACTCTGGCCAGTGGCAACTCGGACGCCACCATTGCGTTGTGGGATCCCGAATCCGCGTCCGAGCGAGACTCGCTCCGAGGCCACACGGAGTACGTCACGACACTCGCGTTCACTCCGGATACCAGCGACTTGATCAGCGGCAGCACGGACGGAACCATCAAGCTCTGGAAGTCGCGGCAGCCACCCGTTCCACCGATTGTGACGTTGCCAGCGACAGACGACCGAGTTTGCTGCCGCTTCGCCTTCTTCTCTCCCGACGGACGGGTGATGGTCACTGCGGGCGATGACAAAGTAATCAAGGTCTGGGACGTGCAGACCGGCCGGTTGTTGCGAAAGGACAAGTATCGCGGTGGGACGCCCATCTGTGGGGAACTCTCGCCCGACGGTGAACTGCTGGCCACGGGAACTTTCGGTGACACCGTTCACCTTTGGGATGTGGCAGCTGGCCGGCGGGTCGGCGAACTCACCACCGGCCAGAACAAACTCCTCGGTGTTGACTTTTCGCCCGACGGAGAGCGACTGGCCGTGGCCAGTGGGGGCAAGACCGTATCGGTGTGGCATGTCCAGTCGCACCAGAAGCTATGGGTGTCGGCCGAACAATTGCTCCCGGTGACCAGCGTCACCTTTTCGCCCGATGGCAAAACACTCGCCACCGCAACGGGCAGCTGGAAGGAACGGGAAGAACCCGGCGAAGCAAAACTGTGGGACGCCGAAAGCGGTAAGGAGTTGGCAACGGTGCCCGGTCTTCCCGGGGACAGCGCCGGGGTCTTTTCCTCCCCCTATGTTATATTCCTAGCCCCGGGGGGGGGCGACGCGACGCTGAGGATCTGGGACGCAGAATCACGGCAGCTCAACTTGACCATTTCGACAGCAGGCGCAATTCAGCGTATGACGTTCCTGCCGGACGGCGAATCGGTTCTGGCCGCGCATTACGGCGGCAGCGTATCGCACTGGGATGCGGACTCGGCTGAACTCGTGGCCGACTACGAAGCTCCAACCGAGAGGATAACCGTCCTAGAGTTATCGTATTCCCCTGACGGCTCGCTGTTGGCGACGTCCTCGACAGAGGGTGCCGTACGACTCTGGCCGACGATGCCCGCTGCAGCTTCAGGGCCGGGGACTTCTGCAGCTCTGGTGCGCGAATGGACATCGGACGCACGTGGTGCAAAGGAATAGAGAATCCATGTTTCGAAGACAATCTCGCCGGGAATTCCTTGGAACATGTGGCCCCGTGGCGGCGCTCACATTGACTGCAACCAACGGACGATGCGAGACGACGCCAACGTCCGCAGCACCGTCGTCCCGCAAGGACCTGACTCGTCTTCGCGCAAAGGTGCTGGATGGCGAAGTTCATCTGACGGCCTACAAATCCACGCCGGCGTTCCAAAGCAAGACTGGTGGGGGCCGGTTCCGGACCGTTCGCGTCTACCGACGCGAAGAGCCCGCTTTCACCTTCGGACAAGACTACGCGGAGTACTTTGACGGGCTACTCCATCGTGACGCCGAGTTGGTCTTTCAAGGGCCGCTGAAGCCAGCCAACAACCGGAAATTCACCTATGTCGACAATTCTGCCAGGATCGGCTCCACCTATGCCTACTGGATGGCTCCTGAGGTAGGTGAGCCAACCGGACCGGTTGCTGTCAAGGTCCGCGATCCTGAAGTGTGGTGGACGACGAATAAGATCGAACATGTCATCACCGAGTTGCGGGAGAAGTATCCAAGCATGGTCGCTGTGAAGGTAATCGGCCAGACAGTCCGCGGCCAGAAGATCCAGGGGATCCGGATCGGAAATGGAAAGCGATGTATCGCCCTCGTCGGCGCCCTCCATGCGGGAGAATCGGGCCCCGAACTGATGCTTCCAGCTTTCGAAAGCATCCTTGCTGAGCGTAAGGACTTGCTCGCGCAGGTTTCGATCGCAGCGATCCCATCAGTCAACCTCGACGAACGCGGCAGACTGGCCGAGGGCGTACCGTGGTATTTGCGTACGAACGCGAATGGGGTCGACCTGAACCGCAACTATCCCGCCGACTGGGACACCGTCGACTATAACTACGGGCTGGATACATCCGATCCAGACTCCATGACCTATCGCGGGCCGAGACCAGCGAGTGAACCCGAGACGCGCGCCGTGATGGATTTCCTTCGCGAGGGTCCCGTCGACGTGGTCTACTCGTTCCATTGTCTAGCCGGCATTTGTGGCGCGCATCTACTCGGACCTAAATGTGCAGCGAAGGACGGTGCTTACAACGCTGAGAGCGTTAAATTTGCCAACACGTATGCCACTGGCATGGATCCACTGCATTCGGCCGTCAACGCGTTTCGTCATGGCACCTCGGCGGGCAGCCTCCCAGCATGGTGTTACCGCGAATTGCACGTTCCGGCGTTTGATCTGGAAATCTCCGCGCGCGAAACGGAGGCCCGGGCCAAGTGCGTCGTCGATCAAACCGATCGTCCACTGCTGAAAGAGTACCAGAAGCGGCACACGAACGGCCTCCGTAGCGTCCTCGAAGCGATGATCGCCAAGAAACTCTGACTCGTTGTACCAGCCAAGCAGAGAATGGAACAACTACCAATCCCCACGCGGAATCGTCTCGTGACTATCTGCAACTCGAAATGGCTGGTGCTTGCGGTCTGGCTACCGCTTCTCGCGTGCTCGCTGGCCTCAGGCGATCTGCCACCACGTAACGGTTCCGTTCTCGTTCCCACTCAATCATGGCCGCATCGCCCTGGTCCGCGGTCTGTGAAGGCCTTGATTCACTACCCTGGTGGCAAACTGGATGACGTGAACGAGCAAACGGGCGTCATGCTAACGCTGCACAATTGGGGCGGCGAGGATTGTGCGGGCACGGCCAATCCGAACTCGTTGGCCAATCGGCTGAACGTGGTCGCCGTTTGCGTCAACTACTTGCAGAGCGGCCGCAAGGCATCGATCGAAGATCCCCAACCGTATGACTTTGGCTACCTGCAATCATTGGATGCGCTTCGAGCGTTGTGGTTTGTGTGGGACGGTCTGAAGAAGGGCGAGCGGCCATTTGATAGCAGTCGCATTTTCTGTACCGGTGGTTCCGGTGGCGGCAACGTGACGTTGATGGCCAACAAACTGGCCCCGCGCACCTTCGCTTGCGTGATCGACATGTGCGGCATGAAGAAACTCAGTCACGACATTGCCTTCAATCTCCCGGGCGGCAGCGGATTGAACGCTCGCTGGAGCCGAGACCCCAAACACCCGAACTATTTGAGTGCGGATAACCAAGAGATTCGATTCGTCGGCCATCCGGGCCACCTGGCTGCGATGAGGCAAATCGGAGTTTCTGGCAAGGTGATTGTCATCCACGGTGTCGACGACATGACTTGCCCGTATTCTGAAGCACGCGAAATGGTTGCCAACATGCGGAGCGTCGGTCTGGACGTTGAACCTCACTTCATCACCAAAGACGACATCGACGGCCGCGTCTTTACCAGCACCGGTCACGCGTTGGGGAATCGCACGGAAATCGTGTTTCGCGTGGCGGAGGAGTATCTTTCGCCTAATAGTCCACAATCGATCCGGCGCCGCGGACTGAGCGACTTCGAGTGTCGCGACGAGATTCGTTACGTCACGTCGAACGGTCAATTCGTCATCTCTTACCACGCCGGATATCCCGTTGGCCGTTTCGAATCGGCTTTGCCTCCGATCGAATACGAAGAACATCAAGACTTGACGTACTACCTCGACCGTGAAGGACGCCGTCATGAAATTAGAAGCGCGGCCGATTGGGAGAAACGCCGCGAACACATTTTGGCTAACATGCAACTGGTGATGGGCCGTCTGCCAGACGCGACGCAACGAGTGCCGTTGAATGTCAAAGTGATTGAAGAGAAACAGGCCGACTTACTGACAAGACGAAAGATCTCTTACCAGAGCGACCCGTTTGATCGCGTGACTGCGTGGTTGTTGATTCCCGATGCACAGTCAAGCGGAACAGATGTCCCGCCCCGGACGGACGGCTCTGGAGAGCCATCCTACAGAAGAATGCCCGCCGTCCTTTGTCTTCACCAGACCGTGGGTGAAGGAAAGGACGAACCGGTTGGGCTGGCGGGCAGCGACAACATGCATTATGCCCTCGAACTTGCGCAACGAGGTTACGTGACGCTTGCGCCTGATTATCCGTCACTAGGCGAACACGCGTACGACTTTTCCGTTAACGCCGAATATGCCAGCGGCACGATGAAGGCGATTTGGGACAATATTCGCGCCGTGGATCTACTGACTTCCTTTCCAGAAGTCGACTCACAACGAATCGGTGTGATTGGACATTCGCTGGGCGGACACAATGCAATGTTCACCGCCGCATTCGACCCGCGCCTGAAAGCGATCGTATCCAGTTGTGGATTCACCACTTTTCACAAAGACGACGTTCCAAGCTGGACCGGTCCGCGCTATATGCCTCGAATCGCAACAATCTACAAGAACGAAGCGAAGCGATTACCGTTCGACTTTGCCGAGATTGTAGGCAGCTTCGCGCCACGCCCGTTCTTGGCGTGCGCGGCCACGAACGACAGGGACTTCGACGTCAGTGGGGTCCGTGACGTGATTCAGGCAGTTCGGCCCGTATACACGCTGTTGGGCAAGGCAGACTGCTTGCAGGCAATCTACCCAGAAGGGCCTCACGACTTCCCACCGCACGCTCGCAAACGGGCATACGAGTTCCTCGACAAGCATCTGCGAAACTGACGATTCTGGGATCGCCGTGAAGACTTGCCAACCTCGGCCCAGGATCTACCATCGGGTCGGCCAGTCCGCTACAATCAGGCTCGAATGGGGACGTTGGCCGCAACGGCGGTTTGGAATGTGTTTGGCTCTGTTTGAATGAGGAGTTCTGGAGATGTCTGAACAGTGGCAGGTTGGTGTTTGTAGTTGGTCCCTCCAGGTCCAAAACATCCCGGAACTCGAGAATCTGCTCGAACAGATCGGTGTGTCTCAAGTCCACTTGGCGCTAGGCGATCCGCATCACGCTTCGTGGGAGGAGGACGATGCGACCTTTATCGAACGTGTCCAGAATGCCTCATTTACCTCAACGGCGGCGATGCTTGCGTTTCCCGGCGAGGACTACACATCACCCGCAACGATCCAGAAGACGGGTGGTTTTGCCGATCCGGCGCTCCGAGAAGAGCGATTGGAGTTGGTCGCATGGGGTGCCAAGAAAGCGAAGGCACTGGCCCTTTCGGTCATGTCGGTCCACGCGGGCTTCCTTCCCGAGGTCGGGAGCCCCGAGCGAGGGGACTTCATCGACTGCCTCCGACGTGCGCTTGACATCTCGGGCGAGCAGGACGTGACGCTTGCATTCGAGACAGGCCAGGAAACGGCGTCGCTGCTCCGCGCGACCCTCGACGAACTCGATCACCCCCTAGCAAAGGTGAACTTCGACCCGGCCAACATGCTCTTGTACAACAAGGGCAATCCCATCGAAGGGGTCCGCATCCTTGGCCCGGATATCGTCCATGTCCACGTCAAAGACGCCAACGTGCCTGCCGTCGAGGGCGAATGGGGTGCCGAAGTGCCGCTGGGCGAGGGCCAAGTGAACATGGCCGCCTATCTGGACGTTCTGGCCGAAGTCGGCTACTCGGGCCCGCTTCCGATCGAGCGAGAGGTAGGCGATCAGGCGGCCCGTGTGCGAGACGTCTCGGGCGGCGCCGCTCTGCTCAACCGGCTGATCTCCGAACGGTAGCGATTGGCGCAAATGAACGTTCTGCTGATCCGCACGTGGATATGACTCCGCGCGCCAGCTCACGCCATGCCGCGTTTCTTGAGTTCACCCACGACGCTCTGAACGATGCGGGCGACGGCTTCGGGGGCCGTACCTTGCCCCACTGGGCAACCGCCAATCGGTTCGTCGGTAAAACCTTCGGCGGCGAGTAGACACTGCAGTTCGCGGCTCAGCGCGTCTAGTTCCAGCTTCTGGCTTTCTGATTTTGGCTGCCGGCCGATGCCGACGTCGATGCCTCGCAAACGCAACGCCGCGCGGAATCCTTCGGGGAACTCGGCCGAATAGATCATGGAATCAAAGAGCTTGAGCAGACGATACTGCAGATCACGCGCCTCGTCCAAGCGGCTGGCAATCGTCAGGTCGTACAATTTGCGCGTGATCTCTGGCACAATGCCGCTGGTGGCGTTCGTGCCCCCATCACAGCCGATCAAGAGCATCGGCATCAGTGCCGCGTCCCAACCCGTCAGGAAACTGAAATCGGGGCGAATGGGGCGCACTTCGGCAATCATGCGCATCATGTTGGGCAGATCGCCGGACGAGTCCTTGATCCCCACAACACGCGGGCATTCTTCCGCCAAACGCCTCACGGTCGGTACCTCGATGGGCGATGCGAACATGGGGATGTTGTACAGAGTCACGTCGATGGGCGAATTGTCGGCGATTTCTTTGAAGTAGGCGTAGACGCCCGCCGCTGTAAGCTTGTAGTAAAACGGCGATACAATTGCTACCGCCTTCACACCGAGCCCGTGATAGTGCTCGCACGCCTTGATCGTCTCGCGCGAGTTTGCTTCCGCCGCACCGGCCAGAATCGGCACTCGACCGGCCGCCTGATCAGCCATGATTTCGACAATGCGGCGACGCTCCTCGGCAGTGAACCGCGTGAACTCGCCGGTCGAACCGTTCGGATACAATCCGTGGACGCCCCGTTCGATCAACCAGTCCACGTACTGGCGCAACTCCGGTTCATTGATCTCGCCCTTCGCATCGAGAGGGACGATATTGGGTGTGAATATGCCGGTAAGACGATTTGTATCGGACATCGAGTGTTGCTGCCTTGGTTGTTCAGAGACGATCAGATGCGTCAAAATGGAGAATCGCGGCGAATTCTACCATTTGGCTCTTCAAAGATAGCTCAGACTCCCGTCGCATGCCATGTGCCACCCACGTGCCCACTAGCCGGAAGTTCATCCTGCCGCGAGGGGACGCGACTTTCATCTCACGCAACACTGGCCGATTGGACGCGATTTCCGCACACGGTCCGGTCGGCAAGAAGATGTGAACGAAACCGCACAATGACGGTTAAATTCTCGTAAGGCGGGACCGTGGTATTGCGTTCTGCGTATCCGCCCCGCATTCATCCGTCGCACAGGGGACTCGCTTCACGAAACGCCCCCGCTGTTTGGAGAACAAATCGCGTCGAAGCCCCTGGTATCGTCATTTCGCGCAGACTGTGTTACCATCAGTCTTGGTGGATCACCCTTGCTGAACGTGCTGGTATCGTGCCCGAACTTCACACATTTCTTACTGCACTGAACGGTACACGTTCCGGATCGAGCTTTCTTCTTGACGCGGCGGTCGAGAGTCTGGTTGGTCGTGGAACGGACTGCCATATCGTGCTCTCGGACCCACTTTGCTCGCGTATCCACGCGCGAATCGAGCGATCCGATGACGGGTGGACGTTGCACGATGCGCACAGCCGCAACGGCACGTACGTGAACCAACAGAAGATCGACGACGCGCGGCTGGTTGACGGTTGCGTTGTTCGTTTCGGTTCGGTCGAGTTTTCTTTCCGCGAAGACTCGCCGATGCCGGACGACGTGGCCCATCCGAATCCCAATATCGTCAAGACGGCCGTCTTTGATCAGACCATCGACCTTGGAGAACTGACTGGCAAACCCGCCGTGCAGCCCTCGGCGCTGCTGCAGGAGATCCAGGACTCGCACGATTTTCTGGTCCTATACCAGTTGAGCATACGTTTGTTGGGCTGCTCGGATCCAGATGAAGTGACGCAGATCTCGCTTGAGGTACTAAGCGGGATTACGGGCGCCACCGCCGTTGGGTTTCTCTGGATGAGTGACGATGGCCAGATGAAGCTAAAGCTGGCCAATCCGGAAAGGGCCGCGGACGCGATCGTCACGAACGAGACATTGACCGGGATCGTCTGTGGGCAGGGGCAAGCCGTATGGATGAACCATCCAACGTCCAAGCTTAAGCCGCCCTGTCTGACGAAGTTCGCAGACGCAATCTGTGTGCCATTGCTGCACGAACAAACGACGCCGGGGGCAATTCACCTGGTCCTTGAACAGGGAGCATTCAAGAGAAGCCACTTCCAATTCGCGAAATCACTGGCCAATATAGTGGTGGCCGCGTTGGTCAAAACCCGCCGGCAGGCGACGCTCGAGGCCGAGCATCAGCGACTGATTGTCAAGTCCGCTGACTTCGCCGATTTGATCGGCGAAAGCGAACCGGTACAGCGTCTCAAGGAGCGAAGCAAACGTGTGGCCCGAGCGACTGGGTGTCTGCTGATTCGCGGCGAAAGCGGCGTGGGCAAGGAACTGGTAGCGCGAGCCGTACATCGACTTGGCGCGCGAGCTGATCGCCCCTTGTTGTCGGTGAACTGTGCCGCCATTCCGCGCGATCTAATGGAAAGCCAGTTGTTTGGCCACAAGAAAGGCTCGTTCACCGGTGCGGATTCAGACCATATTGGCTGGTTCGAACAGGCGGACTCCGGGACGCTGTTTCTGGATGAAGTGGGTGAAATGACGCTGGAGGGCCAAGCCAAACTGCTCCGAATCCTTGACGGCCACCCCTTCCTGCCCGTCGGTGGAACGAAAGAGCGAACCGTCGACGTGCGCGTGATTGCGGCTACGAATCGGGACCTCCGAGAGTTTGTGCGCGAGAAGAAATTTCGCGAGGATCTCTACTACCGACTCACTGTGTTTGAACTGTACATACCACCGTTGCGCGAGCGGGGCGGCGATATCGACCTGTTGGCCAACTACTTCCTTGATCGTTTCAGGAAGGAGCATGGTCGTCCTCAGTTAACCATGTCTGATACCGCTCGGCACAAACTGTTGTCCTACGGTTGGCCCGGCAACGTGCGTCAGCTACGCAACGTGATCGATAGTGCCGTGGTAATGGCCGAAGGTGAGGTGATTCAACCCGACGACCTGGGCTTGCAGGATACCGGTGACGGTACCTTCGATTCACTGCGGGTGGATGTCTGGGAGCAGCGTTTGATCCATGAGGCGTTGAAACGCACCAGCAACAGCGTACCGGAGGCAGCGAAACTGCTGGGACTCGGCCGAGCCACGGTGTATCGGAAGATCGAAGAATACGGAATCGAGCGCTGAATCGCGTACGCGAAATTCCGGTGCTACTTCTTGGCAGCATCCAGTTCTGCCTGCAAGTCGCGCGCGGCACCTGGCTCCAAGAACTTTTCCAGTAGCTGGCTCGTGTCCTGAAACAACTTATCGATTTTCGCCTGCACTCGCGGGTTTGATGATTCGGTGCGTTGCTCTTCATCGCGCAACTGGCGCAACAAGTCCGAACGCGTTTCTAGTTTGCGGAAGTTCTGCAACAGCGCCGCCGCTTCGTCGAATTCCTTCTTCTTCACGTGCCGCCTGATGCGAGCCATGTACAGATGACGCCTTGCCACCAACTCCATGACTTTCGACTGCAGGCCCTTGACGAAGCCCTCGGCCTCAAGACGGACGTCGTCATTGCGAACCTGAGCTGCCGATTCCGCCTCCAATCCTGGCACCATCGGCAGGCGAGCCAACAATAGCCCCCCGTTCCGAACGTACAGGACCCGCAGCGGGTGGCCCGCCTTTGGCACTTCGAGCATTCCGCGCCAGTCGGTCATGCCAACTACTTCCGTCTCCTCCGTGACTGGATCTTTGGAGCGGATCTCATATCCGCCAAGCGGCAGTCGAGACTCGTCTCGCGTCTCCAGCCGAAGGAATGTCGTTTCACCTCTCGGCTTGACGACCAGAGCCAGCTTGACCGTGCGCGAACTGCTTCGGCCGCCAAGCGGCTTGGACGTAAAGGAATGGACCTTGCAGTGCAACACAGCCCCCTGTCGCTCGGCGATCGTCATAAAGGTCCAGGGCACGACCTGAATGCCAAGCGTTTCCGCCGGCTCGCCGACACGGTCGTTGCGTCGGATGATTGGCATCAGCACATCGTTGTCATGAATCTGCGCCGGCGACGAGTCGCTCCTGATCAAACCGCCAGCTCGGATTCGCACCTGTGCTTCCCTGCCTTTCGGTACTTCGATTCGCGCAATCGGCGAAAACGCATCGGCTACGGCGGCGAACATCTCGCGAGGAATCCTGTTCGGCTGAACGACGCGCCGAGCTAGGACTGGTCGCCAAACGCGAGCATGACAATCCAGTTCCCGAACCCTGATCACGAAACCAGCCATTTCCGCCCGAACGCAGACCAGGAACAGTTTGTCGTCTGTCTTGAGGATGGACTCCCCGACTGTTTTGACTTCGTCAATGGTCACAGTCTCGATGTCCGCCGCAACGGCGCTTTGCAGCGCGGCTGGACAAGCAGACGTCTCGACAGCCCACGTCGCACCCGCCACGACATACGCTCGCTGGTAGATGGTCTCGGCAATCTGTTCCATCAGTCGATCCGTCAACTCCGAAGAATGCTCAAAAGCAACCCAGATCTTCACAGAGTACGGAGAGTATTCCCAGTTAGCCTGGGCGCGAGCGACTGCGGGAATAAGGCTGGCTGACAGAAGAAGCAGCGCGTGTATCAAGCGGCGGGATAGACAGCGGGCCGCGCATGCGGCAGGGGGCTCAAGTGCGGTCTGAGCCGATGTCATCTTCAGTCTGTCAGCCCGAACGAAGGTCATTCCCTATTCCTTCAGTTCCGGTGGCACGACTCGCCACTGGTCCACATCTTGATAGAGAAACACGGGACTATTCAGCACTCCTCGCAGTCCTTTGTGGTAGACGAAATGGTCAACCATCTGCCACAAAGGAATCACCGTGACCTCTTCGTAGATCTGCCGGTGTAGTTTGTGCAATAGTTCGCGAGCGTCCTTCCAACTTTCCGCCTCGTCCAATTGCCTCATAGTCAGACCGACGTAAGGATCTATCGATGGGGCTACGCCTTCTGGCCCAAAGATGCGACGAATGTCGACCAATGGCTCGCGAACGGCTAACTCAAGATACAGCAGATCGTATTCGCCATTGGGATCCGTGGACCAACCCGGCGGCAATTCGCTGAGCGAACATTTGATCCCAATGATATCAAGTTGCGTCTTGATCTGATTGCAGACAAAACGAGGCATTTCGAATGGCGGATGAGCGATCACCAACTCGCCCAATACTGGCGCCGGCTCCTCTCGCATGTCTGCGGCCGCACCAAGTTGTTGATCTGCCAGGCTGACCAGGATCGCGGCCATCACCGGATCATAGACTCGCGGTTCGATACGAGCGTCATATGCGTATGCCGAGGGATCGTTGTCCGTGACGCCCGCGGGGAAGGGGACGCTGAGCACACGGCATCCGGGGATCGACTTGTCGTTCAGAAGCCCCTTGTTCAGGATGATTCGACGGTTGATCCCGTACACCAAGGCACGACGAAATGTGCGATTGTTCAGATGTGGGTTATCCGTATTCGGCACCAGCACGTGAATCGACGGGAAAGCGTACTGGCCGACTTGTAGCGTAGGATCGTCGCGTAGACGCAACGCGTCATTCGGCAACACGCGATCGATCATGTCGATCTTGCCTTTGCGCAATGCAGTGATCGCTTCGCGCGGAGCTGGAAAGAACTGTTCCACAATGACCGGCCTCAGATCGTCGCCATCGCTTCCGGTGCTGGTCGGCTCGAAACGTATTTCCGTCTCGTCCTTCGACTCCTGTTTGTATCGCGTCGAGAGTCCGTTATCCGAGGTCAGACGCGACTGCAGCAACGCTTGCGGCAAGACGTGAGGCCGCCGAAGCTCGACGCGTACGCGGTCGACCCCTTCCGTTTCGAGCCCCGCCATCAAGCTGGCCCACGCCGAGTGGTAGTGCTTACCGTCGGGATCAGCCAAGGCGGCCAGGTGCCTAGAGAGATCGTGGGCAGTAATCCGCCCGCCGGTATCCTCTTCGCGCAGGTCGAATATCAACTCCTTTCGATCGTCGCTTTGTTGGACTATTCCATATGGACACATATACCTACCGCCTTCGGGACCACGATCGGTGAAGCGGAGTAGCGTGCGGTACATCAAGTTGCCGGTTCGGCGTGCCGGCGTGCTGTGCAGGCTGCTCGGTTCGTGTCCTTCGAAGGCCGGCTGGGACACCGCCACAACCACCAACGGATACTGACGCGCGATCTCCAGCACCAACTCGCGGCCACCTTCCAACGCGGGCCAGATCTTCAACATCTCGCCAGCCAGTTCGTGAGCCTCTCGAAAACGCTTCGCTTCAAGATGGGCGGTCGCTTCGTCCCGTTGCTGGGCTGCGATGCCCACTAGCTGGTCCCGCCACGTCTCGCCGATTTTGAGCCGATCGCCGTAGTCCTTCTCCAGCCTCTCCAAAAGTACACGCGTCGAGTAGTAGTCCTGCCGGTCGACGTACCCGGAAATCAATCGACCGCCAACGGCCTCCATCGCTCCCAGCACGGTCGGACCACCTCTGTGCTTATACTGCGGATTACGTCTATGCAGCTCTTCCAGGACGGAGAAAGCCTCGGGGTAGCGATCTTGCTTGAATAACGTCCCCGCGTTGATATACAGGTAGGCGTTCAGCGATTCCGCCAAACCCAACGTATTGGGGTATCTGCGGAGGAGGTGCTGGTAGAAGTGATAGGCTTCGTCAAACTGACGTTCGGCCTCCATGGCCTTGCCACCCAAGCTTAACTGGCCAGCATTGGCAACGATCTTCTCTGTCTCACGCAGGATCAAATCCCCGAAAAACTCGATCTTGACGACGTGTCGCCACATCACCTCATATTTCTCGTTCCGCTGGTCAAACAGTCGGAGCGGTAGCTTACCAACCCGCTTCGATTCGGGGGGCATGCGTTGATCTTCGAACGGAAGCGGCATCACCTTCAGCACGGCGTCATCGTTAACTTTGTCCAACGTGACGACGTCGTACTGGTCCTGCTCAAAGAACCTCTTTTCCGGCGGTTTGGGCTCGGCGGGTTTAGATTTCGGCTTAGCGTCTCCCTTGCCTTTCGGCTCCGCCGCCTTGTCCGCTGTGTCCGCCTTCGGTTTGGGAGCGTCGGCTGGCGGCTCTTGGGCCAGTGCCGAGAAGAGCACGATGACGAACAGAAATGCGCAAACCCAACCTGCGACCACCAGCCTGGCAACCGAGGCTGGCCATCGAGTTGCCTCCTTGAATTTGGCGTCGTCGGCCATGTTGCGGTTCGCAAGATCCAAATGAGCCGGGACAGAGCGTCCCTTTTGATGACACTACTGAAAGATAATAGTCTACTTTCCAAGCGGGCAAAACGAAATACTGGGAAGCGACATTGAGATATAAAGTGTGCAATACGATAATCTTAGGTACAAACGAGCATATGCTTCTGCAAGAATCCGTGTAGATCGCCACTGGAAGGGGAGCAATGAACACTCGCATCATGATTGCCACGGTTGGTTGCGCCCTGTTTGGCGTACACTTGTCGATGGTCGCGTTCGGAGAAGACGCGGCCCAGGAACCGCGTCTGGAGCAAGTGCTGCAGGAAGATTGGCTGTTTCAGGCTGGCGGCTCTCCGGATATGGACCGGACCATCGCGGAGCTCTTGTGGACGGAAAGACTAGCCACCCGACTCCAAACGCGGGAGAATCCACCCGATTTAGCTGCGGACTTGGCCGCGTTGAAGGCCATACGCGAGAGAATCGCGTCAGTGACCGCCATTCCGGATAAGCCCCCGGTCGGCGCGGCGGGCGCATCGGCGTTCCAGGTCACGAAGGCCGGCAAATCGCTTTCTCCCAATTTGCCCGTCGAATACACCGTCTGCTGTTGGGTTCGCACTCGCGGGCAGGTGATGGATGTGCTGGGCACGGGAGTCTCGCCCGGCGATCTCCTATTGGTTGTCAACCGCGGACCCGTTAGAGCCCATCACTTCACCGACAAGGGCCCGAATGCGCTGGATGGGAAGACTTCAGTTAACGACGGAAGTTGGCATCACATTGCGCAAACGGTTGATGACGGTCGGCTTTGCCTCTACATCAATGGCCAACTTGACATTTCGGCGGAAATTGCCGGAAAGCCAACCAATTCAGGGAAACCGGTTTTCCTGGGCTCCGCCGACGGCAGCGGGTCAAGAAGTCGCTACCAATTCCGCGGCCAGTTGGAGGGCATGCAATTACTCCCACGCGCTCTATCGCAGGAAGAGATCCGCCAGCTTCACGAGAAAGATGCGGAGAAATACCGGACGGATCAGAAGGCGAACACCGAAGAGGACATCGACGTCGAGAGCATCTATCTTGCCATCCGTCAGATCAAACGGACGATCTTCATGAAAGATCCGTTGATCGATTTCTCCAAATTGCTCTTCGTTGACGTCCCATGTTATGACGCGTTGAACCATGAATCTATGCACCGTGTCTTCCCCCAGGCCCAAAACAACGAAGGGCGGCTCATGACCCTGGATGGCCTGGGGCCTGACGGAACTCTAAAGGATCTAACCGGGCAACGCGGTATGTTCTGGCGGCCTGATCTGTCATTCGATGCACGGAAGGTCTTGTTCTGTATGCGCCCGGAGGGCGAACGGACATTCCACCTCTACGAAACCAACATCGACGGCGGTCCAATTCGACAGATTACCCATGGCCTATACGACGACTTGGATCCCATTTACCTGCCGGACAACAACATCATGTTCCTGGCAAATCGGGGAAACAGCTATGCGCGGTGCGCCGTCGCGCATCCCAGCTACGTCGTGTCGCGATGCGATTCGGACGGCAAGAATGTCTATGTTGTCAGTATGAGCAATGAGCCGGAGTATACGCCGTGCCTGTTGCCCGACGGCCGGGTCATGTACACGCGCTGGGAATACACGGACAAGGAACTGATGCGTATTCAGAGTCTCTGGACGATGAACCCAGACGGCACCAACGTCTCGGCGTTGTGGGGAAATCAAAGCACTTGGCCCGACATGCTGGTCGAGGCGCGCCCGATCCCTGGATCGCGACGGATCATCTTCTCCGGCCAAGGCCACCACGACATCGTGCACGGATGCATCGGAATGATCGATCCGACCGAAGGGTTCAACTATCCGGACGGCCTCAGTCGTGTCACGTGGGAACGGCCGTGGGCCGAGGTGGGCAACGGGCCGGCCGAAAAGCTGGAGAACTCCGACTACCACGTCTCTGGACGGTTCGAGGGATACCGATGTCCGTATCCTCTGAGCGAAGAGCTCTTCCTGGTATCTGCTCGGCGTTCAGGCGATGCGCGATTCTCGCTGTATCTGATGGACGTCTGGGGTAATCGTGAGCTAATCCATCGGGGCAAATACGACGTCCTCTACGCCATGCCAGTACGTCCAAGAGGGCGTCCCAAGGCGATCCCTGATCAAGTTGCCTGGCCCGGCCCGCAAAGCGAAGGACGAATGCCCGAGCCGGGTATACTGTTCAGTAACAACGTATTCGAGGGATTGTCTGATGCCGTGCGTGAACAGGCACAATATGTCCGCGTGATTCACCAGGAATATACGACCTTTACTTACGGTCTGAAGTGCCAGATGCCCGACCAAAAGGGTGAACGCAACCGGTCCTTCCATCAGCATGCCGGTCCGCCGCTGACTATCACGGGCAACGATGGGATCAAACGAGTTCTGGGCACTGTACCGATCGAAAGCGACGGATCCATTGCCGTCCAGGTGCCACCCAGCATCCAGGTCCACTTCCAGCTTCTGGACGAAGGCTACCGGGCGTTGCACATCATGCGTTCGTTCACGGGCGTGATGCCGGGCGAGCGGCGTGGCTGCATCGGCTGCCACGAGTCACATACGACAACACCGATTGGTCAACCGTCGATCGCAATGAAAAGCGACCCGGCTCAACCAACGCCACCGCCTTGGGGATCGCGCTATCACCTGGGCTATTGCGCCGACATCCAGCCAATCTTCGACCGCCACTGCGGTCGCTGCCATCAAGGCGATGGGGAGGGCCGCGAGCATCTCGACCTGACGTTCCGCCCCAGTATCGACTCCGGTTCGTACACCGAACCGTACGTTACATTGACGCTGGGTGCCGAGCGGACCCACTCGGGCGGCTTCACGCGTGGCTGTGATGGCGGCGTGGCCGGTTCGTTGCTGCCGATGGTTTATCCGCTGAGGCCGGAAGACGATCGTACGCTCCCGCCTATGACCACAATGTCGTACAGGAGCAAGCTCATCGAAAACGCGATCAGCGGCAAGCACCATGAGGTCGAAGTGGATCCTCTTAGCGCACGCAAGCTGATCGCGTGGGTAGATTTGCTGTGCCCCTACTGGAACGAGGACGATATCCGTTCGATTCCTGATCCTGACCCGACGGACGCGTTCTTCGCCGCCTCGCGCTACCCGCCGCGAACGCCGGGCGTGCGGCCCTTTGCCGATTCGCCCTATCCGCCAAGGATGCAAAACGCGCCGATCGTCAATCGCGCGTTTTGCCAGGACGAGTTTCCAACACAGGCGGATCGGTTGCGATAAACCGCGAGTCAATCGCCATGATCGGGCGTCAACGGCTATGGGTTCTGTCTGGTTCTGTTCAAAACAACGGGAGGGCGAGGCTCCTGCCGAGCCGATCCCACATCAGCGGCTCTGCGGGAGCTTCGCCCTCCCTACGAACGTCTCCAGTCGATGGCGTCTGGGATTTAGCCCGATACGGCCAGGGCGAGGTCTTTCTTGGCGTCGTCGCCGGTCAGCCGAAGGTCGAACTGATCCTGAAGGACCTTGAACACGTTGGGCGTGACAAAACCGGGCGGGTTGGGCCCGATGGAAACACCCTTAACGCCCAGTGCCAACAGCGTCAGCAGCACAGCCACCGCCTTCTGCTCGAACCAGGACACGACAAGCGTCAGCGGCAGATCGTTGACGGTGCAGTCAAAGGCTTCGGCCAAGGCGACCGCCACTTTGATCGCACTGTAAGCATTGTTGCACTGCCCCATGTCCAACAGCCGGGGCAGCCCTAACAACTCGCCGTAGTCGTAGTCTCGGATACGGAACTTGCCGCAACCAAGTGTCAGGATGAACGAGTCGGCCGGGGTCGCCTGTGCGTAGTCGGTGAAGTAGTTACGCCCCGGTTCCGCACCGTCGCAGCCACCGATCAGGAAGAAGCGACTGATCTTGCCGTCCTTGACCGCTTGGACAATCGTGTCGGCCAAGCCAAGCACAACATTCTGGTGGAATCCGATGGTCGACTGCTTCGCTTCGCTCTCCTCAAGTGCGGGGCACTCTTTCGCCTTGGCGATCACCGCCGAGAAATCGTCATCTTTGATTATCGTAGCACCGGGTACGGCCGTGCATCGGGTCGTGAACAGACGATCGGCATAGGTTTCTCTGGGAATCAGCACGCAGTTCGTTGTGCCCACGGTCGGCCCGGAGAAGGCCTCGAATTCACGCTTCTGCTTCTGCCAGGCGCCACCAAAGTGCCCGGCCAGATTCGGATGCTCGCGCAGCTTGGGATACATGTGTCCGGGCAACATCTCGCCGTGTGTGTACACCTTGACGTCGGTGCCTTCGCACTGGTTGAGCAAGTTATGCAGATCCAACAGGTCGTGGCCCGTCATCAAAATCCCGGGGCCGGCCTGGGTTCCCTCTCGTACGCTGGTGGGCGAGGGTTCCCCAAACGATTCAATGTGCCCTTCGTCCAGCAATTCCATGACGCGCAGATTCTGCCGTCCGCATTCCAGGTTCATCTCCAACAGCGAGGGAATATCGAAGTTGACGTTGGTCATGGTGGCAAACAGCGCCTCTTCGATAAAGGCACTGACGTTCTCGTCCGACTTGCCCAGCCGCCGAGCGTGATTTGCATAGGCGGCCATTCCCTTCAGGCCGTACAGTAGTATCTCCTGCAATGACTGCACGTCCTCGCTCTTGCCGCACACACCAGGACTTCTTTCGCAGCCCGTCGAGTGGGCCGTCTGTTCACATTGGTTGCAGAACATAGGATTCTCTCCCTTTCTTGAATTGAGTGGAACTTATCGAATCAGACGCCGAGCCACGACGCCAATGCAATTCTCGCCGAACGAGGCCCCGCCAACGACCCTGGCTGGCCTCTGCTTACGCTCATATAATAGGCGTTTTGCCAGTGTCACGCCTTGACCTGGATCAATTCCCCCTAAATCGAACGCGAGGTGACCGTGTCTGCGACGATCGAGCAAGTACTGAACCGCTGCCAGCTTTTTGCTCAAGTCGATACCGCACGCTGCCGACGGCTTGCCGAATTCGGCTCGATTCGCAAGTTTGCCAAGGGACAATTGATTTTTCGCCAGGGCGATGAATGCCCCGGCATCTACGTAGTTGACACTGGCATGGTAAGAGTTTTCAAGACCGGGCCCAGCGGCAAGGAACACGTGCTGCACATGGTTGGCCCCGACCATACCTTCGCCGAAGTCGCCGCGATTGGCGGTTTCGACTGCCCGGCCAATGCCGAAGCAG
The DNA here is from genome assembly GCA_964617665.1 of uncultured Pirellulaceae bacterium. Classification (GTDB taxonomy): domain Bacteria; phylum Planctomycetota; class Planctomycetia; order Pirellulales; family Pirellulaceae; genus JADHUC01. The sequence continues at coordinate 33,542 of CAZUAH010000090.1, forward strand.
TTGTGCCGACCGTTTGCGTGCTATTGCCGCTGGAAGCGTTCCGCAAGGAAATGACTACCGATCATCAGTTGTGCCTGGAAATGATGACTGGTCTCTCTTTCTGGGTCCGTCACCTGATCTCGCTGATGGAGGACCTCGTGTTGCGCGACGCCGTCGGCCGGGTCGCCCGTTTCCTGCTTGAATCGGCAACGGAAACCGATGGTACCGTAAAACTGCCAGGGTTGAAGCGGCACATTGCCAGCCATCTGAACCTGACCAGCGAAGCCTTCTCGCGCACCTTTGGCCGCTTGATCGAAGCCGGTTTGATCGTCGAAATGGACAACAATCGCGTAGAACTCCGCGACACCGACGGCCTGAAAGCAACCGCCGAGGGGCTATTTCCGAAGATCTAGGGCTGAGTGGGCCAGAACCTGACGAGTGGGCACCAGCCGAATCGAAGCGCATCATTTCTCCCTTCACCTATAGCGTCTGCCACATTGCCGAGAGTTCGATAGATCGGCGGAAGTCGTTGGGGGACCAGCAT